>DATLYA010000373.1:0-31922 GCA_035575235.1 Candidatus Methylomirabilota bacterium
GATATCGCGCAGGTGTTTTTTGCCGCCAATCGGCATATCAGTGTGGAAGAGCTGTATAACGAAGTACGGCAGGTGAATCCACGGGTGGGGTACGCTACTGTCTACCGCACCATGAAGCTGCTCATTGAATGCGGCCTTGCCGCCGAACGGCACTTTGCAGATGGTCAGGCGCGCTTCGAGAATGTTGAAGAAGAGCGGCATCACGATCACATCATCTGCGAGCGCTGTGGACGCATTATCGAGTTTGTTCATCCGCAAATGGAGCAGTTGCAGGAAAGAGTCGCCCGAGAATATGGCTTCGTCGCCACTAACCACAAAATGGAGATTTACGGCATTTGCCAGGAATGCCGTGAAGGGCGAGACGTTCGTCGTGAGCGGGAGAAGTCAGTCGAGTGAGCTATTGTTCCACCACCAGGATCCCGATGCCCAGAGAGATTACTTCGTCGCTCCGCTTCTCGTAATGACAGAGTAAGATGTCATTGCGAGCGCAGCGAAGCAATCTCTGTATAAAGTCTGTCCCTTCAACCTAGTCCATTAATGCAATGAAGCGCTACATTCCGAATAACGCTTCGGTATTTGCTCGCGTTGCCTTGGCCACTTCCTCAATTGTCAGCCCTTTGACTTCTGCAACCGTTTTCGCTACTTGCACAACATACGCTGGCTCATTGCGTTTTCCTCGATACGGCGCCGGCGCCAACAGCGGGCTATCGGTTTCAAGCAGCAAGCGGTCGAGAGGAATCATCTTCACTACGGCGCGTAAATTGTTGGCGTTTTTAAAGGTGATAACACCGCTGAAGGAAATAAAAAGGCCAAGAGCGAGGAGCGCCCTGGCCTCTTCCGCGGTCCCAGTGAAGCAGTGCATCACCCCGCGTACCCGTCCTTCCCCTTCGCGGCGTAGCGTGTCGGCCGCTTCCGCATAAGCGTCACGCACGTGCATAGACAGCGGCGCTCCCAGTTCACGAGCGAGATGAATAAAGCGACAGAAGTGCGTACGCTGGTCCTCGCGCGGGGAGTTGTCATAGTAAAAATCAAGACCAGTCTCCCCCAAGCCAACGACCTTTGGCTGTCGCGCGAGCTCCCGTAGTCGGGCATACGTCTCAGCCGTGATAGTCTTGGCGTCGTGCGGGTGGACGCCCACGATCGCAAACACCTCCTCGTATTTGCGCGCTAAGGCCACCGCTTTCTCGTTATGTGAGAATTCCCCGTTCGCGCCAATGACGATACAGCGCCCGACGCCGGCGGCGCGAGCACGAGCGATCACCGCTGCGCGATCTTCATCGAATTGCGCGTCAGTCAGGTGACAATGCGAATCAATCAGCATCAGCCTAACCGTGGGAAAAGCGGTTGCAGTTTCTGGACACGATGACCAGGAGGAAACACCTTACCCCACGGGATATCATACGCCTGCCGCAAGTCTGGCGGCAGCGCTAACGCCGCGAAAATCTTCTCGCACGTTTCTGGTAGAAACGGCGTCAGTAACTGAGCAGACACCCGCAGTGCTTCCAATAAATTGTGGAGAATGGCGCCGACGCGCGGCAAGGCGGCCTGGTCCTTTGCCAAAGTAAACGGCGCGGTTTCAGTAATATATTTGTTTGCATGATCCGTCGCGCGGAAAACAGCTTCTAACGCGCGGCTCAGCGAGAGATTTGTGACGTGGTGCTCGACTTCAGACGCAGCCTGTGCAAACGCCGTGGCTAATCGCTGATCGAGGTCCGACGGTGGATCGTGCAGCGGTTGCACAACACCTTTGAAGTAGCGGTCCTGCATGGCCAGTGTCCGACTCACAAGATTGCCAAGGTTATTCGCTAGCTCGGCGTTATACCGCGCGTGGAGGCTCTCTTCGCGAAAGTCCGCGTCTTGACCGAACACGCTCTCACGCAAGAGAAAATAGCGGAACGCGTCAAGGCCGATTTTCTCTTTCATTGCCAGAGGCGAAATCACATTGCCCAGGCTCTTGGACATTTTTTGTCCTTCAACCGTCCAGAAACCGTGCACATTGAGATGCTTGTAGAGCGGCAGTCCCATCGCCATCAGCATCGTCGGCCAGAAGACGCCGTGCGGCTTGAGAATATCTTTGCCGATGAAGTGCTCGGCCTGGGGCCAGAACTTTTGGAAGACGTCTTCACCTTTGTATTTCAAGGCGCTGACGTAATTAATCAACGCATCGAACCACACATACGTCACGTACCGCTGATCGAACGGAATCTCGATTCCCCAGGTCAAGCGGCTTTTCGGGCGCGAGATACACAGGTCGCCAATCGGCTCGCGCAACATCGCTATGACTTCGTTTTTGAAGCCCTCTGGACGAATGAAATCCGGCTGCGCTTCAAGATGACGCAGGAGCCGCTCCTGGTATTTTTCCATGCGGAAGAAGTAGTTCTCTTCTTCGATCAACTGGGGCGTCGTCAGATGATCGGGGCATTTGCCGTCGCGGAGTTCCTTTTCCGTGTAAAATCGTTCGCAGCCGAAACAATAAAGTCCGCTGTAGCGATCAAAGTAGATATCGCCAGCCTCATACACTTTCGTCAGCACCTCTTGGACATAACGGACGTGGTACGCATCAGTCGTGCGAATGAAATGATCGTACGTAATATCGCAGGCGTCCCACGCGGCGCGAAATGTCGCACTTACCCGATCAGTAAACGCCTTCGGCTCCATGCCGGCATCCATAGCGGCCTGAGCAATTTTGTCGCCATGTTCATCGGTGCCGGTAAGATAGAAGGTTTCCCACCCGCGAGCACGATAATAACGAGCAAGCGTATCGGTAATAAGCATAGTGTATGCGCTGCCCAAATGTGGGTCACCGTTCACGTAGTATAGCGGAGTCGTAATGTAAATACGCGGCATAGATCCTCAATGGGGCTAAGGGCTAGGGACTTGGTACTAGAGAGGCCATGGAAATCTAAAGGTTTCTCCACAAGCCTCTAGTCTCTACCCCTCAGCCCCTAGTTGCAACAACATATCCTCGACGGCGAGTTGGCGGTTGGCATTCCGCCCCAGGGCTTGTATCGTATCATAGACGAGTGAGAGTTGCCGTAGCGCTCCGGCCACCCCGAGACGGTCAGCCAGGGGCGCTAACACCGGCAGACAATTTCGATGACGAACGACGCCCTCCGGCCCAAGCACGGCGCACCGCAGCACCTCTTCACACCAGGATAAGACGAGCTCAAGCCGGTCTCCGGTTGGCCGCTCGTCCTCGCTATTGGTGTTGGTGGCGGATTTCCTCACCCGATCTGCCACCAGCCACTCAGCGAAGCGCGACACAGATGCAAACGGCGCTTTTCCGATTTTTGGCAATTCTTCTTCAACATATCTACGCTCTTCCGTAAAGACCTCGGGATCGAGCAGTAACGCACGACCAATGCTCCCTCGGCTATACAGAGCCAACGCACGAGCAACCGTCTCATCTTTGCCATGATCCTGGACAAGCAAAGTCTCCACTATCGATAGGGGAAGCGCCGAAAATCGTATCTGTTGACACCGGGACAACAAGGGGCGCGAAAGCGTCGCTGAGTTTACCGTCAGGAGAATCAATAAGGAGTCTCCCGGCGGCTCCTCTACTAACTTGAGCAGCGCGCTTTGCGCCTGGGCAGTGAGAAGATGCGCGTCATCAAGTACGGCGATCTTCTTGCCTCCTAGCACCGGCTTGAGACTGAGCAGACGCTGCAACTCGCGCACCTGGTCGATGACTAGCGATTGTTTGCCGGATTCTGGAGCGACAAAGAGGAAATCCGGATGCGTTCCAGCGACAACGGAGGCGCAGGCTGCACATGTTCCACACCCCTTGTGCGGCTCTCTCCGGCACAGCAAAGCCTGCACTAATGAGACGGCGGCTTTCTTTTTTCCTACGCCTGCAGGGCCAATAAAGAGATAGGCGTGCGCCAACCGATCCTGCTCCAGCGCATTTCTCAAAACGGAAACTGCGAGATCTTGTCCTTGAATACTTGCAAACGCCATGGAGATGCAGCCTCTGGCAAAAATTTCACGCCCCACGGACCACGTCGCCTGTACTACAGGTCATTTCCCATCTCGTGCGCTAGTCTTGAACAGACAAGAGTCAGGATCTCCTGGTGAAGCTCTGCAATAGACCGTCGCGCATCAAACACACACACGCGTTTGGGTTCAGCGCGGGCGACCGCCAAAAATCCGGCGCGCACCCGCTCATGAAAAGCCAGGGATTCCGCCTCGAAATGGTCCGCCGCCGCTGTTGTCCCGCGCCGCTGCGCCGCGCGCTCCAAGCCATGCTCAACAGGAAGATCGAGCAGAATCGTGAGCGCGGGCAGATAGCCATCGCAGGCAAAGACGTTGAGCCGATCTAAAAACTCTCGATCGATGCCGCGGCCATACCCTTGATAGGCGGTAGTCGAATCGAGAAAACGGTCAGAAATGACCACCTTCCCGTCCTGTAATCCGGGGGCAATCACGTCATGAACATGCTGCGCACGATCCGCCAGCAGGAGCAGGAGTTCAGTCCCCCTGGCAAGCGAGGGACTTGCAGACTCAAGGAGAATACGACGAAGAGTCTGCCCGATTGGCGTCCCGCCCGGTTCACGGGTGGACACGACCTCATAGTCGCGCGCTCGCAAAGCCTGGGCGAGAAGCGTCACCTGGGTGCTCTTCCCGCAACCTTCGACGCCTTCGAAGGTAATAAAAAATCCAGCCATGCAGGCAAGGTAACGGATCCCCGCCGACTAAAAAAGGTCCAAATACCACTTGATCAACTGCTCGCCAAAGAAGAGGTAGCAGACGGCGCCAAAGGCAAGGAAGGGACCAAAAGGGATCGCCATCTTTCGGCCAGCGCCACGACGCAACATGAGAGTTACGCCAACCAATGAACCGGCAAGAGAGGCGCAGAATAAGGTGAATCCTATCGCACGCCAGCCGAGAAAAGCGCCAATCATTGCCAGTAATTTAGGGTCTCCCATGCCCAGGCCTTCTTCATGTGTCACGAGATAATACCCCCAAAAGACCGCTAACAAGACGCCGGCTCCAGCGACAGCCCCGATGACAGACTCCCCCAGGGTCAGGGCCGGAGAAACGAGAGAAAAGACGATCCCAACAACAACGCCTGGCAGGCTAATCACATCGGGAATGATCTGATGATCCAAATCAATAAACGTAATAGCCACTAAAGCCGCAAGGAAAATAAAATAGCCAATAGTGGTTACCGTCAAACCAAAGCGATAGACCAGGGCGATAGCAAAGAAAGCTGTCAGGAGCTCCACCCAAAAATAACGCGAGGAAAAGCGTGCGCCGCAGCTCCGGCACTTGCCTCGTTGCAGGAGATAACTCAGCAGCGGAACATTCTCGTACCACGACAGCACTTGCGAGCATGAACGGCAATGCGAGGCAGGCAGCACGATCGATTCGTGATCCGGCAGGCGATAAATACAAACGTTCAAGAAGCTGCCAATCGCAGCGCCAAACAAAAAGGTGAACGAAACGATGAACGAGAAGGGGAGATTGTCAACCATCATTAGTAGCTTACCGGATATGGCCCGCAGAGGATAACTGACGCATCGGCGTCAGGGCTGCCTGCTTCCCTTTCCTTTATAACTCTTTTCCCTTATCGACCAAAACCGTCATTGCTAAAAGCAGCTAGCTAAGAGTTAGTTATTGTTTTATTCGATCCGCACTCGGCCGGCAAGATTCACGACGACTCTTTTTGTGTCATTGATCACAGTAGAACCAAGCGAGATCGTAATGCCGCCATCTACATGCCCTCGCGGCACAAAAATTACGTCCCCTCCCGAGTTGACGGCGGTAATCGCTACTCCGGGGGGAAGCGGAATCGAGGCGCCAACGGCGCTTTCGGAGGTGTGCCCGTGCAAAACCAGCCGCACCCAAGAAGCGCCGTCTTCTTTATCTACGACATAGTCCCGCCCGCCTGGTCGAAAGGTCACGCGAAAACGGCGATTTTGCGCGATCGCCCTGGCCCGGACAACTTGAAGATCCGTCGCGACCTGCCGTGCTCCACTAGTAAGCCGTATTTGGGCCAACAATGGTTTCAGTTGCAAGAAGGCAAGACTGCCAAGGAGCATCAGCAAGCTTACCGCAAGAATGAGCTCAAGCAGCGTCAGGCCGACTTGCTTTTTGTCCACCTGGCGTCTTCGCACACAGGAGTGTGCGCCTTCACGCTCCATATTTCTCCACCCAGGAGACCGTGCGCATGAGCGTGGTGAGCGCTCTCGTCACCATTTCACAGCTATAGTTTATGGTGAGCGGCGCGCATCCGCCTCCACGCTGGACCTTGTCAAAGTCTAGTTTACGATCAAGAGCAGCGTCATCATGCGCCAACACCGCCCCAAACACCTGACCACAGAGCGCGGCGTCTACGGCGGATAGATCGCCGGCTCCGGTGACAACAATGAGTCCTTTCCAATTAAACGCGGCGTTGCCAAGATGTACGGGGCGCGGAATTATCAGGACCCCTACGCCATCAAGGGTCGCTCCGCCATCAATCTCGATGGCGCCAACACCGTCATCAATTTGGACAACCGCCGGTTCATGCATGCTGCCATATTCATACCGTCCTGCATGTAAACTGGTTGTGATATGAAGGACCATTTCTTCCGGTAGTTCCGCAACTCGTTGCAGCATGTCATTAACCGCAGTCTGCAGACGGGATTGCTCCATCGCGGTCAGGAGGCGAACAAGCGGTGCTGGTCCAGGACCAGGGCCGAGAGGACCTCGGTCGTCAGGAGCAGGAGGCGGATGCGCTGCAGGAGGGTTTGCCAGGGCGCGTAAAGCAGCAGCGGATAAATCGAGAGTGAGAAAACACGTGGGATCGGTCATAACACACGGACCGGTGTGGAACCGCGGCAGCACGCCGCCTCCACGAACCCAGAACAAGCCTGGAGTACAGGGGCCGGCGGCGTCGCTCCCGTCGGCCTGACAAAAACTATTTGCTCGTGTCACAATCTCGCGCCTCAGGATATCGGCTGCGCTCGTCAAATCGTGCTGCGCCGCTGCTTGCGCCGCAGCAAAGGGGGCGATTGCAGGACAAAGGGGAGAGAGCGACCCATCTGGAGCATGGTTGCGTCCATCCACGCTGAAATCTGGGATACGTCTGCCAACACCGCCGCTGTTGTCATCGAAGTCAGGGTGCAACCCATCTCGGTCGCTGGTAATAACACCAGCAGGCGTGAAGTCTGGCAGTCGCACAGTTTCTTCTACTACTCGCCGTGACTCCGATGGTCCACGGCCAACCGCAGTGAGACGGAAACTGTGGGCGCCGAGTGTTTCGATCGTGACTGAGTAATCGCCGTCGCCGAAAGCCGTGGGCCCAAGAGACACCGGCAACACTGCACCTGGCAGGTTCTCCTCAAGCCAGTTTTTTCCCACTTCGAGTCCGGCCCTGGCTGTCCAGAGTGCTTGGGTTCCCGTGAGTAAGTTTTGTGACACCAGCAGATCAGAACGGCTCAAGCCAAGCCCACTCACGCTCAGAGCCATGAGCAGAGTCATGAGGAGTAAAGTGGTAATGAAGATAACGCCGGCTTCGGATTTTCTCCTCTGACAGCTTTTCATGATGCACTACTCCGGCGGACTGGCAAAAAAGACGGTCGAGGCAAATGCGACTTCAAGCGGCTCTGCGGATAAAGGATGCGCCTTTCTCGTCAGCACTTCGATGCGCAGGCTGCGCACGGCGGCCCGTTCTGGCGCGGCAAGCGGCGGAGTAAGCTCATTTCCATCCCTATCGAAATAGCGCAGTAGAAACCCCTCAGGGGGCACGTCACTGATAAACGGCTGTGGCGCTCCCGTGGACGTGGCGCGTTTCAACGTCTGCTCCGTGCTGTCATAGACATAAGAAATGCGTTCGCTCGGATCGTCAGGACATCCGTCGGGGGGCGCGCTGGTTGTATTGCCGCGAAAGTCGTATTGCATGGTCACTCGCTGCGCTTCTGCTTCGGTCAGTCGCTCGAATCGATCGCAGGAACTCCCACGCACCGGACGCGCGCCCGCCATATGGAGCTCCCGCACCATAAAGTCAACCGCAAGCCGGCTGCTCTCCCGTAGATCAAGCCGCATCGTCTCGACTTTTAACACGCCGATATGCAGTTGATAGAAGCCATACAATGCCGCGCAGAAGATGCTCGCTATCCCCATTGTCACCAGGATTTCAATCAAGGTAACGCCGCGAGAGAAGCGCCCGACTGGCCGAATATTGGGAAACGACAGTCCGCTAGTCATTGACTACCGTTGTGAGGGAAACGGTTGGCGTTTCCCTTCCTTCCCACGACACCATGACCTCAACTCTGTGTACGCCGGGTTCCGGGTCGTCCGCGGAAATGAACCAGCTCCGAGAGAAACCCGGTTCAGGCGCATCGGTCCCATCCGTCAAGGAGTCGGCGTGCGAAACTAATGCTTCAAGTTTGTCCTGAGCAAGGAAGGTAGCACGAGTAAGATGGTCACTGAGCACGCCAGAGCGCGTCACCAAGGCCACTGCAGAAGCCAGGCCGAAGGCGACAATGGCGAACAGCGTCATCGCCACAAGTAATTCGATGAGGGAATATCCCGCGTTCCCCTGGACGGCCATCGCAACCTCCTCCTTTGCCCTCATCCGTGAGGAGTCGCTCGTCCTGTCTAAAAGCTGCAACGTAAAATCGTACGAGACGCCTATTCAATCACACCATAGAGAATTCGTACATCCCTCACTTGTAGTGGGGTGCTGGTCCGCCCTCCATTTCACGTTTTTATTTGCGCCTTCGCCTCTTGCAGTTTCTTTGTTAACAACGGCGTTACTTCAGCATAGTCTCCCACAATGCCAATATCCGCGTTTTGGAAAATTAACGCCTTCTGGTTTTTGTTAATGGCGACTATCACACCCGCACGGCGAATCCCTACCGTATGCTCAAAAGCGCCGCGAATGCCAATGGCGAAGTACAGTTTGGGCGCTATGGCGCGGCCCGTCAAGCCGACCTGATGTTGCCTCGGCAACCAGCCCATGTCAACAATGTCGCGTGTCGCAGCAATCGGCGCGCCGCCTAATGCTTCAGCGAGTTCCTCAATCACTGGCAGGTTGGCGGCCCCGCCAATTCCTTTGCCCACGCCAATGGCGATCTCGGCTGAGTCAAGCGCCGCTGCTTTCCCAGCCTCAGTGTTCGTTTGAGCAACAAGCTTGACACGGCTGGCAATGGCGTCATCCAGCCGTAGCATCTCTATGCGCGCCTGTCGTGCTGGATTCGGTCGTGCTTTTTTTAACATGCCCGGTCGCACAGTCGCCATCTCAGGAGAGGTGCGCGAGAGAATCGGCGCGACCACATTGCCGCCAAACGCAGGCTTGTATTGCAACAATTGTCCAGCATCGTTCACGTCCAGATCAATACAATCGCCGGTTAACCCGAGCCCTAGCCGCGCCGCCACGCGCGGCGCCAGGTCGCGGCCAATAGTAGTCGAGCCAAACAACACGACGCCAGGCTTGCGTTCCTGAATCGCTGTAGTCAGTAATGCCGTGTACACATCCGTGGAGTAATGTTCCAGGCGGCGGTCTTGCGCCAGATACACGACATCAGCCCCGTGGATTGCTAACGTCGCCACATGCTGATCAACACCCCAACCCGGCAGCACCACGCCAACGTCGCCGCCGTATTTTGCCGCCAACTCGTTCGCCTTGCCAAGCAATTCCAGCGTTACAGGCACAAGCGCATCGCCGAGCGTTTCCGCCACCACCCAGACGGCTTTCCCACCGCTCGCTTTCCGCACGGGCGGCTCATGGTCGGCGGCGGCGCCTTTCCACTGCCCGAAGAGTCCACGGTCTAGCAATATTTGCACGAGCGTCTCGACTTGCGCAGCGATATCCCCCTCAAGAATCCTCTTTTCACGAGCAACATCCACAGTCTGGACTGACTCCACCCATGTCGGTGACCCTGCAGCGCCAAACTGCGCCAGATCGGACGACAGATCGCTTGCGGTCACTTCTTGAATTGGCTTCTCTTTGGCTTTTTCCTTATCGGCTTTGCTGGGAAACTTTTCCGGTGCTAAATCCTCGGTCGCCGAGACCAGCACCGGCAAGGCGCTTTCGACTGTCTCAACCCCAGCATCAGTTTCCCTTTCTACCGTAACCGTCCGTTCGTTGACTTTCAGCTTAGACGCCGCCGTCACTTGCGGGATATCGAGCAGTTCGGCCACCTCCGGTCCAACCTGGCCGGTCTCGGCATCCGTACTGTAACGCCCGCAGAGAATAAGATCATATCCTTCTTTTTTCAGCGCTAATGCTAATGCACGGGCAGTGGCTAAGGTGTCTGCCCCGGCAAACGCGCGATCAACAAGATGCACCCCGCGATCAGCGCCAAGCGCCAGACAATGTTCCAACGCAGCTTTGGCCTGTGGTGGCCCCATGGTCAGCGCTATGACTTCGCCGCCATGCGCTGCGCGCAGCTCGACGGCTTTCAGCAGCGCGCGGATATCAAACGAGCTGACTTCCAAGGGCACGCCTTCCCGTTTGAGCGTTTTGGTCTCGGGGTCCAGCTTCATGGCTGAAACAACCGGCACCTGTTTCACCAGCACGACGATTTTCATACGGCTCCTTCAGTATTTTGCCATATTGCAGCAACCAGGCTGGAAGGTACCGCGCTTACCAGGGAGGCGTCAACCGGTTCCGCGCTTTCTGCTTCCCGACAATAGAGAACGCGTCAATTAATTTTCCACGCGGATCAAACAGCAAGGCGGTATCCTTGTCATTGTTCCAAATTGGCCCAGCGCCCCAATAAAACACCAACCGCCCCTGGCGCACTAAGTTGCTGCCTTTGCCGCTCGCCACGAGTACAGTAAAGCCAGGGCTTACAACGCCAGAGGGAAAAACAAAGCGATGGCGATCGGCATCCTGTAGCGCAAATCCCCGTAACTCAAGCGGGTGATCGCTGATGTTGCACAGACGCACGTACTCGCCGTTGGGATTGTGTCGATCATCGCCCGCAGCATCAGCATGGACCGTGGTGATTCTGAGAGGTCCACCCACTCCATCACGCCATATTCCTTTACGTTGCTGTTGAGCTTGTTGCTGAAGCCGCAGCCATTCATCCGCGCGAGGGAAGGAGTCAATTATAAAGACATGCCCCCAGCCTGCGGCGATAAGACTTGCGTTGACGAGCGTTTCTCCCACGTACACATATGCGAGTTTACGGTTGTATCCGTCGTGCTCACGTGCGCTGCTTTCTATCCGTACCCGTTTTCCTAAGACCAACTGCGCATTGTACTGCTTGGCGTCCTCATAAAATGGTTGACCATATTCCGGCGCATTGACGCCAAGGTAACGCACGGCGCGACCATCGCTCAGCCGAATCGTATCGCCGTCGATCACCGCGGCGACGGTGGCGGCAAAACTCATGGGAGCGAGGAAGGGAGAAAGCAAAAAGGAAAAGGTGAAGAAGAGGAGAAAGAAGAGAGGAAAAACTATCTTCATGCAGAGACGACGAAAAAAATAAGTATATATGCAGACTGCACCTAATTCCTTCTCTGGAAAAGCCGGTTGTTTAGGACAAATACCCAGATGTCAGACGTCATTCTAGCAAGAGCGGGAATGACCTCATGCCCGCGCAGGAAGGCATCCAGGAATCTTGAGCAGAAGCCTCGGGTTACCCTGTTTGGATTCCAGCTTTCTTCAGGAAGACTTATGTGATTGCGGCGCATCTGTGACGGTGAGACGTCCGTTTCGTACAAACGGGATCAGGGATGGGGTACTGGGGGCAGCTCCCAAGAGGAGTAGACCCAGGGCAAGGAGGATCACAATCACAAAAATATAGCATGTGTGCGACGAAGACCAAAAACGGCGAGCCGTTCGCTAAGGCGACCAATGTGAGCGTTGCTTGCCCTGTCGTCCATTATCTCTTGAGGCCCAGCTCCATGGATGGGACGGATTTTTGTGGTGAATGTGTGACTTAAGGGCTCCATCGGCTTTACCGGGTAGGTGTTGACCGGCAGCCCTTCGATCTCTTTCGGCAGAGTCACAGGCATATCCGGATCAACCCCAAGCAAAACCCCCCACATATCCATCCCGACAGAGTTGACCCCGGGAATATTGATGAGCTCCCGCTTATGCCGCTCCAGGATGGCCTCTGCCTCTTCAAGAGGAGCCTTCCCTCGTTATTTGTTTATATCATAAAAATTCGCGCCGGACCTGCAAGCGCAGACGTAGAACGCGGCGAAAGCGCGCTCCATAGCAGAGTGCACGACGAGTCCCAACGTACACCGCTGGGAGGTGTGTTCTCACTCCACGTCTTACACCCCCCGCCCCTCATAATACATCGCTAACGGATAACGGTAATAAACAATGATGGTCCGTTCTTTAAAGAACCAGCGGCCACCGTCTTTGATCAGTTTATCGTCATACCGGCCAAAGGCTACGTTCGCAATGTTGCTCGAGAGCGTAATTGAATCTGCATCAAGATAACATACGGAAGTCGCTTCATGACCATTGAGCTCAATCACGGGCGACTCAATCTTATGTCGGAGATAGCGCACCTTGGCGCGGAAATTTTCCATATAGCGCGCGTACCACTCCTGCACGGCCGCACGACCTTCGTACCGCTCATCGCTCTCAAAGCGCGGCAGCAGCACGCCGTCCACATGGAACAGTTGCGCCACTTCTTCCGCCGTGCCGCGATCAACTGCGTGACAGTATTTGTGCAGGAGCTGGAGAATCGCAATATGATCTTCCACCCATGAGGGCGCCGCAGTCGCAACAGGCTGTGGACCCATTCGCCGAGCAACGGTCGCTCTCTTCGCCGGTTTCCGTACGATCTTCGCCGCCGCACGTTTCACAGCGGCAGGCTTTTTCGCACTCTTTGCCTCCTTCACCACTTTCTTCGCCATGTGACGCCTCCTTCCCTTCATCGTTATCATCCACAAATTCGCCTCAGTGCACGAATTGTAAGGTCAATCGGCAAGATACATTGCGGCATGATAGAAGCGGTAATCCGCGCTTTCCTCGACAAGACCGATGATAAGGCCAACCTGACAGCTCCATTCCTTGAGTTGAGCGATTTCTGGAGCATCCAATCGTAACGCCACCGTCGCCACCATATCACAGAGATGATAAGCGGTCAGACTCAGTTCAGGAAAAACGAGCAGGTCAAGCCCTTGCGCCTGCACCCTGTGCACGGCGCTCTCACAGTGTGAAAGATTCGCCTGGAAATCCCCCAAGCGGGGGTTTACCTGAGCAATGCCAACGGAGAGGATTTTATTCATCACGCCAGTGAAGCCTCTGCGCCACACTTCTCACAAGTAGGGGGAAAAAACAAGTTTGGCGACACCCCGGAAGCAGCACGACCAAGGCTCACTCCGCAATCACATGCACAGCCGTTGCCTTGAACGTCGCAATGACGCGCGCCCCTTCGCATAAATTAAGCAATTCGATTGATGGCCGCGTCACAAAGGCGACAAGCGGAAAGCCGCAGTCGAGATGCACTTTGAAGGCGACGCCCCACGGAACAATGTGCGTCACCCTGGCCGCAAAGTGGTTCCGGGCGCTAGAAGGTTGTAGGGATGATTCATGCATCGGCTCCGCGCCTACAAGCGTGACCTCTTCAGGCCGGATACAGACGGTCACTTCCGTCCCTACTGGAGTTGGTGAGGCGACAGCGATTTTTTCATCCGGGCTCACCCGTACCTCGGCAAAACCTTCAGTTTGTGACTCAACACGGCCCCGCAGAATAGTCTCAATACCAACGAAGCTAGCGACTCTTTCATTGACTGGTTGTCCAAAGACCTCTTCCGGCGTCCCAATTTGCACAATCTCACCGGCATCCATCACTACGATGCGCTCCCCAAGCCGTAGCGCTTCAAGCCGGTCATGCGTCACGAAAAGGGTAGTCACGCGCGTTTGCCGTTGCAGGCGGTGAAAAGTTTCCAGTAAGGATTCACGGGTTAACGGATCGAGAGCGGAAAATGGTTCATCAAGAAACAGAAGGTCCGGCTCAAGCACGAACGCCCTTGCCAGGCTCGTGCGTTGTGCTTCGCCGCCAGACAACGTGCGCGCTTGTCTCTTAGCAAGGTGAGCGATGCCCAGGCGTTCCAACCATAGTGGAACTCGCTCTCGTATGGCCGCACGTGCGACACCACGGAGCTTCAGACCGCTCGCCACATTCTCAGCCACCGTGGCATCGAACAGGAGCGGTTCCTGAAACACCACGGCCAGACGGCGGCGGAAGACTAGAGGAGGACTGTGCAGATCTATAGTCTGCCCGTTGAACTGCAAGACGCCTGTCGTTGGCTCGCGCAAACAGGCCAATGACTGAAGCAACGTGCTCTTGCCTGCGCCATTCGGGCCGATGATCGCCAACACTTCGCCTTGATGAATCTCCAAAGCAGCAATAGAGAGAAGTGTTTGCTTGTTGGCTTCGACACGCAGGTTTTGCACCTGAAGGAGAGGCGAGGGATTCATGGGGGAGAAGGGACCTGTCGCTGCATCAGGAAAGATACTTTGCCCTTCTCCTCCGCATTCCGCAATCCGCACTCCGCAATGTTTCACAAGGGTCGCTGCCGTTGCTGCGTATACGTCAACACCGCATTCACAAAAAAGATCAGCAGCAACAGAATAACGCTGAGCGCAACCGCGACATCAAAGTTGCCCTTGCTCGTCTCCATTACGGTCGCAGTAGTGAGGACGCGAGTATGACCCAGAATGTTGCCGCCCACCATCATTGACGCGCCGATTTCAGAAATGACGCCGCCAAATCCGGCCATCACCGCAGCTAACAGCGGCAGCTTCGCCTCGCGCAGCAGTAGCCAGACCAATTGGGCGCGGGACGCACCCAACGCCAGGATTTGTAAACGCAGTTTAGGATTCAACTGTTGAATAGCTGCGAGCGTCAGCCCCATAACAATTGGCGCGGCAATGACCACTTGCGCCAGCACCATCGCCGTCGGCGTATATAGGAGTCGGAGAAATCCTAACGGCCCACTGCGCCACAACAGCATCGTGACAAACAACCCTACAACCACAGGTGGGAGACTCATGCCCGTATTAACCAAGCTAATCACCAGGCGGCGGCCAGGAAAGTCGTTGAGCGCTAACAACACCCCAAATGGAATCCCAAGCAAGAGACTTATGAACGTCGCGCAGAGAGAAATTTGCAGCGAGAGCAACGTAATGCCCCAGACTTCAGGATCGCCGGACAAGAGGAGCCAGAAGCCTTGTTTGACGCCGGTGAGAAGCAGATCCATACTTTACAGCCGTGAGAAACGCTCCAGTGCTCACCAAGACTGAAACGGAGAAGCGGAGACGGGGCGAATCGGAGATTTTTTCATCATGGCAGAGTCCCTTCTTTCTCCGATTCGCCGATTCCTCGTTTCTCCGATGATGCAATGATTCGATCACTCAATAGCTCAACTCTTCTAACAGCGCTTTCGCTTCCTGCAAATCCCTCGTGTCAAACCCTTCGGTAAACCAGTGCTAGACCTCAGCTAACATCCTGTGTGCTTCGGCCAGTGCGGAAGCAGGAGGCAGGCGGGGTATTTCGCGCCGCGCGTCGCGCAGCGCGCAGGCGCACTCGCGCCAGGCTCATCACGGCGCATCACTCCAGGGACTTGGCCTGCTGCTGACGGGCAATAGCAATGGCGTTGAGGAAATACCCCTCCGCTTCCTGCGCCGCCCCCTGTGGGTCTTGGGGCTTGAAGCTTGGGGCTTGAGAGGAGGCGGGACCAGCCCCTAGCCTCCAGCCCCTAGTCCTGTGTCTCGCAAGTTCATTAGCGGTATACGCTTGGCAAGGTTTCGCGTCGAGAGGCGCGTATGCTTCTGCTCCACTATGAAATTCAGGTGAGTGCCGCCGAACAGCAAGCGTTGGAAGCCGTGCAGCGGGCGGGGAAAACGCCGCAACAGACGGTGCGGCGGGTGACCATATGAATTGTGATAGCCAAGTTCGGTCCTGTACGCCGCCCTCGTAGGGGCGCGGCGCGCCGTGCCCCTCCATCGCAGAGCGCCTTTTCCGCCAGAGTGTGCTTGCTGATTTTGCTCGTCAAAGTCCATTAGCTACGCTATCACCCCCGCCTCCCGGAGTTCCCTGAGTTGTTCGACCGATACGCCGATCTCCGCTAACACCGCCTCCGTATGCTCGCCTAGCTTAGGCGCGGGGATACGGAGTAATTCAGGAGATGTGACATCAAACCGTGCAGCGGGCCGCGGTTGCCGGACGCGACCTAAATGTGGATGATCGGACTCCACGATCAGCTCATTCACGGCAATCTGCGGGTCAGTCAGCAGCTCCTCGCGGGTTTGCACCGGCGCGCATGGCACTTGTTCAGCATCCAACCGCGCTAACCATTCGGCGGAGGTTTTGGTCTTTAACACCTCAGCGACAAGTTCGAGCCGTGCGTCAGTGTACTTCACCCGGCCAGGAACAGTTTTGAACCGAGGATCTTCTAACCATTCCGGTCGCTCTAACGCGCGAGTCAATCCTGACCATTCAGCATCAGACACCGTACCTACGGTGATATACCCATCTAACGTTTCAAACACGAGATCACGCGAGGCTGGCCGCGTCACAACTTCTTTCTCCGTCACAAATGTATGCAGCGCCATGGCCTCAGGCCACAAAAACGACACCACGGCGTCAAGCATCGCCAACCGTACATGCTGCCCCTGCCCTGTGCGTTCGCGCGCCAGTAATGCAGCGGTCATCGCTTGCGCGGCGGTCAGCGCCGTCACTTTGTCGGGAATAATCAACCGCATCATGTTGGGCCTGCCAGTCTTAGGATCAGCCTGGATAGATGCCAGGCCAGAGAGGGCCTGGATCACAGGGTCGTATACACGCTTGTGGGTGTACGGTCCTTTTTCGCCAAATCCGCTGATGGACACATACACGAGGTTTGGTTTGACCTCACGCAGCGCCGCTTCACCAATGCCCATGTGTTCAGCCACGCCGGGACGGAAATTTTGTACGAACAAATCCGCCGTGGCGACAAGCCGCTTAAGCAACTCCAGACCACGCGGCTCCTTGAGATTCAACACTACCGAGCGCTTGTTGCGATTCACTACAGTAAACGTTGGTGATATGCGGCGCTGGCCGCCGCCGAGCGCGCGCGTAAGATCGCCTGTCCCTGGCGGCTCAACCTTAATAACATCTGCTCCCTGATCGGCTAACAGTCCTGTCGCCATAGGACCAGAAATCATTTGCGTCACATCGATAATGCGGAATCCAGCCAGTGGTCCGGGCATCATGGCCTCCTTTAGGAAAACGGCGTGCTACTGCGCTAACGCCGCAATACATTCTTCACGAATTCGCCATAGCTCCGCAACGCTCCGCTGAGCAGCAACGGCGGTTGCCGCCCACTCACGTAAGAAACGTTGATGCAATTGTACTTTGTAGTCGCCAATTTGCTCAGGTGCAATCGCTTCCTCATACAAGAACTGACTGATCGGTTCAGTGGGCTCCGCGCCAGACCGAGTCACATCAATGCGCATCCCCTGGTGCATCACATAGCAATGTGCTTCAGGAAGGAACGACAGACCATACCGAGCAAGCACGCGTCCCACGCCCGGCGTGTTCCGCTCGTGCATGGCGTACACTCCCAGCATCAAGACGACAGGCAAATCTTGTTCACGCGCCAGCGCAGCCAATAAGGCATGTTTGGTGCTACAGGTTCCGCGGTGTTCGATAAGAACGAGGCTGAAGTCAGCTCGATCAGCGTTTCTGCCGTAGGGGAGTTGTTGTAAGCACCGGCCGGCGGTGCGAAAGTCGAAAACGGCGCGAGCCAGAAACGCGGAGGAAATCGGCCCTACGGATTTCAGCGCCGTTTCGGGGAGCGCTTGCCACGAGTGCATAGTTAAAACATTTCTCTTTTGTCTATACAGGAACGCGTGGTGGCGTGCAGGCCATGCCCGCGCTTGCGACAGCGGCGCCATATCGCCGCACTCCATAAGACGGGACTGGAAACAAACCCGCCTTACTGCCGTTCACCAGACAAAGCTGCGAGCGCATTGTGATACGCCTCTTTGAGTCCAATTCGATCCGCGACCCGAATCTGTAAGTCTTGCAGTAACCCGTTGTGAATGCCGTAGATCCAGCCATGGATACTGAGTTCCTGCCCACGTTCCCATGCCTGCTGCACAACAGTGGTCTGTGCAACGTTACAGACCTGTTCGATCACATTCAATTCACACAGTTTCTCGTGACGTTTCGTTTCCTCCGTCTTCTCGAACAGCAACGGCGCATGCTTCTCGGCCACGTCCTGAATGTGACGCAACCAGTTGTCAATAAGGCCCAACTTTGCATTCTGTAACGCCGCCAAGACTCCGCCGCAGCCGTAATGGCCGCACACAATGACGTGTTTCACCTTCAACACATCAACGGCGTACTGCAACACGGACAAACAATTCAAATCCGTATGTACGACGACATTGGCGACATTGCGATGAACGAACAACTCGCCTGGCAATAAACCAACGATTTGATTCGCCGGCACACGGCTGTCTGAGCAGCCAATCCACAAATACTGGGGCGATTGTTGACGCGAGAGACGCTGAAAAAACTCTGGGTCGGCAGAGAGCATCTCTCCGGCCCAGGCGCGATTATTTGCAAGAAGATGTTGAAGAGTATCCATACTACCAATGATCCTCCACGCCTTGCTCTACCAGCTCCCACGCCACGTTGGCTAGCACGCGGCAGCGGTCACGACGCGACAGCGCCTCCGGCGAAGCAGCGTTCCCATCGAGCCCGCGCTTATACACGCCTTGAGAAATCGCCGCCAGCCGGAACAACGACAACACCAGGTAAAACGTCCAGTGTGGGATATCTCCCCGCCCCATCTGCTCGCGATAGCGCGCTACATACTCCTCTTCGGAAGGGATTCCGTAACTTGCATAGTCGAGCGTCGTGATGTCGCCCCGCGTCGGATCGCTGACATGGTAGGGAATACAATTGTACGCCAGATCGGATAACGGCGCGCCCAACGTGCTCAACTCCCAATCGATCACCGCCAGCACGCGGGGTTCGGTGGGATGGAAAATGATATTTTCCAGGCGAAAATCACCGTGTGCGATCGTCGTCTCTTCATCATTCGGAATGTGCTCTGGCAACCAGCGCATGAGCTTATCCATGGCTGGAATATCATCCGTCTTGCTGGCCTCATATTGCTGTGACCAGCGCGACACCTGGCGGCTGAGATACCCCCCCACGCGACCGTAATCCGCCAGGCCGACTGCACGAAAATCTATCCTGTGGAGTTTGGCCAGCGTGTCAGCCATCGCGAAATAGATGGCGCGCCGTTCCGCAGGACTTTGCTTCGGTAGTGTTTGATTCCGAAAGACCCGACCCTCGACAAAGCCCATGATATAAAAGTCTACGCCGATGACCGAAGGGTCCTGACACAAGACGTACGGACGCGCCACCGGCACATCCGTATGCCAGAGCGCAGAAATCACGCGGAACTCCCGGTCCACCGCATGCGCGGATGGCAACAGCCTCCCCGGCGGTTTCTTGCGCAGGACATATTTCTTCCCGGCGCCGTCAGTCAGGATAAACGTTGGATTCGACATGCCGCCTTGGGTTTGTTCCACTATGAGCGGCGGAGTAAATCCTTCGATATGTTCCAGCAGATAACGCTCAAGGCTCGCTTCATCAAAGCGATGTTGCGCCAGCACCGGCACGGTGTCGGTTGTGAGAGAAAGACCTGCGGCTGTAGTGGTCATAAAATCCTCGACTGCCTCAAAGCCAGGGAGTACGCGCTCCGCGCACCCATCATTCTGGCGCCTACAGGCGCCCTCCAAGTATTTCTTCCGCCCTACCCCTTATTTCATACTTGGTACGTTTTCCGTCTTACAAGACCTGTGTCTCTCGTTGCCGTCCGAGCGAGACGAGACGGAGTCGCCCTTCTCTTACCTCTAGCATAGTACAGGAGCAATGATCAGGCTCGCAGCAGACCAGACGATCATCGCCGGTTGCGGCTCCGACAGCGATATTGATGGCGATGAAATGCGTGGTGATGACAGTGGAAGCCTCTCCAGAGACGAGCGTGGCGATAACCTGTTCCCGCCACTGCTGATGCCTGACGGACAACTCACGCCAGCATCCTTTCAGCACCGTCCGTAACCACACGGCCCGCGCTTGCGGGTCAGCTCCTGGCGTCGGCAACTCAGCCACCGCGGGCTCCACACGCGCCGCCGCCTTCCAGAGCCGTTCGAGGGGCGCGGCGGTTTCTCGCGCACGACGGAGTGGACTAGTTATGATCGGCAGCGGGCCAAGCGGCGCCAGTTCTTGCGCAAGGGCTTCCGCCTGGCCTCGTCCTATCTCGTCGAGCCCAGGGTCAAGCGCCTCGCCAAACCCGGCACTCGGGCGGCCATGCCGGATGAGATAAAGCTTCCGAGGCTGTAGCATGCTTTAACTTTCCATTCTTTCACCCTATCTCTAAGGTGGGAGCCTTAACCAGGCAGCGATCTTCCATCGCATGAGAGTTCAGGCATTAGCACAGAAACGCGAGGCGTAAAACGTGAGGCGTGAAACGTACACATCCCACATGACGAATTACGCATCACATAACATGCACCGCGCACCACGTAACACGAATCAAGTCTTCGTCTTCAACGCAGCAAGGCGGACAGGAAGCGATGCGCCAGCTCGTACCCCTGCGGCTGTTGACTCTGCCGCGGTCCCGCGACATTCAACGTGGCGATGTGCTGCTCCGTTAGCCACCGCTTGACTTCTTCAACCGCCGGGTTTTGCGAAAGATCGATCACAATATAGGGCTTCTGCAATTGTTGCGCGCACTGTATTGTGTACGCCGTGCCGCCGAGCGGCGGTCCGATGGTAAGAATGAGCGTGCCGTCGCTATCGCGGACATTGAGCTCTGTACGTTCGGCGTAGTCAGCCGTCGGGGTCTCTTGCAGCGGATAGGCATCGGGAATGCGCCCATCTTCAGCCAGGCGTCCTTTCGGGCACCACCCGCCCCGCTCCAGACCAAGTGTCAGCGCGACGTCCAGCGCGGCGCGGTCCACGCCAGTTTGACCGCCGGAGACGACTTTGCGCACAGACACCTTCCTCCTCCTCGCTGTTGTTGGCGCTATGGAGCATCCATGCGCGTTATTCCTTCGGCGCGCGGAGCGCCTCTGGTTGCTCTTGGAGAAGCCTTTCCGCTGGATATTTCGGATACTGTTTCTTCAAGGCTTGCAGACTGGCTTTCGCCTCGGCGTGTTTGCCTGCACGACGGAGCTCTTTAATCTTGGCAATCCACCTCTCGGGCGATAGTCTCTCCTCCTCAACTTCTATCTCTCCGTGCGTGACTGGCGCAGGAGCGCTGAGCGATAGGGTTGAGTTGGGGAGCAGAGGTTCTGTTTGTTTGTGCAGCGTTTTCGGCGATATTTCTAACTTATTGATATATTCCTTTCCTTGCTCTTCTGCTGTCAGTTGTCCTGGCGCAGGCGCCGGAGGTTTGTTCTCCATTTTCTCCTGTGCGGCATCTTGCACCTCATCCCGCGCACTTTTCATCGACAGCGCCGTCCCAGCAGCTGAATCGATCTGTTTCCCCGGTACAGGCCCTGGGCCCATAGCCGGAACTGAAGCTGGTTGTTGGGCAAGCCTGCGCTCATATTGAGGCGCGTCCAGACGCATCATCACAACCTGAAAGGTCACTACCAACGCCGCCGCGAGCGCCAACGGAATCGACCATTTTCGTGTTGGGAAAAGCCATATTTTGCGCGCTGGCGTACGCACCGCTTTTCGCGCCGCAGTGAGCACGAGCGCATCGAGATGTGTAGGCGGCCGTTCTTCTTCCGCTTGTCGATAAACGCGCGACAACCGCACCTCTCCCGGAATCTGCTCGTCGACGGGAGGTCGGTTCCCTCGTTCGTCACTCATACATCACCCAAGAGCCCACGCCGCAGCCGATTAAGCGCGTAACGTAAACGACTCTTCGCCGTCTCACGTTCGACGCCGGTCGCTTCGGCGATTTGTTCGATACTCATTCCTGCCTCTTCGCGCAGGAGGAAAGCTTCCCGCTGCACGGCAGGGAGAGCCGCAAGGGTGGAAAGCAGGCGTGCGACCTGCAAGCGCAGCGCCGTACGGTTTTCTGGTTCTTCGGCAGCGGTAAGCGGAATGTCTTCGATCGGCGGTCCAGCTCCATCGTCCCACGACGCCGCTACGGCGGCTGATTGTCGACGATAGTAATCGACCAATCGGTTATGCGCCAAGCGATACAGATAGGTGGAGAACTTAGCTTGCACGGTATATTGCTCCCGGGCGCGTACAAGATTCAGCCACACATCTTGGAAGAGTTCTTCCGCTACCGCGGCTACGCCGCTCTGTCGGAGCAAATAGCGATACACTGATCCCTTGTAGCGTTCGTACAATACGGCAAACGCCTCCGCATCGCCGTCGCGATAACGCAGCATTAACATTTCGTCCGGGACCTCACCGGTCATAGCGGACGGTAGTGTAGCAAAACGAGACTGAATAGACACAGGTCTTTTTATAGTGGCGGAGGGTTACCCCTATCGCACCGCCACCGGTTCATTCCTGCTCAATGACTGCGCTAATTGCACGAGAGCGACAAACTCGCCACGATTTCCAGTAGGGTCATCGCCTCGCGCGTCTCTAGCCAGTTTGGCTATCTCGTCATAGCCGAATGCATTAAGATAGACGCCGCCACGCAACTGTTGTCCAAACGCCGCCACCGCCGCGGCAAAACGAAATCGGTCCGGGGTCTTGCTCAGATCCGTCAGAATAGTCTCCCTCTGTAATGGCCATTCCTGCAATTTGCTGACTTCCTCGCCTGGCGCTTTATAACGGAGGCGCAGCAACCCGAGTTCAGTTGGACTGACCGGAAACTGCTGAGCTGCAGGCGCATACCGGAGCGGCTCTAGTTTAAGCCCTTTACCGTTAACTAAAGCGATCTCATAAAGCGCGGTAACCGTGTGCCCCGCGCCAATTTCGCCAGCATCAATCTTGTCATTAGCAAAATCCTCACGCCGCAGTGCGCGATTCTCATAGCCGATCAGCCGATACTCCGCCACTACTGCCGGATTGAACTCAATCTGTACTTTGACATCCTTGGCAATGGCCATGAGTGTCGCCGCGCGTTGGTTGACTAACACTTTTTGTGCTTCCTGCAACGAATCGAGATACGCGTAGTTGCCGTTGCCAACATCAGCCAATTGTTCCATCAAGTAATCATTATAGTTCCCGGTTCCCACGCCAAGCGTCGTCAGTGCGATGCCGCTCTTTCGCTTTTCGGCAATCAGATCCTTCAGCGCCTCGATGCTCACCGTACCAACATTAAAGTCACCGTCGGTCGCTAACAACACGCGATTGACGCCGTTCTTTATAAAACCCTGCTCCCCCATGGCGTAGGCAAGACGAATCCCCGAGCCACCGTTCGTCGACCCGCCGGCATGCAGGGATTGAATAGCCGCTTGAATCTTACCAATCTGGTCGCCAGGAGTCGGTTCTAACACCACGCCTGAATCGCCAGCATATACCACGATCGACAGGCGATCAGACGCTCGCAGCTGACGCGCGAGCAACAACAGCGCAGACTTCACGAGTTCCAGCTTATCGGGTGAGCTCATTGACCCGGAGACATCAATGAGAAACACTAAATTCGCCGGCGGGAGCTCTTGTTGCGGCGGCTCGTATCCTTTGATCCCGATCTGCAGGAGCCGCGTGTCAGGATTCCACGGCGTAGGTCCCACTTCTATCGTCACACGGAACGGCGTCGCTGGCGTATCCGGGGCTGGATAATCATAGGAGAAGTAGTTGATCAGCTCTTCTACGCGTACAGCATCCCGCACTGGCAAGACGCCGCTGTGGAGAAAACGGCGAACGTTGGCGTATGAGCCGGTATCGACATCAATGCTGAACGTGGAGACTGGATGTTCAATCACCCGTTGCACTGGACTATTGTCAAAGTGCGCGTAGTTCTCACGCTCTGTGGGTTCACCAGGCAGCCATAATTGGTCTGGTTGGGTCGCAGGCGTCGATAATGACATGACCGACTCCTTCGCGAATTTCCCCAATGGCGCCACAGTGGCTGAAGCGCGCAGTGAAGGGGCAGAGGGTTGAGCAGCGACAAGCATGTCTTGCTTCTCCGGCGCCTGCAGCTTTGCATCAACGGCAACCGTGGGCGTAGAGGGGGCAAGAGGATGCGATACCGAAGCGTTGTCTTTTTGCTTGGTGCTTATCTCTTGCCTCAGTAAGAAAGGAGAAGAACAGTAAACCACAAAGGACCCGGCAACAAACAGCAGCAGCAAGCCTGGGAGGCGTTTCATATGGTCTCCTTGGAGAAAGAAGCATTCCTTATTCCTATAAACGCGGCAGAAAGGATTTGGGGTTAAACTTCGCTAGCAGGGGGGCCTCCTTGACGCTGGCGAACCTCACCCCATAGAGTCAGGAACATTGCGAAAGGAATGCACTGCTATGACCTCCTTCACCATTGAAGTCCCGCAAGGAACCGTTGCGTTCACCGAATTTCTCCAGTTTCGCGAGCAGGTGTATGCACGACGCGACGCCTATTGGCCCTCTTCGCTGCGGTTTGAAATGCAAGTGCTGAACGGGTCGACTCCTTTCAATGAAGGACGCACCCTGCGTCCATTTCTCGTACGGGACGGTGCACGCATGCTGGCGCGCGTGCTGGCGGTGATCGACTCGCGCTATCAGCAACACTGGGGGGAGTCACTTGGCCATCTGTGGTGGTTTGAGGCGTTGCCCGAGAGCCGCGAGGCGGTAAAACTGCTGATGGATGAAGCGTGCGAATGGCTCCAACAACAAGGAGCGACCGCGGCGCGCGCGGGGTCAGGCGCGTTGGAGTTTCCGTTCGTCATTGACGCCTACGAGAGCCTGCCGCCGAATATCCTGCGTCACAACCCACCCTACTATCACGCCTTGCTCAAGGACGCAGGTTTTGAGTCAGAGAAAGGCTGGGTGGATTACAAAATCAAGGTGACCTCGACCTTGCTTACTCGCTGGGCGAGTATGGTCGAGGCGACAAAACGGGCTGGATATGAGCTTGTTCCCCTCCGGAACATTCCGCGGGATAAGCGCGTCTCCGACTTTACCGCGACTTTTAATGAAACCTTTCAGGCCCATTGGGGCTGGGTTCCATATACGGAGAGAGAGCTGGCGTCACTCCTCACAGCATTGGAGTCGTTCGGCACGCTCGAGGTTTCTGTCCTTGCCTATCGCGATAGTGAACCGGTTGGTATGCTGCTGCTCACGCCAGAGCATAGCGATCATGCCAAGCTGGCGCCTGGCCGGGTGCTGCGCCCCGACGAAAAGCTCAATGTATTGGCGATCGGCGTCAAAGCTCAGGCGCGCGGGCGCGGCGTGAATCTGGCGATGGCAGGATACGGCTTGCTGGAACTCGTGCGGCGCGGCGCACAGTATGTGAGCTATACGCTAGTCTTAGACGACAACTGGCCGTCACGCCGCACCGGCGAAAAACTCGGTGGACAGGTCTGCGCGAATTATATAGTGTATCGGCGAAATTTTCGCGGCTGAGGAGACGCGCATGCCGTCCACTTACCTCAGTCTCCACTATCATCTCATCTTCAGCACGAAAGAACGCCGAGGTCTGATTGCTGACGCGTGGCGAGAACGGTTGCACGCATATTTAGGTGGGACTGTGCGTACGGTGGGCGGTGTGCCGGAGGCGATCGGGGGCACTGCCGATCATGTGCATATGTTGGTGGGGCTGCGCGCTACGCATTGTCTGGCCGATGTTCTGCGGGAGATCAAGCGATCATCGTCGCAGTGGGTGCATGAGACTCTCGGACTCACGGCATTTGCCTGGCAAGAAGGCTATGGCGCTTTTACCGTAAGCGCCTCGGGTGTCGCCGCAGTCAAGCGTTATATCTTGCGGCAAGAAGAGCATCATCGGAAAAGAACATGTCAGGAGGAGTATATAGAATTCCTCCGCAGGAGCGGAGTTGAATATGATGAACGGTACCTGTGGTGAAGTGTGCGGTCTCCCGCACCCCTCCAGGGTGCAAGGGAGATAAGTGGGAGTTCGTAAGCCCCAGGGGTGTGACCCCTGGTTAATATCCCATGCCCCTTCGGGGCATATTCGAACACCCCGGAGAGGTGCAGGAGCGCACATGAGGAGGTCGATCAGCACCCCGAAGGGGTGCGGGATGGTAGTCGGTGGTGCTGCACCCCGAAGGGGTGTCGGAGGATAGCCGGTAGTAACACCACCAGATGGTGGTAACACCACCAAAATGCGGGAAAGATATCCATACACCCCGAAGGGGTGTCGGAGGGTAGCTGCGCATCCTGGAGGTCCATAATCAGCTTATTCAGCAAGCCGTTGCCGAGCATCATGGGCGCGTGATCAAGACCCTGGGTGACGCCTTCCTCGTAGACTTCCCCTTCGTCGTTCATGCTGTGCAATGCGCACGGCAAATCCAGACGCAGCTTCGCGCACATAACGCAGAGCAGACAACCAGATCCGCATCACCATGCAGCTCATCGATGGTCTCACCGGAAGCCATGTGTGGGCCGAGCGGTTTGACCGACCACTCAAAGACATTTTCGCCGTCCAAGACGAGATTGTGCAGAAAATTGTGACCACGCTGAAGCTGCAGCTCACGATGCTGGAGCAAGGATATCTGGTGCGCAAGCGCACCGATAATCTGGAAGCCTATGACTACTACTTGCGCGGGGTGGAGTCCTATTTCCGCGGATGGCAAGAAACGAAGAAAGAAATCGCTATGCAAGCGCGGCAGTTCCTTGAGCGCGCCACGGCACTGGACCCAGCATATGCGGACGCGTACGCCTATCTGGGTGCGACCTATTGGCATGAATGGTTCTACCGATGGAATCCTGCCCCCCAGGTGCTCGAGCGGGCGGTTGAATTAGAGCAAAAGGCGCTGGCATTAGACGAATCCTTGCCTGGCCTTCACATGGTATTAGGCTTTATTTATCTTTGGAAAAAGCAGCATGGTCAGGCCCTCGTTGAGGGCCAGCGGGCTCTCGCGCTCGATCCTAACAATGCTGAGATGTTGACAAATGCGGGACAGATTCTGGCTTTTTCTGGACAACCGCAGGAGGGCATCACGGCAGTAGAGAAAGCCATGCGGCTCAACCCCCGGTATCCGCCCAATTATGTACTCCAATTAAGCCTCGCGTATCGCATGGCGGGACGGTATAAAGAGGCGCTGGCCCCCGTAAAGGAAGCCCTCACGCTCACCCCTAATTTCCTGCCTGCTCACACCCTTCTAGCTGGCTGCTATGCCGAGTTAGGGCGGCAGGAAGAGGCTCAGGCTGAGGCGGCAGAAGTCCTGCGGCTCAGTCCTCAATTCTCTTTGGAAGCTTGGGGGCGAATGATCCCCTGGAAAGATCCAGCGGTCTTAGAGCGTCTGCTTGCCGCTTGGCGCAAGGCGGGGCTGAAATGAATGCGGAATGCTGAATGCGAAATGCTGAATGAAGAGCGAGCGACGAAAGTTGAGCGCTGAGGAGAATGGACATCACCTGTCTACTCCACCAGCGCGCGCAGCGCCATCTGCGCGAGCGCTAGCACGATCGCGCCAAGAAAGGCCGGGAGGAACCCTTGTACAACAAAGCCCGGAACCAACAGTGAGGCGAACCGCAGCATCAGCGCATTGATCACCAAAAGAAACAACCCAAAGGTAATCACAGTCAGGGGAAAGGTCAGGATCTTCAGCAGAAAACCAAGCGTGCTGTTGATCAAACCAATCACGAGGCTCGCAATTAATGCGACGCCAAACCCCTGCACGATGAACCCAGGCACGAGATGAGCGACGATCAACAAACTCAACGCGCTTAATAACCAGTGCAACAGTAGAGATAACATATTTACACCGCTTTTTTGTCTAAGGCGACAATCCCTACCGCCTCATTATGCTCCCCGAGCGCTGGCGCTTTTTTGGCAAAAGACACGCGCTCGCCATCCAACGAGAACGGAAGACTCAGCATTTTCACATCAAGTCCCGGCACTTCACGTAGCATGTCCAGTGCATGCGTCTGCGGCTGCGCCAACACTTCGGGAATGGACAGGATCGGCGCGCACGGCACCCCAGCCGCTTCGAGTAATTCCATCCATTCCTCCTTGGTTTTTTCCAGCAAGCGCTTTTTGATCTCGCCGCCAAGAAAATCACGTTGCGCGAGCCGGTCCGCGCTCGTGCGAAAACGCGGATCAGACGCCCATTCCGCACGCCCAATGGCATGCGCAAACTTGGCAAAGAGCCGATCGTTCGCCACTCCGATGATCATCAATCCATTCCTGGTTTCAAACGCGCCAAACGCCACCTGACGCGGGCTGCCAGTCGGATGCCGTGGCGGGACTGTGCCATCGACGAGATACTGATGCAGTGCATTACAGACCCAAAAGAGCGCGGTCTCAAACAGTGAGGTCTCCACGACACAGCCTTTGCCGGTTTGATCGCGCCGGCGCAGCGCAGCCAAAGCGGCAATCGTGGTCCACATGCCCGTCCCAAAGTCAACAACTGGAGCGCCGACCCGCAGCGGCGGGCCGCCGTCCTCCCCTGTTGTACTCATCAATCCGGCAAACGCCTGCAGCAGAATCTCATAACCAGGTCTGTGTTGTAGCGGACCTTTGTGACCAAAGGCGGCAATCGAGCAATAGACCAACCGCGGATTGATTTCCAACATCGCCGCCGGTCCAATGCCCAACTCGTCGGCGTTGCCGGGTCGCAAATTCTGGATAAACACATCAGCCTTCGCCACCAAAGCATGAAACCGCGCCATCGCCGCCGGATCTTTGAAGTCAATGGTCACCGATTTCTTATCGCGATTCATGGCGTGAAAGAGAGGGGAAGTTCCCTGGACAAATGGCGGGCCCCAGCCGCGGGCGTCGTCTCCGCCTTCGGGCCGTTCGACCTTGATCACCTCGGTGCCAAGCCCGGCAAAAATTTCTCCGACCAAAGGACCGGCCAGGTTCAGGCCAACTTCGATGACTTTCACTCCAGATAACGGCATGTATCCCCTCCCGTCAATGCGCTAACTTCCGTTACCCAACCATGTCTGTTGTCGCTGGACAAGACGGGTGACAAAACGATAGAGAAATGAGATAGAGACAGAGATGAGGAACGTATGGCGACTCCATCCCTTCAATCCCATACCTATGACCTCGAAGACGCGTTCGCCGTCAACGAGCATTTTCAACAGAACGGCTGGACAGATGGATTGCCTATCGTGCCGCCGACGGAAGAACGAGTGTGGGAATTCCTGCAAGCAGCACAGCTCGCGCCCACGGATATCATCGGCATTGAAAGGGTACGCCAGCGGCCTCTTACGGCGGAGAAACTGGCGATCAACGCGGTCATGGCAGGCTGCCTTCCAGCATATATGCCTGTGTTGGTCGCGATCTGGACAGCCATGTGCGAGGAAGATTTTAATTTGCATGGATGTACGGCGAGCACCGGCGGCAGCGCGCCGCTCATCATTGTCAACGGGCCGGTTCGCACCGCCTTGGGCATGAATGCCACGCATAGCGTCTTTGGCGCAGGCAACCGTGCAAACGCGACGATTGGCCGAGCTATTCGCCTGACGTTGATTAATGTGCTCGGCTGTAGTCCTGGACAACTTGATCGCTCCACCCTTGGGCATGCCGGGAAGTATTCCTTCTGTATTGCCGAAGATGAGGAAGACAGTCCGTGGACGCCGTTGGCGCAGGAACGCGGCGTTCCCGCCGGTCAGTCAGGCGTCACTGTTATGGCGGCGGAAGCCTCACGGCAGATCATGAACGAGTGGACACACGATCCCGAAGAAATTATGGAAACCTTCGCCGCCGAGATCCGCCACAATATGCTGACCTACTCGATCTGGGCAGGGAACTATGCGATCGTCATCCCCAAGCAACTCCGCGAACTCCTCGTTGCCGCCGGTTGGCAAAAGCAAGATATCCGCGAGTATGTGTTTCGCTCGGCTCGGGTGCGTCGGAAAGATTGGGCGGCGGTAGGCAAAGGCAATCTGGTGCAACGGGGCAAAGGACCGGAGCAAGAGTTCACCGCCCTACGAAGGCCGGACGATTTGCTCGTTATTGCTGCAGGCGGACCGGCGGGCGGGTTCGGCGCGGTGATTCCGCCGTGGCTGGGCACGTGGTCACACGCAGTAACCAGGGCAATCGAACGTAGTGCGTGATACGTGTTACGTGAAACCTTCTCTTCACCCTTCCGTACCATGCAACACGCATCACATCACACATGAGCTTTTAGAGTACACTGATGCACCAACAGAGACCATAGAGGAGGTCAACTCCATGTCTATCCGCGTTCTCAATCCTACTTTTGAAGAAGCAGCGGCAACGGCGAACACCGTTGGCAAACTCTCTTCCCTCGCTGGTCGCACGATTGGTTTACTTGATAACAGCAAGATTAACGTCAACAAGATTCTCAACCATGTAGAAGAGATTTTGAAGACGCAGCATGGCGTCAAGGCAGTGGTGCGATTGCGGAAACCTGACGCCAGCCGTCCGGCGCCCGAGGAAGTGTTTGCAGCAGCCAGGGAGTGCGACGCGTTTATCTCCGCAGTGGGCGATTGAGGAAGTTGCTCGTCGTGCAGTTTGCACGACGCCATTACTGCAGAAAAAGCCGGCATTCCTGCAACGGCGATTATCACGGACCGCTTTACAGAAACCGCCCAAATGATGGCGCAGGTGTCCGGCATGCCGGATTATCCGGTTGCCGTAATTCCTCACCCAATCAGCAACAATAGCGAGGCGGTGTTGCGTGCTAAGGCGGAAGACGCCGTGCGCCAATGTCTGGCGATCTGGCAGTCGAGATAACGGAAAGAAGCGGAGAGGAGGAGGCATGCGCGTTGTTTTGATCCGTTGGCTGGTGACTATCGCTTTCGGTAGTATGCTTGCACTGTTGATGACTGTCCCAATTGTCGCAGAGGACCAACCGCTCACGGTTCAGGGAAGCCAGACGATGCGCGAGAACTTGCAGAAAAAAGTAGGCGTCAAAGTCACGTTACAGCTCAGCAGCGGACAAGAACTCAGCGGCAAAGTGGCGGAGGTGGGGGAGAACGTAGCGCATCTCTCCGAACTGACCGGCAAAGAGTTCTATGATGCCGTTGTATGGGTCGATCACATTAGCGCCCTTGTCGTCCGCGTCAGGGACAAATAAAGTTATCTTACACTGAGATTACGTCGATGGGAGAGTTCACCATGCAGCAACAGGAAGTCACTGAGACCATCCGGTACGACATCCTCGTGCAGAACGATCGTATCCACGCTTCGTTGTATACCGACCCACGCATCTTCGCCGATGAGATGGAAAAGATCTTCTATCGCGGCTGGGTGTTCGTCGGTCATGATAGCGAGATTCCTCATCCCGGCGATTTCATCACTCGTTTTATCGGAACACAACCAGTTATTATGGTGCGTGGGAAAGATCATGACGTGTCCGTCCTCCTCAATCGTTGTGCGCATCGCGGCACGACGGTCTGTCCGGTGGAGCGAGGCAATGCACGCATTTTCACCTGCCCCTATCACGGTTGGACGTATGATCTCAATGGTGAGCTGCGCGGTGTTCCCTATCCCACAGGCTACAACGGCTCGCTAAATAAGAAAGCGAATGGTTTGCCGCGCGCCCCTCGGGTAGCCGGCTATCGCGGCTTTGTCTTCGCCAGCTTCAGCCCCACCGGCATTAGTCTTGAAGAGCATCTCGGCTCCGCCACGAAACTAATTGACCGGGCCTGTGATCTTTCTCCAGAGGGAGAGATTGAACTCACTGCTGGTTGGGTGAAACATCGCTATCCCGCCAATTGGAAGATGCTGCCGGAAAATGACACCGACGGCTACCATCTCGGGTTCGTTCATATGGCGATGCTCAAAGCCGTGGGCTCGCAGTATCAGCGTTTTGTCGGCGACGAGAAAAGCATCAAAGCTGTGCTGCGTGATTGGGGCAATGGACACACGGAAATTGATTGGGCTCCAGGCTACCAGCAGCCATTTGAGTGGTTTGGCGGCGTCTCGGAAGGCATGGCCGCGCGTTACCTTGAGGCCATGGAGAACAAATA
>DATLYA010000374.1:0-39937 GCA_035575235.1 Candidatus Methylomirabilota bacterium
CGTGATCTTACTGTTAGAGGGGATCGGGCCCAAGACCGCCGAGAAAATTATGGCGCATGCGATGAGCGGCGCGCAGGCGGCGCAGCAGCTCCGCAGTTATCCCGCCAGAGGCGTGATTGGCGACGAACTCAAACGGCTGGCCGATCTCCTCGATGAAGCCTCGGTCGAGGGCATGAAGCCAGGAGAGCAGATTGAAGCAGTCAATCGCTACTACTTACCGATCCTCAAACGCACGCATCGGGATGATCTGCCGAAACGACAAAAAGATCTTGAACACTTCGCCACGATCACCGAACGCTATCGCAGCCTTGACCGCCTGCTGGCCGACATGGCGCTCGAGCCGCCGAGCGACAGCGTCGGCGACGTGCTCGCGGTTGATAAAGAAGAAGGCATGTTGACGCTGTCCACCATTCACTCTGCCAAAGGGTTGGAGTGGCATTCGGTGTTCATCATCTGGGCGGTGGATGGCCGCTTCCCTTCGCTGTACAACAAAAAGGAAGAAGAATTTGAAGAAGAGCGGCGACTGATGTACGTCGCCGCCACGCGCGCCAAGGAAAACTTATACATCACCTATCCGATCAACATTTTTGACCGCGCGACGGGCCTGGTGTTAAGCAAACCCTCGCGCTTTCTAGACGGCATTCCACGGAAGATGTTAGAGCCGGTCATTCTCATGGAAGAAGACGACCGCCGCGAAAACGCCTGGCGCGCCAAGCGGCAGTGGCGGTCGTATTAATGTCCCTCTCATTAGGAACAGTTATGTCTCGATATGGTCATGAGGGTGCAAGTCGAGTTGATGAAATAGAGTCTAACGTAGAGAACAAAAAAGCTATTTTGCTTGCTCTGAGATGAGCAAGCTGTGTTAGTATTCCTCAGGACCGGTGAACCGCCTCTCAATTCCAGCCCTTATTCAGGGACGTCGGGGAAAGTGCAATGATCGCAAGAGGACTGAATGCTAATCCTATCGAACAAGATATGAGTGCAGAGAATGCTCGCGAAGCGTCAAGCCGCGCTTCGGTTGGCAAAGTTGCTGAGATGGCAATCCGCTACAATGTCAATAGCGATCGTCTTCTTGGCTTTGCCCTAGCTATGGGCTACGAAGAAATCCAATTCACTACTTGCGCCCCATGGAAGCGCAAGAATGGCGGTATCGCACACGTAACCAATTCATTTTGATTAAACTTGGCGCGGGACTCGTCAACCCGGAAGATCAAGCCTACTGTAGGCGATTAATCCTTGCGCGCGTCACTGAAAGTACACCAACACCTGTCGAACGTGAAATCCAGGGTACGGTTTTCCAGATTCATAAAATGCAGCCTATTGTCGATCCTATTACCAAGCAGGAACTTCAGTGGTCGGCGCTTAAAGCCTCCATCCTTGGCGCCTTTTACGACGATGAAGGCAAGATTGTCTTTGGCAACAACGTTGATACGTTCTTTTACCCCCTGGCCTATGAGGTGTACTTACCTACCGACCAAGATCTTGAGGCGCTGATCAACAGTTTCACGGAAGGCTCGGAGCGCTTCGAGATTGGCCGATTGCGTTACACTGAGACTCCTTCACCTCTGAGCAACGGTGTTCAGGTTCCAGTCCAAGTGTCCGTTGAGGATTTTGTCGGCAGCGAATACGGGCACCGGACTGCCCTTTTCGGTAAAACCCGATTCGGCAAGTCCAACAGTATCAAAGTTATCGCGGATACCGTTTTGCGCAGCAGTCGCCGTCCCGGACAGGTCATCTTCGATCCCTCGGGGGAGTACAGTAAGTATCCTCCGGCAAAGCCGGAGGCTTTGAAACCGTGAACCGCTCAAAGCGGTTGTTGTTAAGAGCTCAGGAGCCACCCAAGGTGGCCCCGACGGTCAAACCCCGCGCCGCCAAAGGCGGCAGTTACTGCTTGAACAGCTTCAATTGCTCCAGTCCTTTATCCTTTGCCTCTTGCTCCTGAATGTAGCGGCGGATCTCCTCCTCATTCCGGCCCACCGTCGAGACAAAATATCGGCGCGCCCCAAAGCGCTCGCCCACAAAATTCCGCTCCCGTCCCCCATACGTCCGGGCGCTGTGAATCGCACTCTTGCCCTTGAGATATCCCACCACTTGCGCCACCGCATCCTTGGGGGGAATGCTGAGCAAGATATGGACGTGATCGGGTTGCAGATGCCCTTCTTCGATCCGGCTCTCTTTCTGGCGGGCCAACTCTCGAAAGACCTCGCCTAGATGCCGCCGCAGGTGTCCATACACCACTTTGCGCCGGTACTTTGGAATAAAGACGACGTGATATTTGCATTCCCACTTCGTAGGGCTCAGGCTCTGGTAGTCGTTCATGAACGGTCTCCTTTCCGTGTTCCTTCAAACGGTTCACGGTTTGGAGACTGTTCGCGACTCCCGGAACTGTCAAACTCTGCGAGTCCCCCGGCAAAGCCGGGGGGTTACCCTTTCACTTAGCTGACGCTTCACTGGTGGCGGTCGCAGAGAGCCATGCCCTCCGCCGCGTATTCACAGTTGATAATGACTTCTACGTTTATCGTCTCTCCGATGGATCTGCGTTGGAAGTAGTGCGTTAATGATGAAAGACCTTTCAGGCGCCAGAGGAACGCCAATCTAGCAAGACGCTGCAATAAAGGGGCGCGGTGTGCCGCACTCCTACGATGTTGTTATTGTTGCATATTAGACCGCAGCACCCGCCCCGGCAGCGTCTCTTGCGTTTGCCCATTGGCGAAAAGCACTTTGCCGTTGACGATCGTGTGCATGACGCCGGTGGATTTTTCGATATACCGCAAGCCGCCGCCAGGAAAATCCCGTACAGCTTCCTGCTTGCCGCAGTTCACGGTCGCCGGGTCAAAGACCACAAGGTCCGCGATCATGCCGGTCGCCACCGTTCCCCGCAACGGCACGCCGAACACTTGCGCAGGGACGGAAGTCAGGCGACGAATGGCCTCTTCCAGCGGCAGCATCTGCTGATCGCGCACGATCGTGCCGAGCAGGTATGTCGAATAACCCGCTTCACAGCGCATATCGGCGTGGGCTCCACCGTCAGACAGCCCAACCAGCGTATGCGGATGCGTCAGCATGTCTTTGTTGACGTGGCCGAACTCATAGAGGAACTGCATGTTGAGATTGTCTGCAAGCGCCAAATCGAAGAAACAATCCACCGGGTCTTTCCCGCGTTCCCTGCCAAGCGTCGCCAGATCTTTTTCCAGCAGCGGACGCAGCTCCGGCTTTTCCACGGTGAACACACTCATGTTGTTCCACTGCCCGGTGAAGAGGCGGGGTTGTTTCATTTCTTCGCGGAACGCCGTACGGAACTCGGCGCTAGCGTAGAGACGTTTTTGTGCTTCCAGCGGCTGGTCAAACACCTGCTTCCAGCAGTCAAAATTGCCGAAGATAAAGGGACGTTGCAGGCTGAAGCGCGCGCTCTTGTAGTGGCAGGGCACTTGACCCAACGGCAAATACCCGCGGTCGAAGTAGGGAGCGATCCGTTGCAATGCGCCTTTCCAGGCGTCCGGCGGCGCTTCGGGCTTTTGCAGCAATCCCAGCCAGGTCACTGGCCGTTCGCTCTGCGTGACCAGAAAAGTTAACAGCTCGTATTCGTCGTCGGAAAGAATCCCCGGGCTACGGGTGAGCGCAATCTCGATACAGCCACGCCCAAGCTCTTTCAGAATACCGGCCAGCGCCCCTAATTCTTCGCGACTGGCAAGTCGGCACGGCAAGGGTCGCCCTTGGAAGCCCAGATGCTGCGGCAGCACGGTCGTGGAAAAACCGAATGCGCCGGCATCCATGGCCTCGCGAAACAGGGCTTTGAGCTGCTGCAATTCCCGTTCATTCGCTCCACGTTCTTTGCTGTCCGCGCCAAGCACGTATTGCCGTAACGGCGATAAAGGTACGAGCATGCCGACGTTTATGCCGACGCCTTTTGTGGTAATGGTGTTGAGATATTCGCTCAGGCTTTCCCAGGACCACTGTACTCCTCGCTGCAATACGTCAAGCGACATCCCTTCAACGTTGACCAGATCACCAACCAGCGCCTCGCGATCTTCGGGTTTGCACGGCGCCAGCCCAACACCACAATTCCCCATAATAATCGAGGTCACGCCATGCCAGGACGAGCACGTGACTAACGGATCCCACAAGACCTGCGCGTCATAATGCGTGTGATGATCGATGAAGCCCGGGCAGACTGTCAACCCGCGCGCATCGATCACCTGCGCGGCGCTGCTTGACGCAATATTCGGTTCAACCGCGGCGATTCGATCTCCGGCGACAGCGACATCAGCTGCAAAGCCCGGACGGCCCGTGCCGTCGATAACAGTTCCGCCTTTGAGCAGTAGGTCATACGTCATAACTTTCTCCTCCTTTATGCACGCGCGGACGCTTTTTAATAAGATACGCATGCATGCCTTCCAATACGACCTCACCTTGTTGATTTTTGACCTGAGTCCTCAGCCTCAACAACCCGACCTCAGTCTTCGGCACTAACTCACTCACCTCAAGTTCTGGAAAGAGCGTGTCGCCAATGAATACAGGCTTGAGGAACTGCGACGACTGCCCCACAAAGGCAACGATAGAGCCTTCGAGCAACGGCGACAACGTCGAAGCGCCCACGGCAGTCATCGCGGTCACGAGAAGTCCATGCGTGACTCGTTTGCCAAAGCGCGTTGTTTTTGCATATTCATCGTTGTAATGAATCGGATGGCTGTCCCCCGTAATTTTCGCGAATAACAGAAAAAGCTCATCCGTCATGGTCTTCGGCGGACTATGGAACGTCTCGCCAAGGCGGAAGTCTTCAAAATACTTTGTCATTGCCCCAGCTTTCCTAGTTCGTGATGTAAGGAGCAGGATGAGCCGAATATCTCATGGTGCGTGAAACATGTTACGTGAAAAAGAAGCTGGACGGGCATCTTCTCTTATCCGCCACGCACCACGCATCACGCAGCACGTGCTCACTGCTTCTCATCCAACACGGCGATCGCATCAATCTCAATGAGCGCGTCGGGCCGTAGTAACTCTTTAACAATGACGCCAGTCGCGGCGGGAAAACCGTTCGTAAAATATTCGCGCCGCACGTCCGCCGTGCCGCGGTACCCTTCAGTCGTGGTGATGTAATCGACTGTCTTTACAATGTCATCAAAGCTGGCGCCAGCGGCGTCCAGCAACTCTTTCATCTTCTCGAAAATATGACGCGTCTGGGCGACGATATCTCCCTTGCCAACAATATTCCCTTTGCTGTCAGTCGCTGTCATACCCGAGATAAACAGTAAGTTGCCTTTCTTGACTGCTGGCGAAAATGTATAGCGAGGAGTGAATCCCCAAGGATCAATCACTTCGAGTTTGGGCATACGCTTTTCCTTATTTCTTCGTTCGCTTCGGCCAAGAAGCGTCTGTCACCTCTCCTGCATGTTCTTCGATCTCTACACGCCGCAAGACAAATTCGTCAAGAGTCAAGAGTGAAGGCGCGGAGATGAAGTCTTGCGTTCGTTCTTCCTCCTGGGATAGGACGTAGGAGTGATCGGCTCGTAACCTCGCGCACAGAAAGAAGGAGAGCGTATGAAATATGGCGTACAACTCGCCGGTGGTGCGGCGATCAACGGACGAAACGCGCTGAAACAAGTGGCGGCCGCCGCGGAAGAACTCGGATTCGATTCAATGCTGATTGGCGATCACATTGTCATTCCGAAACGGATTAACGCTCCGTGGCCATATGATGAATATGTGGGCGGCAAAACACCTTACAGCGTGTACACTGACATGGAGTGGTTCGATCCGTTCGACACCATGGCGTTTCTAGCCGGAGTGACCGAAAAGGTTCGCTTAGGCATCAGTGTTCTCATCGTGCCCTATCGCCATCCATTTGATGTCGCTCGGCGCGTCGCCACGGTGGACGTGCTCTCTGGCGGACGTTTTGTTTTGGGTGTCGGAGTCGGATGGCTAGAAGAAGAATTTCGCCTCCTCGGCATCCCGTTCAAGGAACGCGCGCAACGTACGCGCGAATATATCGCCGTGATGAAAGCCTTGTGGACACAAGAAAAACCGCGCTTTGCTGGGAAATTCGTGCAATTACAGGAGGACGTGAATGTCCTGCCGCTTCCTATACAAAAGCCGCATCCGCCAATCTGGGTGGGAGGAGAATCGCAACCCGCCCTCAAGCGTGTTGTTGATTTTGGCAACGGTTGGCATATTGGGCTGATTCTCCCCGAGCGCATTCCCGCGAAGATAACGCAGTTGAAAAGCATGATGGAGCAGGCGGGACGAGATTTTGCAGAGCTGGAATTGACCGCTCTGGCCGCGGTGGGCCGCACTTCCGCGACAGAGATCCGCGCGTATCGCGAGGCAGGAGTGCATGTCCTGTACATGCTGCCGCTCAGCCGCGACCCGCAAGCGCTCATTCGCGAGATGCGAGCATTTGCTCAACAAATGAGGGCTGAGAATACCTGACAATCCCTGAGATGAGGCGCTAGGGAAACAGTGTAGAGAAAGACGTAAAGCGTTTACCGTTTTGCCACGTGAGGTGACGTATGTACAAACCTCTGCTTGTTCTGTTGTTATTCTTCGTCGTTAGTGGTTGCGCCGTGTCGCAGAACCAAAGACCGCCCTCTTCTCCCGATGAAGTGATGAACGCGCCGCAAGGACGCAGGTTCGTTCGCGTCCCGCGTCCCGACATCGGGTTCCCGATAGGGATCGGCGGCATCGGGGGCGGGATAGCAGGCGTCGGCGGTGGCGGAGCCTGTCCCTGAAGGATTATTCGTCACTCATTACTGCTGTGGCGTGCGCGCCTTGGCCACGCCGATCATGCTATCGCGCGTGACCAGCTCGGCGAGCTGCTCCTCGCTCATTCCTTCTGTGCCAGGGGGACGCGCAGGAATCACCAGATAGCGCAAGTCAGCCGTGCTGTCGTAGACTCGGACTTCGACATCGTGCGACAGCTCCAGACCGAACTCCTTGAGCACTCCGCGCGGATCTGTGACGACGCGCGAACGATAATTGAGACTCTTGTACCAATCCGGCGGAATGCCAAGGATGGCGCGAGGGTAGCAGGAGCACAGCGTGCAGACGACAACATTGTGAAGTTCTTCCGTGTTTTCCACCGCCTTAATCTGGATTAACGAACCAGTATCAACGCCAAGCTCCGCCACCGCTGATTTCGTATCGGCAAGCAGGCGCGCCTTAAACGCTGGATCGACCCACGCTCGCGCGACAATCTTCGCCCCCATAGCGGGCGTGCGCGAGTCCATATCTTCAACCGCACGACGCACCTCGTCTGCCGTGACGATTCCTTTCTCAATTAACAGCGCTTGAATGGCCTGCACGCGCCGCTCGTAGTAGGTTAACGCTTCTGTGTCCGTAATTGGCGCATGCGCCTCGTGTGGATGGTCGTGTTCATGCTCGGGCATCGCAATCTCCTTCAGCTCAAGCGGGTTCGAGCCAGTGCTCATAGATATCGATGTACAGCGTGTCCTTTGGCCCAGCAGTATACTGCTCCCACACTTCGTTCTGATCGAACCGCACGAGGTAGAGCGGCTGTTTTGGCAACCCATCGCCGCCATACGCAAGCGTCTCGGGGTTACGGAAAGCGCCATGCACACCGGCAACGGCTCCAATCTTTCCTTGAATATACGCAGGCGTGCGAAAATGATGCGGCGGATAGCCGACGCGCACGCGAACTTTGTCACCGGGTTTGAACCGTGTTTCCATGATTACTTCCCATCGAGACTCAGCACTCAGGACTCAGCACTCAGGACTTTTTGTTCCTCCGCCTTTTGATCGATCTCCTCTTTAGTCAACACGCCTTTCTCAACCAGCAACGTCTCAATTGCCGTAATCCAGCGCTCATAGTAACTCATCCGCTCATAGGCGTCAGGCGGAAGACTCTCGATTGCACGCCGCAGCTCGTCAACACGGATTATTTTCTTTGCCGGGCTTGAGAGAAGCACGAGCAACGCATCCGTCCGTTTCTCCCACATCGAGAGATCATGTTCGGCCTTATTGATGGGGCCGGCATCCGGCCAGCCGCCTCGATCATGCACACGCGGCATAAGAGTATTCTCCTTTCCCAGAAGCTAATGGCTCACCGCAGAGATTTCGATAGGCAGAGATTGCTTCGTCGCGTTGCTCCTCGCAATGACAGAGTGGCGTCATTGCGAGCGGAGCGAAGCAATCTCACTGAGCGAGCGACTCCTCACTTGCCAAAATTTTGCGGTGACCTACAAGAGACATTTACACTGGTCCTTGTTAACGCACGTACGGCATCACGGTCTCGGCAAATCGTTGCATCATTTCTCTATCCTGCTTGTAGGGAAACATGGCGATGAAATAATCAAAGCCCAGCTCTTTATAGCTGCGTAACGTTTCCGCCACCTGCGCCGCCGTGCCGATCGTGCCAGAAGCATGGGCAATGTTAAAGATACGTCCAGTTCCTAACTCGGCCGCCGCCGCTGCGTCACGCTTCTTCAATTCTTCTTCCGTATCGGCAATACACGTGACAATGAACAGCGATTTTTCGATCTTATCGAAATCACGTTTCACCGCATCGCAGTGACGCTTGAGCGCTTCGAGTTTCTGTTTCACTACCGGCAATTGATAGCCGAAGATCATATTCCAGCCGTCGGCATACTGCGCCACCAGGCGTAACAGTTTCTTCTCGCCCGCGCCGCCCATCCATATTTTCATTGGTTGCTGTATCGGCTTGGGCGCGCACACGGCGTCTTCTAACTGATAGTGCTTGCCGGAAAACGAGGCGCGCTCTTGCGTCCACAACGCGCGAATCACTTGCACCGCCTCCTCAAGCTGCGCCAGACGTGTCCCAACAGGCGGGAACGGAATGCCATAGGCCTTGTATTCAATATCTTTCCAGCCTGCGCCGATGCCAAACTCTAAACGTCCGTTGCTGATATGATCCGTGCTGGCCGCAGTTTTCGCCAGCACGCTGGGAATACGATACGAGTTGCAGGTGACCAGCGTGCCAAGTCGCAACCTGGTGGTGACCGTCGCCAATGCCGGCATGAGCGCCCACACATCCAAGCAGTTCCGTCGCTCGGACTTGGCGTCCCACAAAAGATGATCTGACGCCCATAGCGCTGTCAGTCCAAGGCGCTCGGCTTCTTTGGCAAGGTCTGCAATGTCACTAAAGGGAAAACCAAATTGCGGTTCGATCTGGATGCCAAAACGGGTCATGCGTTGAGTTGTCCTTTCTGGTTTTGTTGACGCACCGTGCACTGCCTGAGTCGAGTTGACCAAGGCAACAGGATTGAAAATCATTCCAGCAGCAACACCGCCAGCGTGTTTGAGAAAATGGCGACGGTTCATTGCTATACAGGGATTAGCACTATGCGGTCTCAGGATTGAGAGCATTTAACTGCTCCGCTTCGGCGACCTTACAGAGGTCTCTATCTGCTGAGACGAAAAAGTCGATGGGCTGTCGGGCATGAAGATCTAATGCTGAAACGAGGTGGATCGCATCCAGGGAGCGAAGCAGTGGAATTTGTTGAGGAGGAGCATACTTCCGGACCAGGCGCACAGCATTGTGGTAATGAAAATCTCTTAGCTTCCTGACCAAGACAAGACGCTGTCCCAGGTCTCCGTAGAGACGATCTCGGAGACTGTCCAGTTCTTGCTCCGTGATCTCCCGCTCGCGCACGCGTCTGGAGAAGGCTCGCTGCACTTCGACTACCGCCAGCCGGGAAATGTAGCATCGCGCAGTGGGCTCAATGAGAAGGCGTTCGACCACATCCGAGCCGGCCTCGGAGCGATACCGCTTGACCAGCGCGCTGGAATCAAAAAAGTAGATGGGCATTTACAAGCGATCTTCCCGGTCAGCAATAATATCCTGAGCAAACGATCCGGAGCATTTGGCGAGAATGCGGCGCGCTTCTTCAAGCGAGATCACGTCTTTCCCGCCCACTTGTTCCGCGCACCAGTCCATGAACTCGGTGTCGAGGCCCTCATCGTCTTTGGCGCTCTCCGACGCCAGCGCCTCCTGGAGGATAGCCTGCCACGGTTGTCCGCTCCGGTCGGCGCGTTCCGCGATCAAACGCTTTTGCTCTTCGCTTAAGCGAATATCGTCTGGGTTCGTTGCCATAATTTATTATCCCTTGTTCCTATTGAATCATTTGTCCATCGAGCCATTGACGAGTAAAGCCAAAAAACCAATGTGTCAATGATTCAATCTTTCAATGACTCGATGACTCAATCTCTCAATGGCTCAATTCTTCCAGTAGCGCCTTCGCCTCTTGCAAATCTTTCGTGTCAAAGCCTTTGGTAAACCACCATCTGGGCATCGGGCAACAGGGGTCAGGAATCAGTTTCCACTTTTGCCTTTTGATTTTTGCCTTTTGCCTTTTGATTTGCTTGTTGTAGAAGGAGTTCGCCTTTCAGTCGGTACAGCTCGGCCTCCCATTCACGCGCTCCCGTTTCGTCCACAAAGTCCAAGGTCTCGGCCAGCAGATCAAGACCTTTCTCAAGGCGTCCCGTTTTGGCATACGCTGCGGCCAGGTCGGCATGACCGAGCGGCCTCTCTACCCTCGATCCTGTAGCCCGAGAGGAATTTTGGTCAGGACGCATCAATGCAATCCCCTCCTCTGCACGTCCCTGTTCAACCAGTACCCATCCCTGCCGGAAAACTCCCCATGGCATAAAGAACGGAAAGCTGTGCTCACGACAAAGCGTCATCAGCGCATCTGCATACTCTTGGACTGCTTGCACCTCTCGGAGACTTGAGTGAATCGCAGTGGCGGTGCTCAGGGCAAAAGCCACGCTAAAGGGATGGGACAACTTCCGAGCCCAGGTGATCGCCTCGTTGATCTGCTGTCGAGCCTGATCCGGATAGCCAAGTAACCACATGGCGCGGACCATATACGAGAAGCCGACTGCCTTGCGGTCCGCCGTGGAGAATTGGAACTGGTCTGGCTGATGGAGTTGCGGGTCATAGAGAGCGATGCTTTGCTTTAGATGCGAGAGCGCAGACGGAAACTCTCCCTGATAGAACAAGGTGATCCCGAGACCGAGGTGGGCGACTAGCAGTGGATGCGCCAGAGTTGGTGTACGCTGAGCGAGACGGAGAAGCTGTTCCGCCACATTGCGAGCCGTCTGCAACTCCGCCCGCGCGAAATGAAAAGGGTTCAACCCTCGTAACACGGAGACGAGCTGAGAAGTCTCCCCGAGCTGTTGACACAATTCCCGCGCTCGCGTATAGGCTCGTCCCACTTCTGGAGTAGTATAGCCTTTCGTGACCATCAGTGTGGTTCCGAGAGCAGCCTGCAGCGCAAGTTCGTGTTGGGCGCGCTCGGGAGCGTCAGGCAAGATCTTGAGTACCTCTAGCCCCTTCATGAGGAGCTTGGCCGCTTCCACATAGGCCGAGCGCTGGCTGGCTCTCTGCCCTGCCTTCTGCCAATAGGGAATGGCTTGTTCAACAAGACCCGCCTCGGTGTAATGATGGGCTAGCAGCTCGGGCTGCGTCTCGACGGTCTCGGGAAACTGCTCCGCTAACACCTGGGCAATCAGCTGATGCAGTTGCTGTCGTCTACTCTTCAGCAACGATTGATAAGCTGTGTCCTGAATAAGGGCATGCTTGAAGATAAACCTCGCCTGCGGCGGTAGGCCGCGTTGATACAGCAGCTCGGCCTCGACTAACTGCCGTAATCCTTGCTGTAAACTGCCCTCGTCCAAAGGGGAGACAGCATGAAGCAGCTCATACGAGAACTCCCGCCCCAGAGTTGCTCCGAGCTGTGCCAGCTCCTTGGCCGTGTTGAGTCGATCCAGCCGCGCCATGAGGGAATCCTGTAAGGTTGCCGGAATGACGAATTGTAGAGGCGACTGGCTGGTCGCCCCTATGGTTTCCACGATACTTTTCGTCAACTCCTCGACAAACAACGGCACGCCGTCCGTCCTGGCCACGATCTGCTGGACGACTTCAGGCGGCAACGTGTTCTCACCCGTCACTCTCTCGACCATCGTCTCCACCTGCGAACGGCCTAAACGGCTCAGCGCCAACTGGCTGAAATGAGAGCGATTACCCCACGGTGGGGTGAACTCAGGCCGAAATGTTAACAGCGTCAACACCCGGGCGGTCGGCAACTGGTCCAGGAACAACGTGAGAAGTTCCAGGGTGGACGGGTCGGCCCAGTGGAGATCTTCCCAAGCACAGAGCACGGTAGCCTTCTCCGCTTCCTCGAGCAGCCACGCTACCAGGGCGGCTTGTGTCTGCTCTTTCTGCTTTTGGGGACTCACTGTAATCACCGGATAACCCTCGGGATGGGGCAACGAAAGCAGGGCGGCCAGCAAAGGTAGCGCCTCCGGCTGTAGGGGCGCGGCGCGCCGTGTCCCTATCTGCAACTTGTGGAGCTTCGCTTCAGGGCTCTCGCCGCTCTGAAATCCTAGCAGCCGCTGCAGATGCTCGGTGATAGGATAGAAGGCCGTGTTCTGGTGATAGGGAGAGCAGCGCAACTCAATGCGGGTGGCGCCTTCGGTGCTGACCTGCTCTTTGAGTTCCTGCACCAGACGGGATTTACCAATCCCCGGCTCACCGCTGAGCAGCACGACTTGACCTGCGCCCGCTTTGGCCTGCTCCCAGCGCTGTCGCAGCACTCCCACTTCTGCTTCACGACCAACCAGAGGAGTGAGCCCTTTCTGCACTGATACTTCAAAGCGGCTCTGCGTCGCGCTCTCGCCGATAACTCGATACAGCGATAGAGGAGTGGAAATGCCCTTGAGTGTTCGTGGTCCGAGGTCCTGGCGCTCGAATAAACCCTGCACCAGGCGCTGCGTGACCGCACTCATGACCACCGTGTCGGGCTCAGCGACACCTTGCACCCGCGCGGTAATGTTCGGCGTCTCGCCCAAGGCCAGCATCTCCCGCTTCGCGCTACTGCCGATCTCCCCAATGACGACTAGCCCTGTATGAATACCAATGCGGACTTGGAGAGCATCCGAGCCGTGACCGTGAGGGAGCGGGGTGTTTGGCATTTGCTGACGCGCGCGGCTCTGAAGCGCTTCAACAATCTCCAGCCCCGTCCGCACCGCCCGTTGCGCGTCGTCCTCATGGGCCACGGGATAGCCGAAGTACACCAACAAGCCATCGCCCAGGTGCTGGGCGACATACCCGGCATAACGCCTGATTACGGTGGTGCAGGTCTCTTGGTACAGACGGACCACTTCGTGGTACTCTTCAGGATCAAGTCGCTCGGAGAGCGTGGTTGATCCGACCAGATCACAAAACATGACGGTCAACTGCCGCCGCTCGCCGGACGAGTGCTGAGTCCTGGGCAACCGGAGGAGTGTCGCTCGTTTCCGGCCTCTGGTTTTCGTTTTCGGAACCTGGAACCTGGAACGTGGAACTTGAAACTTGCGCAGCGCCGACCCACACCAACACCTTACCATCTTCATCTTTTGCCACCTGTTCCGCCTCGATCAACTCTCCCTTGATATCCTCCAGATACGCCTCGTCCAAATCGAACCGACGCTTCACCGCGCCATACGTCAGACGGCCTCGCTGCCGCAAAAGCTCGCGGATTTGGTCCAGGATCTCGTCGAACGTCATGACTTCTCCTACGCAAACGCTTCACCTAATCGCGACAAAGGAGCCTTATTTCGCGTGGACGACCGGCACGTGCTCCGTACGTTCGGGACGAATCTGTCCCGTAGCGACTGCTTGTACTTTCTTCAACGTCTCCGCCGTATAGTAGCGGTTGCCACACGTATCGCAGACACCGATCACGACGTCCTCAAGAATTACAAAACCCGCCTTGTGCTTAAAGGCTTCGCGGTCTACCTGTTTCGCTTGTACCGTACCTTCGCAATACTCGCAGGAATAGCCGAACTGAGATTTCATATGATTGGCTCCGTGACTTCATATACCGTGATAATCAGATAGCGCCCAGTTCCAGTGAAGCGGCCTACCGAGCCCACCGGAGTAATCCCATCAGATCCGAGCCCGTGGATAGTATAACGAGTCCCACGCGGGTCGCCTCTCTCAATTTTCACCAGTTTACCGTTGAGAATCGCCCCCTCCACATCGACAAGATCCAGATGATCTTCCGCCATTTCTTCAACGGCATGAGCGGTCAGGTCATACGCCTCGCTACGTATCGCCTGTCGAATCCGATTGAGTATGCGTTCCGGCATTTACGAACTCAGGAAAACGCTTCATCCAATCGCTGCATCTGCGCCTGCGATAAGCGCCAGCCAGACGCGCCGCAGTTTTCCTCTGTGCGCGCCACGCTATCGGACTTGGGGATCACAATGACATTGGGATGCGCCGTGCACCAGTTGAGCGCGACTTGCGCCAGGGTCTTTTGTACTTGCGAAGCCACTTCCTCCAAGGCTTTCATGCCTTGGCTGCGGCGAAAGCGGGATTTCACCGCCAGCCGTCCATCGTCCAACGGCGTGTAGGCGATAATCGTGACGTTGTGTTGCTGACAATACGGCAACAGATCGTCTTCAATCTCTCGACTGTTTAAATTGTATAGCACTTGATTAGAAACGACCGGGTACTTGCTCATGGCGGCCTGCGCGGCGCGCAGTTGACCCACGGAAAAGTTGCTCACGCCAATATATTTGACCAGACCGCGGTCCACTAACGTCTCCATCGCCCGCATGGTCTCTTTGATCGGCGCGCGGGAGTTTGGCCAGTGAATCTGGTAGAGGTCGATATACTCGGTCTCCAACTCGCGCAGACTCGCCTCCGCCGCGCGCAGCACGTCATCGTACTGCAAATGACTTCCGGAGACCTTCGTGGCAATGAACACCTGGTCACGGATGCCTTTCACCGCTTGCCCAACGACGTCTTCAGTACGATACACTTCCGCCGTATCGATGAGAAACGCGCCAAGCTCGATGCCTCGACGTAGAGGCTCTACCCCGCCACGATACTTCCAGACGCCCAGCCCAATCTCTGGAACCATGACTCCGGTGTTGCCGAGAGGTTTAAGTTCCATTGCTCTACTCCTTCGGGTAGGGTCTACACCTTTTGTCCCCGCTCAGCGACTTTCGCCAACCCCTTTACCGCTTCGACGCCGCTGCCCGAGGCCGCGGCCCAAGCGAGCGTAATAATGCGACTCACGCCAGCGTCACGATACCGCTTCATCGTGTCAAGATCAGGTCCATCGCCTTGCGCCATCATGAGGACGCCAAACTCAATCGCCTCAGGATTACGTCCTTGCTCTTTTGCTAAGCGCTTGATCTCGGGAATCGCTTCCGCGAACTTCTCGGGTGGTAAATTAGCGGGGAACCAGCCGTCAGCGAACCGCGCCACGCGTTTCAGCGCATACTTCGGATCATGCGCGCCGAGATAAATCGGCGGGCCGGATTTTTGCGCCGGCTTCGGACCGATCTTCAACGGCGGAAATTGCACGAACTCCCCTTCGTAGCTCACCTCATCTTTCGTCCAGAGTTCGCGCAGCGCCTCGACCGACTCACGCAAATGCTTCCAGCGCTTGTTGAACTGCACGCCGAACAGTTGCGCCTCTTCGGCGAACCATCCTGCGCCCACGCCAAAGATGAAGCGGCCGTTCGAGTACAGATCCAGGGTCGCCGTGGTCTTCGCCATCGTGAGCACATCGTGTTGCGGAAGTAAAGAAATCGCGGTGCCAAGTTTGATCGTCTTCGTCGTTTGCGCCGCCGCCATCAGGGCGATAAAGGGATCAACCAGCTCGGCGTAAAATGGCGGCACCTTACCGTCCGCCGAGCGCGGATAATATGTGGTGTAATGGGTCGGCACGGCGATATGCTCGGCCACCCACATCGATTCGAACCCAAGGTTTTCCGCTTCGCGAGCGATCTCCCCAGGATTCCCGCTCTTTCCGGTCAAAAAGACGGATACGCCAACTTTCATGAGGACACCTCCTTTGTGTTTTCACTCTTGCCTTGATTCAGTGGGCCATTCTCTTATTGAATCATTGAGCCATCGCGCCACTGGGTTAGTGAGGTTTCATAAAAACTCTACTGTCATAATTCAACCTTTCAATGGCTCAATCCTTCAAGGGTGCAATCATCCAATTCCCTCGCTCTTATGTAAGCGTTTTCCGGCTGCCGTACAAGCAGAATGAACCAGCCTTAAGCCTCCAGCACGCTGTTCACGTGAAGTTGAGGGACTGTCAGTCTGAGCCGGAAGCCAGCGAAGGCGAAGAAGCTTGCAACGCCACGGCCAGCACGAGCTTCTTCGTCGCTGCGCTCCTCAGCCTGACACTCAGCAAAACCACCTGGACGGACTACTAGTCTCTAACCCTCAGTATCCGTTATAGTCCCCGTCATGTTGCAAGCAGGAAACATTACCATTCACTTTTTGAACGCCGGTTTCTGGTGGGACGATGGCGGCGCACAGTTCGGCATCGTCCCGCGTGAATTATGGGAAAAAGAAAAACCCGCGAACGCACGGCATCGCATCAAAATGAGCCTGACCTGTCCGCTGATTCTCACCGGCAGCGAGGTCATCCTTGTCGATACCGGCATCGGTAATCGCTTGAGCAACCGTGAGCGACAAATCTATGACCCTGAACCCGCTGAGCGGTTGACGAACGGCCTGCGCACACTCGGGCTTACCCCGGATGAGGTCACGCACGTGATTCTTTCCCATTTACATTTTGACCATGTTGGCGGCGTGATCGACAAATCACCGACGGGCGAGATTCGGCCTATCTTTTCCAAGGCGCGCTTTTATATACAACAAGCGGAGTGGGAGCTGGCGCTCGCGCCGACGGATGCGCGTCTGGCCGCCGCCTACCGCCACGCGCCGGAATGTCTACATGCGCTTGAATCTGTAGAACTGTTGCACGGGGATGCGGTGATCACGCCACAGGTGCGCACCGCTGTCTCAGGCGGCCATACCGATTTGCATCAATGCGTCATTGTTGAAACAAACAGCGCGGGCCTCATTCATCTCGCCGATATTGTGCCGACCACCTCGCATATTCGCCTCGCCTGGAATGCCGCGTATGATACGAATCCGCTAGGTACGATTGCTGCGAAAAAGCGCTTCTTCGCCGAAGCGCGCGCAAAGAATTTGTGGGTTTCGTTCTCGCACGATGATAAAGTCGCAGCGGCTCGTTTGGGACCTGAGGGCGGCAAAGCGCCGCAACTGGAGGAAACGCTTAGCGTCGGATAGCGTGTCACGGTGCGCTGGATTCGTACAAAAGAGCAGAGGGATAATCTGGCGAAGTATTGTTGGGATCCTTCCAAGATCGCTATCGCAGCTTTAGGGCTCGCCCCTTTGACAAAGCCAGAGACAATGGATTTACGCGCAGCTGCTTTAGGGTTCTTTAGAGGTATACTTTTGGCGGTGTTCGGCTATATCATAGACGGCATGGAGGTGAAGTTGTGAACCCATTAGAAATATTTTTCCTTGGTCTGGGGGTAATTGCGCCGATCATTGGCTTCATCATTGTCACCGACAAAGGTCTCAAATGGAAAGGCAAGGACTAAGTCTTGTCACAGGTCTGTCCGCAAAATAGAGGGATTAAGCCATGCTCAACACAGCTCCCACTATCGCCGGGGTGCATTTTCCTTTCTGTCTGATGAACGCCGCGGGAGCGCTGTCCACCAGCCGGGAAGAGTTGCTCGCGCTCGCCTATTCTGACGCCGGCGCGGTCGTCACCAAGTCCATCACGCCGGAATCCTTTCTCGATCCCGGCGCCAGTTGTGGTATTGAGAACCCTGGTGTTGCGTACTACGTCAACCTCCTGCCCGAGCTGCGGCGCGCGGGCAAACCGATCATCACCAGTGTTGCGGGGCTTACCATTGATGAATTTATCGCAACGGCGCAGGCGCTCGCTGCGGCAGGGACTGATATCATTGAAATCAATCTCACTGATCCGCACGTGCATACACACGTGACGCCGTTTGCCTCGGTAAAGCGATTATATGAGGTCCTGTCGGCGATTCGCAAAGAGGTCATTGCACCGATAGCGGTGAAGTTTCCCCCCACGGTTTCCTTGCCGCTCGCCGAAGTTGCAAGGGTTCTGGTCGAGGCGCACATTCCAGCAGCAGTCTGCCACAACGCCTCTGTCAACAGCGCGCCGTCTCAAGCCCAGACAGTTCTTTCTTTTGTACAGGGAAAAGTAGATATTATCGGGGTCGGGGGCGTTATGAGCGGCGCTGATGCGGTTGCGTTTCTCCGTAGCGGCGTCAAAGCCTTACAGATAGCAACGGCAGTAGTGAAGGAAGGCGTTGGGGCGTTTACTCGGTTAAAGAGAGAAATGGCAAACCTCGAAGAGCCGCGCGCGGCGCTATAACCGCCTTACGCAGGGCGCGGAATCAAGCCGAGTCGCCCCAAGAGCTCCTTCGTGCGCGGCGCGTGCTTCTCTTGGTGAGAGAAAGCAAATTCATTGACGAGTTTTTGTAAATCCTCTTCCGTGTCTACATCATACCACGCAGGGATTTGTATGACCTGTAAGCCCACCCGCCGCGCCTGCGCGAGCGTTTCGGTAAAAACAGCGGGCGTACTCCAGGCAATATCCTTGAACAACATCGGATGCAGCGCGCGGGCGCCAAGGAGATAATACCCGCCGTCATCGCTCGGCCCAATGACGACATCGTTGCCAGCATCCTCCAGGAGCGTAAACGCCGTCCGGAGATGCGCCAGCGGCAGCGTGGGGATATCACTGCCAAGAATCACCACTCGTGAGAAACCTTGCTCCAATAAATCAACGAACACATTCGCTTCCCGCTCGCCCAAAGCGGTTCCTCGTTGTGGGAGATAATGGAGCTGAAACGGCAGCAACTGACGAAACAACGGCTCACTGTCGGAAGGAGTAAAGGCAAGGCACACCTGCACGTTGGGAAGAGAACAGGCGCGTTCAACGGTGTCGAGTAAAAAACATCGATACAGTTCCGCCGCCTCCTCCAATGACAGTGGTGGACAGAGTCGGGTTTTCACCTGACCGGCGAGAGGAGCCTTACTAAAGATAGCTAAAGCCTGTTTCACCGTTTCACTCATTCCTCCCTCCATCCCCACAGTATAGAGCATGATGCGCGGACTCCGCTCTCGCTGAGGATTCTCAGCAGGCTGATCAGACGCCGCCCGTACGTTCTCCTCCCTTTCCTGGCTTGCTGTCAATTTCCTAGCGATTGACAGGCTCTTTTCCTCTCAGTATCGTTCGGCTTCTCACGCATAGTGGAAGATTATCGAAGGTAAACTTACGGAAGTGAGAAAAAGTTCCCTTTTCGTTGTGCAAGAATAGCAAAGATAAGGATTGGGCAAAGGACCAAAATGATAAGTGCTGCAGATGAACTCGTCGCGCTTGTGGATGGACGCAATTCAGTCATTGGCGCGGTCTCACGCCGGGAGATGCGCGCGAAGAACCTCCTGCACCGCAGCACCTACATTCTGGTCTTTAACTCACAGGGGCAGCTCTATGTTCAGAAACGCACTCTAACCAAAGATGTATTCCCCGGCTATTATGATCCCGCCACTGGCGGCGTCGTGCTTGCCGGGGAAAGCTATGCACAAAGCGCTGAGCGGGAACTGGCGGAAGAAATGGGAATTTGTAATGTTCCGCTCACCTGGCTGTTTGACTTTTATTTCGCTGATGCTCGCACGCGGGTGTGGGGAGGCGCGTTTTCCTGCACCTACGACGGGCCGCTCACCCTGCAGGAAGAGGAAGTCGAAAGCGTGTCGCTGATGACGATTGAGGAAATCCTGCGACGGGCTGAGACGGAACCCTTCACGCCGGATGGGGTATATGTCGTGCAAAGATATCGGGAAAAACTTCTCACACCTTCACTGGCGCATTTCCCTCTTCCGCCTGCGGCTGGTAGCGTTTAGCCTTTAGCTATAAGCCAGACAGAGAAATATAAGGCGGAGGACAGAAACGCGTTGTTGCTTTGCTTACAGCTAAGAGCTAACGGCTAATAGCTTCTTGGAGTATGATGAAATTCGGCCTTCTCTTTCATCTGCAAGATCCGCCGAGCGGGGACCATATTCCACGCCTGTACGATGAAGTCTTCGAACAACTCGAGTTCGCTGAGCAGCTGGGCTTTGAAGCGTTCTTTGTCCCCGAACATCACCAAATGCCCGATGGGTATATGCCCGCCCCCTTGACCTTCGCGGCCGCCTTAGCAGCGAAGACGAAAAAGGCGGAAATCGGCACTAGCATTATGCAACTGCCGCTGTTTCATCCTCTCCATGTCGCTGAACAGGTCGCCGTGATCGATAACATTGCGAAAGGCCGCTTCATTCTCGGTGTGGGGTTGGGCCTCGTCCAAAAGGAATTCGACGCGTTTCAAATTCCGCTGACCGAGGCGGCGTCACGTTTTACCGAGTCAGTAGAGATTTTGAAGCAAGCGTGGACCGGGCGGCCATTTTCGTTTCATGGACGTCACTTTCAGTGTACCGATGTGATGATTACGCCGCGACCGGTGCGTCAGCCGCGCCCGCCCATCTGGATTGGCGCCATGTCCGAGCTGACGCTTAAGCGCGCAGGGCGGATTGCAGATGGCTGGATTAGCGATCCATTACACAACTTTGATGTCATCAAAGCCTGGGGTGAAATTTATCGCGCCGCTGCGGCGCGCGCTGGAAACCCACGCGTGCAGATCGCCTTACTCCGCGACGCATGGGTCGGTGAGAGCCGCACGGAGGTGGAGCGCATGTGGTGGCCGCATATCCAGGCGTATCACTTGTTCTACCTGAACCTCGGTTTCTTCTCCTCCGGCCGTTTCAATGCACAGTGGGAGCCATGGGTCAAAGAGGTGAAAACAGACGCCGAGTGGACCTTCGACCGCGTTGCGCCCCACCGTCTGATCTGTGGTACGCCGAAGGACGTCGTCGCAGAGGTCAAACGCTATCAACATGAAGTCGGCTGCGAATATATGATCTTTTCGTTACGGCATCCCACCGGCCCGAGCCATCAAGAGACATTGAAGTGTATTGAGTTGCTTGGGACAAGAGTTCTACCGCAGTGTCGTTTGTTGTTTTGCTAATAGCTAAAAGCTAACAGCCAACAGCTTTCCGGAGTGTTATGAAAATCGGCTATCTCCTCGATACGCATAGCGGCCCCTACAACATGCCTGCCCCGTCCAGCGTGCAGGTCATGGGTTTTATTGACCACCTGTGGCGCGAGGCGGAAGCGGCCGAGCAGGCAGGCTTCGACTCACTTGTCGTGCCGGAACGCCATACGCGTACGGAGTGTCTATTCCCTTCTCCGCTGATTCTCCTCGCGGGTCTCGCCGCACGCACGACGCGCATTCGTCTTGGCACGTATATTTTGATTCTGCCTCTCTATAATCCTGTCCATATCGCCGAGCAGATGGCGATGATCGACCTGATGTCGAAAGGGCGGCTGATTTGTGGCCTGGCGTCAGGCTATCACCCTGATTATCACAACGCGTTCGCCATCCCCATGAAAGGCGGGCGGCAACGGTTTGAAGAAGGTCTGGAAATCCTCAAACTGGCGTGGACACAAGAGACGTTCTCGTTTCACGGACGGGTCTTCAATTACGACAAAGTGCGCATCACGCCGAAGCCCGTGCAGCAGCCCTACCCTGAACTCTGGCTTGGCGGCATGTTTCCTTACACGATCCAACGCGCCGGACGCAGCGGCGACGCGTGGTGCAGCGATCCATTTCCATTACACAAAGAAACCTGGAAGAGCCAAGTCGCCATGTATCGTGAAGCCGCGGCCAAAGCCGGACGGCGTTCCCTTGTTGTCCTCATGCGCGACGGTTGGGTAGCGCCGACGCGCGCTGAAGCCGAGAAAGTGTTCGGCAATATTTACGTGCAAGAGAACCTCTTCTACTTTCGCTACGGCATTCTCACGCATCATCCCGACTTCCGCTCGGAAGCAGATTTCACGGTTGCTAACTGTTTCCGTCATGCTGTCGCCGGCTCGCCGCAGGAATGCATTGACCAGCTAGCAATGTATGAAAGAGACTACGACGTGGACTACGTCATCATGCGATTCCGCTTACCCGGAGGGCCAGAATACGCCCGTGTGCCGGACTGTATTCGGTTGTTCGGCGAAGAGGTGTTGCCGAGGTTTCACTAGGAGCAAGATCACACTCAAAACCGCGCCCCACCAGTCAGATGTTTTTCATATGCTCTCGTATCGAGGATCCGTTTGATCTCGTGGATCGTAATCTCCAGCTCTTCGTCTTTGGTGTAGAAATGCGGCGCGATGCGGACGCCCGCGCCTGGACGGTAATCAACAAGCACATCCCGCTCGGCAAGCTCATGCACGACCGCAGCGGCGTGAGGGACGTCCACCACAATCATTCCGCCGCGTTGCTCGGGATTGCGGGGAGAGTTCACGCGCCACCCCTGCTCATCGGCCAGCTCGATCAGGCGCGCCGTTTGGCGCAGCGACTTGGCGCGAATCCGCGCAACGCCAATCTCGTTAATAATGTTGTATCCGCTGTCGGCCGCATACAACGTCGGAATCGCCGGCGAGCCATGCAAGAAGCGGTGGATATCATCGGCATAGGTAATCTCACCCGGCTCGAACGCAAACGGCGCTTTGTGCGCCATCCAGCCTGTGACCTGCGGCTCCAACGTAGCGCGCAATTTCGGATGTACGTAGAGATACCCTGCTCCAGGACCGCCACACAGCCACTTCACCGAACCGCCAACGACAAAATCCACATCAAGCTCTGTGACATTGATGGGCACAGTTCCGGCTGATTGATACACGTCAAGCACGACCAGCGCGCCGACGGCATGCGCTTTTTCCACCACCGCTTTGGCGTTCTGCATGAAACCGCTCTTGAAGAGCACGTGCGAGATGGGAACCAATAGCGTCTCTTCATCGATCGCCGCCAGCAACCGCTCCGTGTCGATCGTCATGCCGTCGTCGCTTGGGACTTCGACGATACGTGCGCCGGCCGCCTTCGCGTGCGCCGCGTAGACGTACATGACTGAAGGAAAGTTTAATGATTCGTAAACGATTTTGTTGCGGCGCTGCCGTAGATTAAAACAAGAGAGAATGAGCGATTGACAGATGGAGACATTTTGGTGCATCACTACCGAGCCGGGATCAGCGCCGAGGATCCGCGCGATTTTATCCCCCGTGGTCACCGGCATCTCCCACCAGCCTTCCGCCCAGGCGCGAATGCCGCGGGTCGCCCACATATCGGCGTACTCACGTAAGCGCTCGTACACCTTGCATGGCATGGCGCCAAGCGAGTGACTGATCATGTATGTGGAGCGTTCGAGGATGGGAAACTCTTTGCGATAGGCTAACAGTTCGTCCATATCTCACCCGCCTCCCTCGCTCATCAGCGAGCGTGCTTCCCACAACTCGGGAAAGAACTTTTTGTCGATGGTCCCCTTGAGATACGATGCGCCGGCGCTGCCGCCGGTGCCCATACGGGCGCCAATCGTGCGTTCAACCATCTGAATATGACGGAGACGCCAACTGACAATGAGCTCATCGAACTCCGTTAAGCGTTCACACACATCGATCCAATCGCGATGGCCCTTTTCGTCACGATACAGCGCCACAATGGCCTGAGCTCTCGCCTGGAATTTTTCTGATTCACTTGCATTTTCTTTCAGCGGCGGCGTCGCTCCTAGCGCAGTCAGCGCGGCAAAAAACACATCGCGCAGCGATGGCTCGTGCAGCCGCCGCTCCAATGCCGCGTGCATCTCTGGTGTGGGTTCGTGCAACCGCAGCATCTTTTCATCCTTGAGCCCACAAAGGAATTCAATCTCCCGGAACTGTTCCGACTGAAATCCACTGGCCGGCTTCAACAGCCCGCGAAAGGCAAGAAAGTGCGTCGGCAGCATCGTCTCCAAAATCGTAAACTGCTCGACCAATACGCGGACGACTTCCGTGCAGCGACGCAGTAGGCGCGCGGCTTCGTACACCTCATCGCGCGAGCCCGGATTCCGCGCAGCAGCTTGGAGGTTCGCCACGACAGCGTCCAGCTCGTGGAGCAGCAGTTTGAACCACAGCTCATATGTCTGGTGGATGATAATAAACAGCAGCTCGTCGTGATGCGGCGGAGAGGACTGGGGGTGTTGAAGAGAGAGCAATTGTGGAACCTGGAGGTAATCGCTATACGAGAGCGGCGCCGCGCCGGAACGGGAGGAGGATTCCGTGCTCATGTTTGAATTTAAGCATGGGGAGGATTTCGGGGTCAATGCAGCGCCATGATCGGCCTCTCCTCTTCTATAAAGGCGTCGCTCCAGCCGGTTGAGGGAGCCGGCGTTGCAAGGCGACTTTGCAAAAGAGCGCCAGGCGTCCAAGAAGTTGACTTCGTTGACATGTCGAACGATCCGGTCTAACGCCTGCCTCTGGGCGTCTCGGGCGTCCACACCCGAAAGGTCGCGCCGCGCCCCGGCTCGCTTTCAACCGTAATGGTTCCGCCGAGGAGGTTAACGAGCTGTCGCACGATATAGAGTCCTAGCCCGACTCCTCCATGACGGCGTGTCGCAGAGCTATCCCCCTGCCGCAACAGATCGAAAATTACCGGCAGCACTTCCGGCGCGATACCAATGCCGGTGTCGGCAACGGTGACCTCCAGTCCTCCATTATGGGAGTGAACGTCTACCGTGATGCTTCCTTGCGCGGTGAACTTGATCGCATTATGCAGTAAGTGCTTGATGACAGTCTCTAGCTTTGACCAGTCGGTATGGATGATTGGCAGGTCGGGCGCCACGCGCCACAAGAGGCGCAACCCTCTTTCATCACACCGCCGTTCTGTATCCCTGCGGAGCGTTGCCAAAAGTTCAGCGAGCGGTATCGCCTCCACGGTGAGCGCGGTCTGTCCCGCCGCTAGCTGGCTCGCTTCAAGCGTAGCGGTGAGAATCTCCAGTAAGCACCCAGCGCTCTTGTTCACCTGCCGCAAGGAGTCAATCTGTTCGCGCGAAAGCGGGCCAAAGTCGCCGTCCAGCAAGAGTTCGGTGTAGCCCATGATAATATTCAGCGGAGTGCGCAATTCATGCGATATGGTCGCCAGGAAGTCCATCTTCAGGCGGTTGGCTTGTTCCAATTCTTCGACCAGCCGTGCGTTCTCCAGCGCCAGAGAGGCGATGTGGGCAATGCCGCTGGCGAGGCGCTCCTGTGTGGAAGTAAACGGCGCAGTCCCCTGCCGATACCCGGCGCTTAAGGCGCCAATGAGTTCTTGGCCTCGTCGCAAGGGCGCCCACAACGCTCTGCGTACTCCGACCTGTTGAAGAAAGACCGCCGGAAGCCATTCTGGATGAGCCGCTGTTACTACCTGCAACACATCGGCGCGCTCAAATCGAGCGGGCAGTTCCGCTATCGCCTCGCGCGATATGCGCGCCGTCTTTAGCACTGCCCATTGCTCGGGAGCGTCTCCGTAGCTCGCTACCGGCGTGTAGACCTTCTGGTATGGTTGCCAGAAAACGACCTGGGTGCACTCACAACCCAACGCTTCGGTGACGAGTTGGCAAAGGCGGGTCAGAATCGTCGAGGTGTTCAGTGAGGAGGTCAACTCCCTGCCTACACGCACGAGCGTCGAAGAGATGCGTATTTCTTCCTGCAGCGCCTCCTCCCTCAATTTGCGCGCGGTGATATCCGTATGTGACCCGGCCATGCGATAAGGCTTTCCCTGTTCATCCCGCACGCACACCCCGCGGGCCACGATCCAACGATAAGTTCCATCCTTATGCAACAAGCGGTGTTCAAACTCATAGAGAGGCGTGCGCCCGGCAAAATGGTCTTGCAACGCCGCTTGTGCACGCTCCCGGTCATCAGGATGGATCCGTTGCTCCCACTCGTCGAAATGGTTGCGAATCTCATGCTCTTCGTACCCGAGCATGCTTTTCCAGCGCGGCGAGAAATAGACCTCATTGGTAAGGAGATTCCAGTCCCACAGGCCGTCGTTCGCCCCGCGAACAGCCAGGGCATAACGTTCTTCACTCTGGCGGAGGAGTTCCTCAATTCGTTTACGTTCCGCCTCGTGCTGAAGCCGCTCGGTAATGTCCTCCATCAGGATGACCGCAAACCGAGCCTCATTTCCGTCTTTCTGGACGAGCGAGACAATCAAGCGGCCCTCAAATACCTCACCATCCTTACGGAGATAGCGGCTCTCTATCTGATACTGCGTCCGCTCTCCGGTAAGCAAGTCGACAAACAGCTCTACATTTTGGCTGCGATTGTCTGGATGCGTCAATTCGGTGAACACTTTGCCCTGGAGTTCTTCCCGGCTGTACCCAAGCATTCGCTGTAGAGCGGCGTTACTTTCGACAATCCGCCCCTCCAAATCGGTGAACCCGATGCCAATGGCGGCGGTCTCAAAGATCGCGCGAAATCGCTCTTCACTTGCAAGCAACGCTTGCCCCTGCTCGCTTCGTTCATCTACGTCTACGCTAGGAGCAAGAGCGCCAGGTTCTTCAGTCCTTCCGATGCGACGCTGTTGCAGAGCTTCCTCCTCTCCGATAGCAGACGCTGACGATGGTGGAGCGAGCAGGCGCTGCCGATAAGCGCTCAGCACCTCGTCGACCTTTGTAAATTCGGTTGACTTATCAAAGAATAAGTCTGCTCCTTCCTTGAGACTGCGTTCACGATATTGCGGCTCAGGAGCATTGGTCAGCATGATCGTCAGAGGACGAGGGCGCCGTTGCTTGATAGCAGAGAGCACATCGAACCCACTGCCTCCGGGCAGCTGGATATCGAGAATAACGGCATCGGGTGAGCAGGTTTGTAAGGCCTCTACCGCCTCGGGAACGCTGTGAGCTTGTCCGACAACCTCGATACCGCCAAAGTTGGCAAGCAAGGATACTAAGCGGTCGCAAACCGCGGGGGAATCGTCAACAATGAGTACTTTCATCGCTTCTCTTTCTGTCAGCTTCTCTGACTGCCTGGCACTATAAAGCGATGAGCCCCTGGTTGGCGATTCGGAAAATGTCTGAATTTTTTGTAGGAGGCAGCGGGGGATAGATGTCGGTGTTTGTCCTACACGAGGGAACGAATGGGAGAGCGGGGGAATAGGAGAGGGGGAGACTAAACCACAATGCAAAAGATTGGCGCCCTATATGCACAACACACTAAGTTTTGGGCGCACGGCATGTCTCACCGTAGGGGCGACCGGCCGGTCGCCCCTCCCTTTCCCACGCAAATCTTTACGGCTATTGATTCCCTCCGCCACGCTACGATTCCCCCATTCGCCCACCCCCTATCCTTCCTTACTCCACCAGCCGATGCCGTACGGCGTACTGCATCAGTTCCGCGTTGTTCTTGAGGTTGAGCTTTTCCAGGATTCGCGTCCGATAGGTGCTGATAGTCTTCACACTCAGTGATAGATTTTCGGCGATTTCCGACACCGTTTTCCCGGTCGCCAAGAAACGGAAGACTTCGTATTCACGATTGGAAAGGGTTTCATGGAGCGGTTGTTCAGGCGCGGCCAGTGCAAAGGCCAGTTTCTCGGCGAGCGCCGGGCTGACATACTTGCCGCCCTGCAGCACTTTACGGATGGCCGTAATGAGCTCCGTCGGCGCGCTATCCTTGGTCAGATAGCCTGCCGCTCCGGCTTTTAACGCCCGCACGGCAAATTGCTCCTCAGGATGCATGCTCAGCATAAGCACCGGGAGTTGCGGGCGCTCCCGGAGCAATTCCTTCAGCACCTCCAATCCGCTCCGGCCAGGCATAGAGATATCAAGCACCACCACATCCCATTGTGACGTGCGCACCAGGTCAAGCGCCTGTTGCGCCGTTTGCGCCTCGCCCGCCACGGTCATATCGGGCTCCTCGGCGACGATCTGCTTTAACCCTTGCCGTACGATGGCGTGGTCGTCAGCGATGAGAATCCTGATCATAACCCGCCCCTGTTCTATTTCCTGCCGCCCGCTTCCTGTCCCCTGTTGCCTGTCCCCTGTTGCCTGTCTCCGGCCGCCGGCTGCTTCTCTTCACTTACCCATTGGCACGCGCACGGTGACCGTCGTTCCTTCTCTTGCCGTTCCGCTAATCGTTACTTCTCCGTTCACCAGCCGCGCCCGCTCCTGCATCCCCAACAGTCCTAGTGATTCCTTGGCCATAATCTCTTCTGTGGTAATGCCTCGCCCATCGTCGTGCACTTCGAGCACCAGGCAGCCGTTGTCTTGCGCCAGGCAGATATCGACCCTGGCGGCCTGCGCGTGGCGCATCACGTTGGTAAGCGCCTCCTGACAGATACGAAAGATCGTCGTCTCCTGTTCACGGCTTAACGCTAGCTCTTGTAATGCTGTGCTCAGAACACAGGGAATGTCGGTGCGGGCGTGAAAATCCTGCGCCTGCCACTCTAGCGCCGCCAGCAGTCCCAGATTATCCAGCACCCCTGGCCGTAATTCTGAGGCGAGGCGGCGGACGGTGTGGATGGTCTCATCGATCAACTGAGTCATGGCTTGCGTCTTGGTCAGCAATAGCCCGCGCTGCGCCTCATTGCCCACCTCCGCGAGTCGCCGGTCGAGCCAGGCCAGATCCATTTTCAGGCCGGTGAGCGCCTGGCCTAACTCATCGTGAATCTCCCGCGCCATCCGCGTTCGTTCTTCTTCACGGATAGAGTGTAAGCGGGACGTCAAGGCGCGGAGTTGCTCAAGGGAAGAGCGGAGTTGCTCCTCTGCTTGCTTACGTTCGGTAATGTCCACCGCTGAAGCAACCACGTAGAGCCCTACTCCTTGCTCATCCACGAACAGGGCAAGAGAAGCATCAATGACAAGGGAACGATCCCCGGCGGCGCGTGTGACGATGTCAAAACGCACCGCTTCTCCTCTGGCCGCGCGCTGCACGGCGGCGCGGATTCGTTGCCGGATAGATTCGTCATGGGACCACCACAGAGTTTCCTCCAGCCGTTTCCCCAAGACATCTCCAGGTTCGAGGCCTCCCATTTGCAGCGCAGAGCGGTTTACTTCTAAGACAACGCCCTCGGGGGACAAAAGGCCGACGAAGATGGTAGGGCCAAGACCGTCCAACAGATTGCGCAGGCGGCGTTCACTCTTCCGGGTCGCCTCTTCCGCCTGCTGGCGTTGCGTGACGTCGAGGACAAAAGTCAGTAGAGATACAAACGCGCCGGACGCGTCGGATAAGGCGGAAAGGTACCATTCACAGGACAAGACCGCCCCGTTCTTGGTGTAGTTACGGTTGGGGCAGACATACTGCGATGCGGCGCCGCGGAGAAGCTGCAGCAGCAGTGCATTGACTCGTTCTGCATCGTCCTCATAGACGAACCGCCATTCGCTGGGATGTTTGCCGATCACCTCCTCGGCTGTCCAGCCAAAGAGCGTCTCTGCCTGTTGTGACCACTGACACACGCGCAGATCCTTATCCCACTCGATCACCGCTAGAGGAGAGTTTTCGACATGAAGTCGCAACCTTTGATAGGCTTCCCGCAACGCCTGTTCTGACCCTCGAGACTCCTGCTCATGCTGTTCCAGCGCCGCGGCCATGCGGTCAAAGGCGTCAGCGAGTTGACCGAGCTCCCCAGGCTCGTGCGGTAGACCAGTGCGCGTAGAGAGGTCACCGGCGGCAAGCCGCCGAGTCGCCTGCACCAGAGCCCGGATCCGACGCAGGAAGAACGTCTCGCTGCCAATCCAGGCCAGTCCGCTCAGCAGCAGTATGATCAACCCCAAAACCATCACATGGCGTTTGAAGAGCTGAGAGGCCTGAGCATACACGACCGCAGTGGGAATACCGATCGTCAGGTGCGCCAGCGCCGTTCCATGGGCGCCATGCAACTCCGTAAAGGCGAACAGACGCGAGACGCCGTCCGGCCCGACCACCTCAGTCGTCCCTTCGCCAGACTCCCTCAGCATGGTCCGGACCAGAGGGGCGTCCGGCAAGGATTTGCCAAGCCACAACTCCGGGTCAGGATAGCGCGCGAGGATTTTGCCTTGAGAATCAATGACCATGAGTGTGGACCCTACAGGCAACTGCGCCTGAGCGGCAAAACGACTGAGCCAGACGAGATCAATCGGAGCGGCAAAAATACTAATTACTTGACTACTCTCATTGATCACCGGATAAGCCGCAACGACCACGGGCTTTCCGGTAATGGAACCAACTAAATAGTCGCCGAGCACGAAGTCCCGCGTTTCCAGGGCGTAACGAAAAAACGATTGACCGGCCAGATTGACCGGTCCGGTGGTAGGAACAGCGCTGCAGAGGACCTCGCCGGTGGCCGCAATGACGCCGAAGTTAGCGTAAAGCTGGTACTGTTTCAGCAAAGCCGGGAGCACCGCGTCACAAGCTGCTTGTTCTCCGTCGCGCACGCCGGGCAGTTGAGCAAGGAGAAACAGCAACTGACGAGTCGTTTCGAGGAGACGCGTTTGGTCAGCGGCGGCCAGTCGCACCAACCGCAAAGTGTTTTCTTGCGCTTCGCGACCATCATGCTGCCACCGTTCCGCGTCCGCAAATAATGTCAACCCGACGGGCGGCAAAGCGACAAGCAACAACAACCCGAGAAGACGGGCTCGCATGCCGGAGAAACATTTCATATTTTACATCCCTTCGCATGCCGCGCATCGGTTATGAACACAAGACAATGCTCTCCTTCAATTCCTTCACCGTACTCTTCTATCAGCTAAAAAGTAAAGAGAATCCTCAATCAGATCCCAAAAGACTGGCGCTATCGCCTGGAACAAAACGAAAGGTCTGAGCGTGAGATTCCGTGCTGCGTTCAGCATGCCTATGCTGAGCGCGCCCTACCGTCGTGGCTGCGTTGACCTGGCGTAATTGATGCAAGGACGTCCTTCACAACAAGAGTTGCGTAAAGATTGACAAACGATCTGTACAACCTTGCCGGCTTTGCCTACCCTTGCTATCGTACAGTGCATGCCGCAGTTTGACGAAGCATCACCGCCTGATCCTGAAAGCGTACCGACCGATCCGCTAGAACGAGCGGTCTGGTACGGTATTGACCTTACTCTTCTCAAAGAAAACCTGCGACGTACGCCGACCGAACGGCTCGAACGCCATCGGCAAGCACTCCTGGCAGCAGAAGCGATGCGGAAGGCCGCCCGTGCACACAGAATTCGCAAGACTGATACAGATTCTACACACCGCTAGGGTGAAGTTTGTGCTGGTCGGTGGGTTGGCGGCGATCGCTCACGGAGCAGCAACGCTGACCGGCGACGTAGATATTTGCTATGCGCGTGATAGCGAAAATTTGCAGCGACTGGCTCAAGCACTTGCACCTTTTCATCCGCGACTGCGAGGAGCGCCCCCTGATTTGCCGTTCCGTCTCGACTTTCCCACGTTACGCGCCGGTCTGAACTTTACGCTGACGACCGATCTCGCTGATCTTGACCTGTTGGGCGAGGTGCTTGGCCTGGGCGCGTACGACGCCGTGCAGGCGGTAGCAGAAGAAATCGAGGTGTACGGGCTTCCCTGCCTCATACTCACGCTGGAAGGGTTGATTCGCGCTAAGCGAGCGGCTGGCCGACCCAAGGATCTCCGTGCACTGCACGAGTTAGAGGCGCTTGTGGCGCTCAAGCAAAAAGGGTAAAGATTCACGCCTCGGTAAGCGTATAGAATCCCCGCTTCTTGTACGGAAAATCCTCCAGCTCAAAATTGGTAAAGAGATAGGGCAAGCGCGGGTTGAGATAGTAAGCGCGAATCTCGGCGATTAGCCCATCGCGAAAAATGTACCATTCCGAGCCGCGCACGAGTTGTGGTTTCTTCTGCCCTACCGGCGTCCAGCGCATGGTCCATTCAATCACTGCTTCGTTGCCCTGCACCAGCGCATGATCCACTGCCCAAAAGCCGCTCACACGCGGTTGCATCTTGACCCAGTAGGTCGCCAACGCCTCCGCCCCACGAATCGGTTTGTGATGCGTAAAATAATGCACGACATCCTCAGTAAAGGTGGACTTAATCAGTTCTGCGTCAGCGGTGTTGCAGCCGTGATAGTAACGGTTGATGGTTGCAATGTACGGATGATCTTGGGACATATGTACTCCTTCTTTTAGAATTTGCTCCCCTCACCCTGTCCCGCTCCCGCAAGGGGAGAGGGGACCGTCAACCCAACGTATGGGAAAGAAACCTACACCGCCAACTGAATATCCCACAGCGGCGGGTCGGCGGGCCGCGCTATGTCAATTTGCAGTAAGAGCCCGCAACTCGGACAGGCATAACCGCGGCACACCATCTTTTCATCTACATAAATCTTCGGATTAAGAATGTATGGGTTGAGCGCTTTCACCGGCTGCTCGGTCACCGCACAATGCAGTTTATAGTTGTCTGCAGCTGAACAAATTTCTTTTTCACATTTACTACAGGCAATAACTCCATCCACGAGTAGCAATCCTTCCGCAATCCGACGACCATGAGCGGCGTCGACCTTGCGTCGCTCCCGTTTCGGCGCGCTGCGTAATCGGGCCTTTCGCAGCTTCGCACGACGCAGAGCGGTTGCTTGCCTATCAACGTGGCCCTGTTCATCAAGCACCACGCCATACGCGTCAGCCGCCCAGTCGGCAGTCACGTTGCCGCGCTGGATATCTGACACGACGCACGCCGGATCGCGTTCAAGCGGATCACCGTATCCGCCAGCGCCCGCCCAGGACAACACGAAGACGTCCTCAGGCTTTTGTAAGACATCAAAGGCCTTCGGCGCAATGTATTCCATCTTACCATGTAATTCCTCTACGCTGGTCGGCATACGGCGCGACTCCTGGATGTGTTGCGCTACGTCAGCGCCGCGTTTCATAAGAAAGCGCGTCGTAGCGGGGGAAAGACCGCCATGTAATCCCGGTCCCGGCACGGCGCAGTGTCCTGAAGCGGTAAACAAGGCGATATGCTCGGTTCCATGCGGAAGAAAAGCAATCTCGCCAGCGTTGCCGCCACGATACTTCCCAGCGCCGCCGGAGTTCACCAACTCCTTGCGCCAGAGATACAGAATCGGATAGAACCACTCGTTGTCTTCCACGTTCGGCATCGTGCTTTGTAAGTCCCACGGCCAGCCGCCGGTGTCCACGCCATCTTTCCATGACAAGCCAGCCAGCGCGGCGCCGACAGGATCAAGCAGAAACGAAGCGTACGGCATGCCGCGTTGATCAATGCCGTTAAACGCGCACACAGGATACATCGCCGCGCCCATGCAGCTCTGCACCTCGCTGCGCAGTTGCTCGTCCGATGAACACGCCAACATTTTCGAAATTACTAATCCCGACAGTGCAATCGTTTGCAGTAGCACGCCAGGAGGGGCGGCGGACACCGCAGCGGGAAACGTCGCGCAGGAGATCGTGCCCGGCGTCACGTCGAACTCCATGTGACGATACGCGCCCTCCACCACGAACATCTGGTCGAACAGCATCTGCGAGCAGATCATCGAGGCGATCGCCCCTTTCCAGGCCACCAGCGTACAGTTCAACGTGCCGGCTTGCGGATCGCTGCCCTCATTGGAGAAGATCAACCTGTCGCCGCGTTTAGTCAGCGTCAACGAGTTACGGTAGAGATGGCGGTCGCCCGGACCTTTCAGTTCAATCCAGCTCGATTCGCGCCATGTACCGTCAGGAATCGTCTCCAGTCGCCGGAGAAAGGCTTTCTCCGAATCATCCTGCAGCTTGCGCATGACAGCTTTGATCGTCTCGGCGCCGTAGCGGGCGATGAGCGCCAACAGCCGTTCGCGAGCGACGTTGCAGCCGGCAATCTCGGCGCGCAGATCGAGCGCCACCAGTTGCGGCATGCGCGAACGGCGGGCATATTCTTCCTCCAGATCCTGTCGCAACTTCCCTTTTTCAACGATTTTGATCGGCGGAATGCAGCCGGACTCCCAAAACACATCTACCGCCATGGGATTGAAACCGCCGGGCGCCGTGCCGCCCATATCCCACTGATGCAGCGTATTGCCCACCCAGCAGAAGAGCCTGTCTTCCCAGAATACTGGAGCAATAAGCGCGACATCCGATTGATGCGTCGCGCCGATCCAAGGATCATTGGTCAAGAAGATATCGCCGTCCTCAATGCCAGGATTCTCGGCACGATACTCCATCGTCCATTTCACGGCGGAGCCGGTGGCGGACGAGAGATATTGCAAGAATGGACCAAAGAAGACGAAGTCGCCGTTTTCATCCATGAGCGACGGATTAAAGTCATGTCCGTAGGCGCAGCTCGGCGAACCGGAGATTTTCATGATCGTGTTGCCGTGCTCGACATTGATATTCCACATGGCGTGGCGCACGACTTCGTACGTCACCGGATCAATCTTTTCCGCCGCGTCCGTATGCAGTTGCAGGCTGGGGTGAATCTTCAGGGGTTTGGATGGAATGTAGGGATACGTGCGGCCGTCCCACTTGATCTGTTGCCCTGGCATTGGTGAAGTCCTTTTCAAACGCGAAGTGTAAACTATGGCAATAAAGCTCTATGTTACGTGTTGCGTGCTGCATAGAGCGCGGCGTTTATCAGAATCACGCAACACGCAGTACGCATCATGTTTTAATCTCAATCACGAAGTTTCCATACTCATCTAACCGCCCCGCACTGTCCGGATGCAACACAATCGTCGTCTCCGGCATCTCGATGATCGCAGGTCCTTCAATGTTATGGCGCATGGCAAGCTGAGCGCCGTGAAAGATTGGCGTGGCGACAAAGCGCCGTAGTTCACGCCAGTACACGTCGCGCCGCCCAGCCACAGCATCACCCCTTGATGGCGTCTGTCGTGACAGCGTGGGGCGCGTGATGGCGCCGATCGCCGAAACACGGCACACGCCGATCTCCATGCCGGCGTCCTTGAACGCTGATCCTTTGCCATAGAGCGCTTCATACTTCTCGGCAAAGGCGCGCATCAGTTGTTCGGCGTCGTGTGCGGTCAGGGTCCCACCCGACACGGACACTTCCACGCGATGAATTTGCAGACGGAACTTCACGTCCACAGTGCGGACAAAACGGATATCCGTCTCGGCAATGCCGTCCTCCCGCAATTGCGCGCGACCCCGCTCTTCCAGGTCGGCGAAGATCGCGTTCATGCGCTGCACGTCAAACGGGGCGATGAGTAACTCGGCTTTTTCGTAGACATGCAGCACGTCCGCCGATTGAATGCCCAATGCGGACCACGTCGAAGCGACTGAACCTAACGGCACGACGATCGTCTTACAGCCCAACTCGCGAGAGTAGGACACGGCGTGCACCGGCCCGCCGCCGCCATAGGCATAGACCATGAAATCCCGTGGATCGAGCCCGCGTTGCACAGTCATCTGCCGCATCAAGTCAGCCATGTGAAATTCGACAATCTGCACCGCGCCGCTGGCCGCCTCGACCACATCCATCTGCAGGCGATCCGCTATTTTTTGCATAACGCGTAGTGAGCTGCGTCGATCGAGCTTATATTGACCGCCAAGAAAATTGTCTGGGTTGAGATACCCGAGGATCACATTGGCGTCGGTAATCGTCGGCTCCTCACCGCCGCGATTGTAACACGCCGGTCCCGGGTCGGCCCCGGCGGACTGCGGCCCAACTTTCAGCGTGTTGCTCAGTTCGTCAATCCAAATGATGCTGCCGCCGCCGCTGCCGATCGATTGAATATCGAGCTGCGGCATGAAGAACGTGTATTGGTGAATGGTCGTCTCCGCCGACGTAAGCGGCGCGCCATTGCTAATAATGCCAACATCGAAGCTGGTGCCGCCGACGTCAGAAGCGATAACGTTTTTATGACCAAGCGTATCGGCGAGGAATTTTGCGCCGATCACCCCGCCGACGGGACCAGAACCGATAGTGAACACCGGCTTACGCGCCGCCTCGTGCGCCGTAGCCACGCCGCCGGAGGCTTGCATAATTAACAGAGGATATTGATAACCGAGCTGCCGGGCGCGTTCCTGCACGCGTTGTATATAACCGGAGGAGAGAGGGCCGATGAAACAATTGATCGCCGTCGCCGCGGTGCGCTCATATTCACCAGGCTTGGCGATTAACTCGTGGGCGCAGGTTACGAACAGGCCTGGCGCCATCTCCTGCACCAGGCGTTTCACCGTGAGTTCGTGCGTCGGGTTTACGAATCCCCATAAGAAGGAGATCGCAATCGCCTCAACGCGTTGAGCAAGAAGGGCGAGAATCGCCGCGCGGGCTTCGTCCTCATTGAGCGGCAAAAAGACCTCGCCTTTCCAGTCGATTCGTTCACTCACCTCTTGGATCAGAGAACGGGGGATGATTGGCGTCGGCTTTTGATGACGAGACACATGCAGCAGCTTCTCGATAGGCAGCCCGGCTGAGCGTCCCACTGAACGCATGATGATGAGGGCGTCGCCATGCCCGCGCGTGGTGATCAATCCCGTCTTTACACCCTTGCGTTGTACGATGGCGTTGGTGCCGACCGTCGTGCCGTGCAGAAGAAGCCTTGTATTTTGCATGAGTTGCGGCAGGGTCAATCCCAACTTCTCCGCCGCGATGTCGAGCGCATGAAAAAAGCCTTCGGCAAAGTCTTTGGGCGTGGACAGACTTTTGGCGATAGTAATGCGCCCACGTTCATCCATCACCACGCAATCGGTGAACGTCCCGCCGGTATCGACTCCACAAAAATACTGCATGCCTGTCTCTCCTCGCTCCGCAGAGGCGCAGCGCCCGCGCCTCCACCTTCCAGGGGCATTCACTACGTGAAAATTTCGCGCTAGGCAAATACGGGAGCGCCGTGGAGGAAGAGTGGAGTGAAAACACGAACTGCGCCGAGATTCCGGGGACGTCCTGCCTTAGCGTTCTTTGGCCGTGTCGCTCGACAAGGCTGGGACAAGCGGCATTTCACGTTCACCTACAAATACCCGGTGTTGCGCAGATGGCTCGCCCTACAACTAAGCCGACCGAGCACGCTGCTTACCATCGGGTGTGGAAGAGGAGAGCTGGAGAGCGACTTGGAAAAGTTTCAGCACAGGGTGGTGAGCCTCGACCTTTCCCGCCCCATGCTGCGCGCAGCAGCGCAGCGATACGGCCTCACCGCCCTGGTGCAAGCCGATGCACATCGCCTGCCGTTCGCGCCGGCAAGTTTCGATTATGTGGTATTGCCTGAATCGTTGGGCTACCTGGAAGCAGCAATCGTCTTTCGTGAAGCCGCCCGTGTCCTGAAACGACGCGGGCGGCTGCTCATGACCACCTACCCGCTGCAGGTCCCCGCTCATGCCGCCTATAAAAAGCGCGCCCTCGCCGCGATCACGGACGCGTTGTTTGAAGCAGGACTCGTGCTCGATCGACGCCGATTTTTAACAATCAAAAAAACTGCTGTGGGCGAAGCGCTCAAAGAAGAAGCGTGCGATCTGCTGTATGTGGCGGCAAAGAAGTGCAATCGCTGAGCATCATCCAGCGATCAACCCCGGCAAATTCCAACAGGCGAAAGGTCCCCGGCCAACGGCGTTGGGCTCGGCGCCGCGGTCAAGCCGCAACACATAGATGCGCGAGGCAATATTTTTGACATCAGCGCTCAATAATCCTCTGTCCAAAAGATAGCCGGCAAAGGCCACTGCGCTGCCGTCGGGCGCCACTGGAGGGTGCGAGAGCGCATATTGATCAAAAAACGAGAGCACAACGGTCTGTTCACGACTCGGCAGAAAGCGCACAAGTTCTCTTTTCTCGCCGCCGTCGCGGGGCTGCCGGTTCCAGCACAGATGGCTGCGTTGCACGTCAATGCTGAGGTAGAAAAGCGCGTCTCCCCGCGGGGACCAAAAGAAGCCGGAGACGGAGTCATTCACACATGGCGTGATGCGACCAGACTCCAGATCAACAATTTTGACCGCCGTAAACGCCGCGGAGCCGGAACGAGCAGATTCCCCGAAGGCAAGAAACCGTCCATCGGGCGACCACAGCGCGGCCATCATGCCTACAGACGCGCCCACCGGCGCTTTCTCGCCAGTTTCCACATCAAGCAGGAAGAGCGTATTCCCACCATCCTCATTGTTTTCTACATAAGCAACTAAATCTTCGCGAGGCGACCATGTTGGCACGCGAAATTCTCCAGGAGTAGTGGAAACTTCGCGCGTCACCCGCCTCGACACGGGATCAACAATGAGTACACGCGCCGACGGGAATGAGGTCCGACTCTTGCGGACGTGCACGGCGATGCGGTCGCCGCGCGGCGACCATGACCAGAACAGGGGCGCGCCACTCACCAGCGGCGTGGTTTTTCCCGGCTGCTCCAGTGATACGGTTTCCAGCGACAGCTGCTGGTCGCCGCGTTGCACGAGCGCAGCAAACATCGTCGCGTTTGGAGACCAGTTGCCATAGATAGGCATCCCGCCGGCCAGATTGGCGAGTTCCCAGGATTCAACGCCGTCAGCCGACACCACATAGAGCATGGTTTCAAGTGTCGATTGTTCCGACCCCCGCATGCCAAAACAGGCAACCCGTCGCTCGTCAGGCGCCCAGGCTGGCCACGCATGCGTCAGCCGCAGACGCGACTCCGGCTCTTGCTCCGCCTCTCCGCCTTCTTCCCAGCTCCAGGTCAACTGACGTGCGGTCGATTCGGTGAGTGCACGAGTAAAGATATTATCACCCGCGCCGGTGAAGACGAGACGCGGCACTCTTTGTTCCCCGCGATGAGCTTGCTGTTGCTTCCTGTTCACTCTCGCTTTGCTCCCTCAAGAATTTCGATCGCTTTTTTGCGAGCGCGCTCCCGCCGCAGCAACACGTACAGCGCCCCAAGTCCGCCATCATAGGGTCGGGCCGAGGCAAAAGCTAAAATACTGCGGGCGAGCTTGCCGCGCGTCAACCACAGCCGCAAACGATCTCTGAGAACAGGCACTTGTCCAGGCGAATTCCGCCCGCGTCCGTGTACAAGCAGGACGCAGCGCAATCCTTTTCGCACCGCGTTCAAAAGAAACTGCTCCACTTCCGTTTGGGCAGCGTCGGCCGTCATACCATGGAGATCCAGCGCCGCTTGACGGGAAAATTCCCCCTGGCGGAGTTTTCGCACCAGGGCGGTATCAAGCCCGCTGACACACCCCTCAATATATTCTTCCGTGTCAGTGATATCGAAACCGGTGCGCCCCTCCACTAAATCATAGAGTTCCGCCAACGCTTCATTCTCTTCCACTTGCGCCCGCCGCACGACGGCGGGTGGAGGCGTGTGTACGCGAGCATGGCCGTTTCGTTTCAGGGGGGTGACGCCTTGCATTTCTCGCCAAAATAACTCTTCCTCCGTTGCTAGCGGCGCGGGCGGCGGAGGAGCAGGTGGTTGCGGCCTCACCGTCGGCGCAGGTTTCGCCGACAACTTGACGGTTTTCTTCAGTTGACGGAATGGCGTGTTGAAACCGGGCGACATGTTTTCAATGGTACCGTGCACGGCGGGAGAGGACAAGGAAGGCCGAGAGCAGTTTTCGTTTGCCTGGAGGGGGATGGACACCTGACGGAGCGGGTTGGCAACGAGGGTGCGCGCACGTGATGCAAGCTCATAACTTTGACGATCACAATCGGGGCTCACACTCTGGCAGAAAAGGAGCTCTGCGCTGTAGGGGCGCGGCGCGCCGTGCCCCTACCAAGGCGGCGTACAGCACCGAACTTGGCTGGCAAAATTCATGAGGCGGTTTTCACGTGGCTGAGAACTTCAGGACTGTAGATGGCAATCCTGAGTGCCCCGCCTCATCCGAGCCGCGGCCGTGAGGGAGCGGTTCTGCCGCCGCTTGCTGACGCGCGCGGCTCGGCGAGTATCGAGGCGGGGTTAAAGTCCCAACCGCGCGAGATACTGCGGCAAACGACTGCGTTTACCACGCTCAGTTAAGCCGGCATGCTCACAGCGTTCGAGATACTCAGCCACAAGTTGCCGCAGAAAACCGGCAACGCGTTGGCTGCCGTGGCGAAGCTGTTGATCATCGACGCCCCCACCAGACAAGACGATCAACGGCTCCAAACATTCCTGACTACCGACTAGCCCGAGCAGGCAATGTTCGGCGTTATCGAGATACTGGTGCAGGAAGCCGGCCTGATGAGGCTGGTGGGTCAGATGATACCGCACATGCCCACACCCGTACGCCACAACACGGGCAGCGTCTTGCATCATCAAGCGGAACAAACGGTGATCCGTCCGGGATGGCGTCACCGCGGCAATATGCCGGTAGACTCCTAAGAGAAAGCTGCCTAAAAGCAGATTCCCGCCAACCGACGTTTCAGGATACGTC
>DATLYA010000375.1:0-10168 GCA_035575235.1 Candidatus Methylomirabilota bacterium
CGCAACCCTAACGCCGCATCGCCAGGAGTGCCGGTGACATAGAGATCGTCACCAGGGCGAGCTCCTGCTCGTTTCAGCACGCCATGAGCAGCATGACCGAGTAACGTAACGGAAATCATCAGGCACGGCGCGGCGCTCATATTGCCGCCGATCAACGCGGCCCCACACGAAGAAGCCGCGTGCAGAAATCCGTCGAAAAACTGATCGAGGTTTTCAAGCTCACAGTCCTGCGGCGCGCCGATGTTTAGCAGCGCGAAGGTCGGTTCCGCTCCCATGGCGGCGACGTCACTAGCGTTCACGGCAAACGCCTTTTCTCCTAAGACAAAAAAGGAGCTCCACTCGCGGCGAAAATGGACATTTTCAACCATGGCGTCCGTGGTAATGACGGTTATTCCAGGTAAAGCTACGGCGGCGCAGTCATCGCCGATCCCGAGCAGCACGCGCGCATCAGCAGGGACACGATTACGCAATCGTCGCAGAAAAGGGAGTTCTCCCAACTCGCGCAGCTTCATCTCCGTCTGCGCCTCTAGCCAAAGAGTTCTTTGACTTTCTCAAAGAACCCTTTGCTCATGGGATGCACATCTTCGCCGTCGAGACGGGCGAATTCTTCAAGGAGTTCACGTTGTTTTGCCGTGAGTTTGCGAGGCGTTTCCACAACGACGCGCACGAGCTGATCCCCACGCCCTCCACTGTGCAGATCAACAACTCCCTTGCCTCGTAACCGAAAGACACTCCCCGATTGGGTGCCGGCCGGCACCTTCATTTTGAGCTTTCCTTCGAGGGTTGGCACTTCAATCTCTACCCCCAATGCCGCCTGTGGAAAACTGATAGGGAACTCACAAATTACATCATTATGTTGACGAGTAAACAAGGGATGTTCGCGCACGCGCAGGATGACATACAAATCGCCAGGCGCGCCACCGGCAGGACTTGCCTCCCCCTCGCCTCGCAATTTGAGCCGGGCGCCGGTATCAACTCCAGCAGGAATCTTCACTTGAAGCGTGGAAGTCTTTCGCGTTGCGCCAGTGCCGCGACAGGTTGGACAAGGATCAGTGATGACCGTTCCTTGTCCGCCGCACTGATTACACGTGCGCGCGATAGTAAAAAACCCTTGCTGAAAGCGCACCTGCCCGCTGCCACGGCATGTTGTACACGTCTTTGGCATTGTTCCGGGCTTGGCGCCTTTCCCCTGACAAGTCTCACAGACAGCCATGCGCGGAATCGAGATAGTCTTCTCGGTCCCGAACGCCGCCTCTTCAAAAGAAATTTCGAGATTGTAACTCAGGTCTTCACCACGACGAGCGCGGCGGCGTCCGCCGCGGCCTCCGCCGAAGATATCGCCGAAGATATCGCCAAAAATGTCTTCAAAGTTGCCAGAAAAATCGAAGCCGCCGAACCCCGGTCCGCCGCCCTGTTCAAAGGCGGCATGACCGTAACGATCGTACTGCGCACGCTTCTCTGGATCGCTCAATACAGAGTAGGCTTCAGAGAGTTCCTTGAATTTTTCTTCCGCAGTCTTGTCGCCAGGATTCCGATCAGGATGATAGCGCATGGCCGCTTTCCGATACGCCTTCTTGAGATCTTCATCGCTCGCGTTGCGGCTTACGCCTAGGAGTTCGTAGTAATCGGCTTTTGTCGCCATACCTCGCGCCCATCCCCCTCTAACAAAAAACCCCCCTTCTTTACATTAGAAGAAGGGGGGTTCGAAAGACGCTTATATGCAGCCGTATTGCATCACTTCACTTCTTCAAAGTCTGCGTCGACTACGTTATCTTTTCCATTGCCGGCGCCGCTTGTCCTGCCACTGTCAGTCCGTGAGGCATTCGCGCCGCCTGCCTGCTGCTCTCTGGCTACTTTGGCGTACATTGCTTCGGCGAGTTTATGGGACGACTGCGTAAGCTCTTCCGTTGCAGCTTTGATTGTCGCAATGTCATCACTTTCCATCGCCTTCCTGGCTTTTTCCATCGCAGCTTCGATATTCTTCGCCGTCGCTTCATCGATATCGCTGCGATGATCCTTCAAGGATTTCTCCGTCGAGTAGATCAACGAATCCAGTTGGTTTCTCGCTTCAATACGCTCGCGTCTCTTTCTGTCTTCTTCCGCATGCGCTTCGGCGTCTTTCACCATACGTTTGATCTCTTCTTCAGTGAGCCCGCTCGACGCCGTGATGCGAATCGACTGTTCTTTGCCAGTGCCGAGATCCTTGGCGTTAACATGCACGATGCCGTTAGCATCGATGTCAAAAGTCACTTCAATCTGCGGCACGCCACGCGGGGCTGGCGGAATACCAACCAAGTCAAACTGCCCGAGCAATTTGTTGTCAGCCGCCATTTCCCGTTCGCCTTGGAACACACGGATTGTGACAGCCGTTTGATTGTCCGCAGCAGTCGAGAACACCTGGCTCTTTTTGGTCGGAATCGTGGTGTTCTTTTCAATCAACCGCGTAAAAACACCACCCAGCGTCTCGATTCCCAGCGACAGCGGTGTGACATCCAGCAACAGCACGTCTTTCACTTCGCCCTTCAACACTGCGCCCTGAATCGCCGCGCCGACAGCGACTACTTCGTCTGGGTTCACTCCTTTATGGGGTTCTTTCCCGAAGATCTTGCGCGCACGCTCCTGAACAGCAGGCATCCGCGTCATACCGCCGACTAACACGACTTCGTCAATCTGACGCGCGCTGAGACCAGAATCTTTTAAAGCCGTAAGACATGGACCTTCGAGACGATCGAGGAGATCCGCGCACAACGCTTCCAGCTTGGCGCGGGTTAACTTCATCGTCAAATGTTTCGGTCCGGTTTGATCTGCCGTAATAAAGGGGAGATTAATTTCAGTCTCCATTGACGAAGAGAGTTCGATCTTCGCCTTTTCCGCCGCTTCTTTCAAACGTTGCAGCGCCATGCGATCTTTACGCAGATCGACGCCCTGGTCTTTCTTAAACTCATCGGCCAGGTAGTCAATCACGCGCTGATCGAAATCATCACCACCTAAGAAGGTGTCGCCATTGGTGGCTTTGACCTCGAACACGCCATCGCCAACTTCCAAGATGGAAATATCAAACGTTCCACCACCCAAGTCAAAGACTGCAATTTTCTCATCCTTTTTCTTATCAAGGCCATAGGCGAGCGAGGCGGCAGTTGGCTCGTTAATAATGCGCAGGACGTTTAATCCAGCAATACGGCCGGCGTCTTTCGTTGCCTGCCGCTGGGAATCGTTGAAGTATGCTGGTACTGTGATCACTGCCTCAGACACTTTCTCCCCAAAATAATCCTCGGCGGTCTGTTTCATTTTTTGCAGAATGAACGCAGAAATCTCTGCCGGGCTGTACTTCTTGCCACGAATCTCAACCCAGGCGTCATGATTTTCCGACTCAACGATCTTGTATGGCAGCACCCCTTTCGCCTTGCGCACTTCAGGGTCATCGATGCGGCGGCCAATCAGACGTTTGATAGAGAAAATGGTGTTCTCTGGATTTGTGATCGCCTGCCGCCGAGCAATCTGCCCGACCAAACGCTCTCCGCTATCGGTGAAGGCGACAACTGAGGGAGTAATGCGGCTCCCTTCAGAATTGGTGAGGACTTTCGGTTCACCGCCTTCCATAATAGCGACTACCGAGTTAGTCGTCCCTAAATCAATACCGATCACCTTTGCCATACGTATTCTCCTTGCAGAAACCGCTGTCCCTTCCTAAGCTTCCCTCTCAATTAGTCATGATGTAATCATCAAGAGGCAAGCGCGCAACTTTTTTTATTCCGCCGTCTTCTTTTCTTCGGATGGCGCTTTCGCTACGGTCACCAATGCTGGCCGCAGCAAGCGGCCGTGCAATAAATAAGCGGGGCGATATTCATCAACGACCACGTTGGGCGCGATGTCTACGCTCTCTACTTGCGCCATGGCCTCATGTTTCGAGGGGTCAAACGGCTCACCTTTCGCGCTCACACGGGTGACTCCGTATTTTTCTAGTGTCTCAAGGAACGACCGCACCACGAGGTTCACCCCTTCGACCAAAGGTTGACCATTGCCGCCGCCTTGAGCATGACTCACCGCACGTTCGAGATTATCGAGCACAGGCAAGAGGTCGCGAATAAGCGGCTCGTTAGCAAAACGTATGGACTCTGCTTGCTCCCGTTGCATGCGTCGTTTGAAATTTTCTAGATCAGCCCGTTCTCGTAAGAACATTTCGTAATTGGCTTTGGCTTCAGCTTCTTTTTCTCGTAATTGAGCCGCAAGCATTGCCTTTTCATCCTCTTCTCCGCTTGCTTGCGCCTCGCTCTGTTCTGTAAGCTCAGCAGACGGATGGGTTTGCTCCTTTTCTGTCTCCATGCATCTCACCCCTTGTAGAAACTGGAGTCGCTCTTATTCTCTCGTAAGAGACAATGTCTTCGCTGGAATGTAAGAACCACCCCCTACAGTGTCAAGGCAAACATGCTAGAAGAACGCACATCGGCTATCGTACTCCGCAGCCGCCCGCACGGAGAGTCAGATAAGATTGTTACGTTTCTCACGAGAGATTGGGGCAAAGTGACTGCCATCGCTAAAGGCGCCAAGCGCTCGCAGCGTCGGTTCGTCAACGTACTTGAGCCTTTCACTCATGTGCGCTTGCGTTTTCGGCCAGGCCGAGCTGAAGAACTCGCTTTTATTTTTGGCTGTGATCTACTTCAGAGTTTCCGTGGTCCGAGCGGCGATCTGCAACGCTTCGCTCTTGCCAGTTACCTCTGTGAGCTGATCGACGCCATGGTTACTGGTCGGGAAGCTGGAGAAGAGACGTACACCTTATTGTTAGAAACACTGCAGCTGCTGGAAAACCCAGGAGACATTTCTCCAGCCTCCCTTCCGGCGTTTGAGCTGTTGCTGCTAGCCCATACTGGCTACGCCCCTCACTTCACTGACTGTCATCAATGCGGTCGCGAACTCACCGAAGCATCGTCCTGGGTGTTTTCTCCCGGTTTGGGTGGGCTCCTGTGCGCAGAGTGCCGGGACCGAGGAGGCTCAACTGTGGTGCTCTCGGTGGACACAGTTCACTTCCTGGCTGACATCAAACATGCCCCTCTTGCTGCAGTGTTGAACTTCCCGGCTCCGCCGCGTGTGTCTAAAGAACTGCGCGCCGTAGCGGGCGCCATGTTGGCGCGTCATCTCCACCGACCGTTGAAGTCGCGCGTCTTTCTTGAGCAAACGTACAGGTTGACGGACGATTCGGTTGACGCTCGGCAAGGGGAATGATACGGCTGCTGGCTTATGTTGGTCACCATGGAAAAAATAGTGAACCTGTGCAAACGGCGCGGGTTTGTCTTCCCCTCGAGTGAAATTTATGGTGGGTTCGCCAGTACGTGGGACTATGGTCCGCTTGGCGTCGAACTCAAACGGAATATTCGTGAGTCCTGGTGGCGCTACATGGTGACGTCGCGCGAGAACGTCGTGGGCCTCGAAAGTGCTATCCTCATGCATCCCAGAGTATGGGAGGCCTCCGGGCATGTCGCCGGCTTCTCTGATCCACTCGTTGATTGCCGTGTGTGTAAACGCCGGTTTCGCGCCGATCAGCTTCCTCCTAAGGCAGAGCGCCAATGTCCCAAAGGCGCAGAGTGCGACTTGACCGAGGCGCGGCAATTTAACCTGATGTTCAAAACGTTTGTCGGCCCGGTAGAAGACGACGCCGCGATCGCCTTCCTGCGGCCAGAGACCGCGCAAGGCATGTTTGTTAATTTTGTGAACGTACAACAGGCGAGCCGCCTCAAGCCGCCTTTTGGCATCGCGCAAATCGGGAAATCATTTCGCAACGAGATTACGCCAGGCAACTTCATTTTCCGCACCCGCGAGTTCGAACAGATGGAAATGGAGTTCTTCGTTAAGCCTGGCACGGATGATGAGTGGTTTGACTATTGGCGTGAACAGCGCATGACATGGTACACGGACCGGCTTCGCATCAAACCCGCAAACCTCCGCTTCTATGACCATCCCAAGGAGGACCTGGCGCATTACTCAAAAGCCACAACCGATATCGAATATCGTTACCCATTTGGTTGGGGAGAGCTTGAGGGCATCGCTAATCGTACAGATTTTGACTTGCGTCGACATAGTGAGTACAGCGGCAAAGATCTCACCTTCTTTGATGAAGAGACGCGAGAACGTTACAAACCCTATGTGATTGAACCAGCGGCAGGGGTTGATCGTATCTTTCTCGTTACCTTGCTCGATGCCTACGACGAGGACGAGCAAGAGGGCGAGACGCGTGTTGTCTTGCGTTTGCACCCGCGCATCGCGCCGATCAAAGTAGGCGTCTTCCCGTTGCTCCGCAAAGATGGGCAACCGGAAAAAGCGCTGCAGATCCGAGATCTGCTCAAAGAACGTTTTGCCGTGTTCTACGATCAAGCGGGGTCCATTGGACGACGCTATCGCCGCCAAGATGAAGTCGGCACGCCGTTCGGCATCACTGTGGATCATCAGACGATGCAGGACAATACTGTCACTTTGCGTGATCGTGACACGCTTGAGCAAGTCAGGATTCCGATTGATCGGCTGCTTCCAGAGTTAGCGCATCGGATTGAAACATAGTTGAAGGCGACCTAAGTTTACAAAGTTTTCTTGTCAAAATCTATTTTCTCTATCTTTACTAGATGAAGTATGAAACCTGGCGACTCCGGTTCGCTCGAGACCATAGCGGGGTTTCCCCTCCCCCCTTCCCTTCTGGGTGCGCAACAGTTCGCAATCATTGATCCACGCGCCAAAACTTGGTAAGCCCAGGACCAAGAGCACTAAGGAGGAATGACATGTCTCAATTGAAGCGTTTTCCCTATCCCGGAGCTGTTGATGCGGACGGTCATATCCTTGAACCACCTGATCTCTGGGAGAAATACATTGATCCGCAGTACCGTGACCGCACAATCCGCATTCGTAAAAGGCCTGATGGACTGGAGGTGCTGGAACTGAACGGCGCTCCGGCAAAATACATCCGCCCTGGAGCGTTGGCGCAGTTTGGCGCTATGGGAAGGGGAGAGGAAGTGTTAACACCGCATCCCGACCGTACGTATGTCGGCATGGCCCCGTTTGGCTCGATGGACGCCAAAGAGCGGCTCGCTCGCATGGATGAGGAAGGGTTGGAAAAGGCGCTCATCTACCCCAGCCTTGGCCTTATCTGGGAAGCCGAGGATATTGGCGATCTTGAACTCGAGGCCGCGTATGCACGCGCTTATAATCGGTGGGTGGAAGACTTTTGCGCTGACTCTGGCGGACGGCTGGTCCCGATTGCACATATCTCCTTTGGTGACGGCCACGAAGCCGCGCGAGAATTAGAGCGGGCGGTCAAAAATGGCGCGAAAGGCGCGTTTTTTGTTCCCTTTACACCAACCAATAAATCTCATGCTCATCCTGATTACGATCCATTTTGGGCCAAAGCTCAAGAGCTAGACGTTCCTGTTGGCATCCACCCCAGTGGTGAACCTCCCGCCAAGCGTGTGCATCAACGCTTCCGTGAGATGCAGAAGTGGGCCTTGTGGCATTATAACGTGCATGGCGCGCAGGGACCCTTGCAGGCCTTCACTGCATTGTTTCAGTATGGACTCTTCGACCGTTTTCCCAAAGTAAAAATCGTTGTGCTGGAGTCCGGCGCGGGCTGGGCGGGATATCTGTTGAACCGTATGGACGCCGTCTATGACAGCCCGCTCGGGAAAACAGTCCCATTGAAAGAGAAGCCAAGTTACTACTTCTATCGACAGTGTTGGATTTCTGGGGATCCAGATGAAAAGGCCTTCGCCAATGTCGTGGAATTTGTCGGTCCCGACAAATTCTTCTGGGCGTCAGATTTTCCGCATTTTGATCACACCGGCAACTATATGGAGGAGCTCGAAGAACTGGTAGAACCGCTGTCCCCATCCACGCGGCAGAAAATCATTGGCGAGAATGTCGCAAAAGTGTACGGACTGTAAGAATTGCAGCGGCAGGTCTGAGACCTGCCCCTCTTTCCGCCTTCCCGCCACCTTTCAGAGCGCTTACCCTACAAATGGAAGCAAGCATCACCCCCCCCCTTAGCACCTTTCTTAGGACTCTGGGACAAAATTCTCTTCGGGCTCGTTGGGGCAGGCTGTCAGTGCGAACGCAGCGAAGCCATCTCTGCCCGACACCAAAGATGGCTTCGTCGCTCTCGCTCCTCGCCATGACACCTGCCGCAAATTGCCTCCAGAGGTTTTGTCTCAAAGTGCTTAGCGTCTTAGGGAAGTATTTTTTCTGCTAAGAGAAGTTCTTCCTCGATCAGGTGTTCTTCCGACCAAGGGTTTTTCCTGAGGCTCAGCATCTGCTATGGTTTCAGCAATTAAGGCCAAACCGTTAGGGGTGTTATTTTCTATGGCGTTACAAGGACAAAACGGACAAGGACGGATGAGAACCAAGCAGAAGCGGTACGTGTATTCGTTTGGAGGCGGCAAAGCTGACGGCAACGCCAGTATGAACTGGCTCTTAGGAGGCAAAGGCGCAAACCTCGCCGAGATGGCCAGCTTAGGGCTGCCTGTCCCACCGGGAATGACGATTACAACCGAAGTGTGCACTTATTATTATGCGCACGAACATCATTATCCTGCAGAACTCGCACCGCAGGTCCAAAAGGGATTGAAGAAGATTGAGAAAATCATGGGGCGGCGATTTGGTGATCCGACCAACCCGTTGCTCCTCTCTGTACGTTCCGGCGCCCGGGTCTCGATGCCAGGCATGATGGACACGGTGCTCAATCTAGGACTGAACGACGAGACTGTCCAAGGCCTCATTCATCAGTCAGGCAATCCGCGTTTTGCGTATGATTGTTATCGTAGGTTCGTGCAGATGTACGGCGATGTCGTGCTGGGCCTCAAGCCGGAATCCAAGACAGAACGCGACCCGTTCGAAAAAATTATTGAGGAAAAAAAAGCGGCGCGCGGCATTACCCTTGATACGCAATTCACAGCAACTGACCTGCGTGAACTCGTCGTGGCGTTCAAAGCGCTGATTCAGGAACGCTTGAATATTGCCTTTCCGCAAGATCCACAAGAGCAACTTTGGGGCGCCATCGGGGCCGTGTTCGGCTCGTGGAACAACCCTCGTGCAGTCACCTACCGAAAAATTGAAAATATTCCTGAAACATGGGGCACTGCCGTCACCGTCCAGGCTATGGTGTTCGGGAACTTAGGCGAAGACTGTGCAACAGGCGTTGCCTTCACTCGCGACTTCTCCACCGGGGAGAATATCTTGAACGGTGACTTTCTCATCAACGCGCAAGGCGAAGACGTCGTCGCCGGCATTCGCACGCCGCAACCAATTACCCTGGCAGCTTCCCACGAGCGCGCGGCGCGTGAAGGCCGTTCCGAGGAAGAGCGGAAAAGACTCTATCCGTCCATGGAAGAACTGCTGCCGGATAGTTTCGTCACCCTGCAAGAGATCGCGCAGAAACTAGAAAGACATTACAAGGATGCCCAAGACATCGAATTCACCATCCAAGGCGGAAAGCTGTGGATGTTACAAACGCGTGCAGGCAAACGCACCGCAGCCGCAGCCGTCAAGATCGCCGTGGACATGGTGCAGGAAGGGTTGATCGACGAGCGCACGGCAGTGCTGCGTGTGACGCCGGCACAACTAGACCGGCTTCTCCATCCCACCCTTGATCCCGACGCGCCGAAAGAACGCATCGCCCGTGGCATTCCCGCTTCTCCGGGCGCGGTGAGCGGGGAAGTTGTCTTCTCGGCGGAAGACGCCGAGGAGGCGGCGAAAGCTGGGCGGAAAGTCATTCTTGTGCGTGTTGAGACCTCTCCGGAAGACATCAACGGCATGCACGCAGCGCAAGGCATTCTCACGGCGCGCGGCGGAGCCACGTCCCATGCCGCTCTGGTGAGTCGCGGGATGGGCAAGTGCGCCGTGGTCGGCTGCGAGGCGCTTGAGATCGACTATGAGAAGCAACAATTCAGCGTGCGCGGTGCGGACATCATCGTTCGGGCGGGCGATCTGATCACGCTCGATGGCGCTAGTGGTGAGGCGTTTCGTGGCCGCGTGCCTACACGCGAACCAAATCCCAATACGCCCGAGCTCACCGCGCTCATGGGATGGGCGGATCAGTTCCGGCGTTTGCGCGTACGCGCGAATGCCGATACCCCGCATGACGCCAAAGTAGCGCGTATGTTTGGCGCGGAAGGGATCGGCCTTTGTCGCACGGAAC
>DATLYA010000376.1:0-16576 GCA_035575235.1 Candidatus Methylomirabilota bacterium
CAAGAACTCGAAGCGATATTGTCAAAAAAGAGGCTGCAATGAGAAGTATGACCGGGTACGGCAACGGCTCCGCCACCTTTCCAGGCGGACGACTCACTGTCGAATTACGCACGGTGAACCATCGCTTCATGGAAATCAAAATGCCTTTACCCCGAGAATTTCTTCCTTGGGAGCAAGAATTTCGCGAGACTATAGAAGCCCGCCTCAAACGCGGTCGAGTCGAAATGTCTCTTATCTGTAATGGGAGAACACCCCGAGCCTATTCCGTGCAACCTAACCTTGAGCTGGCCCGCGCTTACCACAAAGCGTTGAAGCAACTTTCCCGCACCCTCCAGATTAAGGAGGACATTGACCTGTCCTTTCTCACAGTGCGACCAGAGTTCTTCCAGATCACAGAACAACCCCACCCCCTCACTGCTGAAGTGCAGGCGGCCAGAAAGGCGCTTCAACACGCCTTGACAGCTTTGGAACGACAACGCAGCCGGGAAGGAAAATTTCTCCAGCAAGACCTCAGAGCCCGACTGGCGACGTTAGAGAAAACACGGCAGGCGATTCAGGAACGCAGCCGAGTCGCCCAGGAAACGATCCGTCAACGGCTCATCGAACGGGTGACCACTCTGCTGCAAGGAACGGAGGTTGATCAAGGACGCTTACTCCAAGAAGTCGTGACTTTGACGCAAAAGAGCGACATTACTGAAGAAATTGTCCGGCTCCACAGCCACCTCAAAGCGATGGCTGGCTTAGTGCGCTCCCACGAACCTGTAGGCAAACGCATCGAATTTCTCCTGCAAGAAGTGCAGCGAGAAATTAACACGATCGGCGCGAAATCAGACGATATCGTGATACGACACGCGGTCGTGGAGGCAAAGGAAGAGGTAGAAAAAATGCGAGAACAGGTGCAGAATGTAGAGTGATCATGTCAGACGATACAGATACAATTCCTTTCACCTTCGTCCGCAGAGGCATTTTATTCATTCTTTCAGCGCCTTCAGGAGCAGGGAAAACCACCCTCACGCATCAAATCCTGGAACGGACGCCGGATTTACGCCTTTCTGTCTCGTACACTACGCGCGCGCCCCGGCCTGGGGAAAAGGAAGGGCGCGACTATCACTTCATCAACGAAGCTCAGTTCGAGGCCATGCGTACGGCCGGCGCATTCGCCGAATGGGCGCAGGTGCATGGTTTCCTTTACGGCACGGCGCGAGCGCCGCTCGATGAGGCGCTGGCGAACAGCCGGGATTTCCTGTTGGACATCGATGTCCAGGGCGCACGTCAATTAAAGACGGCTTACCCAGAAGCGATCTCCATCTTCATTCTCCCTCCATCGTGGCGTGAACTAGAAGCGCGCCTGCGATCGCGAGGTACAGACCGCGAAGAGGTAATTACCCGCCGTCTGCAACGCGCTCGCGAGGAAACTTTGGCGCTGGGCTCCTACGATTACATGGTCGTCAACGACCGTGTCGACCGTGCGCTCGCAGTGTTGCTTGGCATTATCCAGGCGGAGCGCGCCCGTGTATCCCGCCTCCTCAGCGCCTCCTCGCCATTGCTCATAGAAGCTCTTCACCTCCATCAAGACAAGGGGGCGTTATGACCCTGGAATCGCTTGTGGAGAAGGTGCGCGCCTACCACCCGGAAGCGCAGACGGAACTCATCGAGAAAGCGTACCTCTTCTCTGAGCGCATGCATCAGGGACAAACGCGGCGCTCGGGCGAGCCCTACTTCGTGCACCCTGTGGAAGTTGCCAAGATCATTTCCGATATGAAGCTCGATGTCCCAAGTATCGCCACAGGGCTTCTCCACGATACCGTAGAAGATACGCTCACGGATCTTGACCAGATCGAGAAAGAATTTGGCGACGAAATCGCCACGTTGGTCGACGGGGTCACCAAGATCAGCAAGATGAATTTCAAGACCCGCGAAGAACGACAGGCGGAAAACTTTCGCAAAATGATTATCGCCATGGCGCGGGACATTCGCGTCATTCTTGTCAAGTTGGCCGATCGCACGCATAACATGCGCACGATCACGTACCTCACCGAGGAAAAGCAACGAGAGATCGCTGAGGAAACACTGGAAATCTACGCGCCGCTCGCGCATCGGCTCGGCATTTATTGGATCAAAAGCGACCTGGAAGACAGCGCTTTGCGAGCGCTGCATCCGGAGATCTATGCACAGCTCAAACAAGCGGTGGCGAAGAAAAAGGCGGAGCGCGAGCGTTATATCGCTGAAGTTATCGGCATTTTGCAGCAAAAGCTCACAGAGGCTGGAATCGCAGCAGAGGTATATGGTCGGCCAAAGCATTTTTACTCAATCTACCAGAAAATGCAGAAACAGAATCTGCTCTTCGACCAGATTTATGACCTTGTCGCCTTCCGTATCATCGTCGCCTCCGTGCGGGAATGTTATGAAGCGCTTGGCGTCGTGCATAGTCATTGGAAGCCGGTTCCTGGCCGCTTCAAAGACTACATCGCCTTGCCGAAAGCCAATCTGTATCAATCGCTCCACACCACGGTCATTGGGCCCTATGGAGAGCGTATCGAAGTACAAATTCGCACGCACGAGATGCATCGCATCGCCGAAGAAGGCATTGCCGCCCACTGGAGCTACAAAGAAGGGCGCCGCGGGTTAGAGGAGGCGCAGCGCTTTGCGTGGCTGCGCCAATTAGTTGAGTGGCAGCAGCAGTTGAAAGATCCCCAAGAATTTCTTCATACCGTCAAGGAAGATTTGTTCACCGAGGAAGTGTACGCTTTCACGCCCAAGGGAGATTTATACAGTTTTCCTCAAGGCGCCACCGTTATTGATTTCGCTTACCGTATTCATTCAGAGGTCGGCAACCACTGCGCAGGCGCGCGCGCCAACGGCCGTCTCGTGCCGTTACGCTACCAACTGCAAAATGGAGACACCATTGAGATCATTACTTCAGCACAGCAAACTCCCAGCAAAGACTGGCTGAAGATCGTCAGCACTTCAAAAGCAAAAGCGCGCATACGGCAGTGGGTGAAAGCCCAACAACGCGAACGGAGCGTTGCGCTCGGTCGCGAACTGCTGGAACGGGAATTATCCCGGCATCAGCTTGATCTTGCAACACTGCGCAAAAGGGGCAAACTCGACGCCGCGCTCACAGCTTTGAACTTGAAAGACGAAGAAACCTTGTTCGCCGCGCTCGGGTACGGGCAACTTACTGTCGGCAGTGTTCTGCCCCAGCTCGCGCCGCCCCCAGACATTTCGCGTGGGGAGGCGGCAGACGCCCTTGAACTTGAAAAAGTCAAATCAAAGCCGCTGAGCGACTCCTTAAGCGCCGTGCGGGTGGGAGGTATTGGGGATGTGCTCGTGCGGTTCGGTCGGTGTTGTAATCCCCTTCCAGGGGAGCCCATACGCGGTGTGATCACTCGCGGCAAAGGCGTCACAGTGCATACGCATGAATGCCAGCGGCTCCTCGAAAGCGATCCCCAACGACATGTCGAGGTGAGTTGGGCAAACGGCAGCGATTATCTTCGCCCCATCAAGATCGAAGTGCTCTGCGAAGACCGGCCCGGCCTTCTTGCCGCCATGAGCAAAACCATCAGTGAAGCAGGGCTCAATATTTCCAGCGCAGATGTACGCACCCTGCCGGATAAACGGGCGCGAGATATCTTTGAAGTCATGGTAGGCAGCGCCAAGGATCTGGACCGCGTGATGCGCAACTTGAGCAAAGTGCGCGGCGTTGTCAAAGTGACGCGAGTGAATTCGTAGGGGTTCAACCGTTAGTGTTTAGCCCTCAGCACGGCAAACTGAGAGCGCCGGGAGCCGAACGCTAGCATCTCACGCAGCTTTCTGCACCCATCCTGAGCGGATGCACCTTGTACAGGCCCGGATATATTTGACGGTTCCATGCATCCGCGCTTTCACTCGTTGCAGATTGGGCAACCAGCGCCGTTTCGTCTTATTATTCGCGTGGCTCACATTATGCCCGACCGATGGGCGTTTGCCACAAACTTCACACACTCGAGCCATAGATCCTCCTCAAGAGCCCTTTTCTGTACCACAGGCCCCGTCGCCCTGCAAGAAAGGGTAACGCGGGCGCAGAATAATTTCCTGGCCTTGTCCCTTAGTCGGAGGAGCGCGGCATGCCCGCTCCCACCTCTGGTGAACTGCCCCAAAAACCAAGACTGCCGTGCATAGGAGAAAAGGAACAGCCAGGGTGTCGCCAGGCAGATTACTCGCTTTGGATTCTCTCTCGCAAGGCTAGCAGATTTTTCCCGTACGCCGCTAACACTCTTTCAATGATGTCCGTTGTAGAAAATCCGCTCTGATAAGGAATAAGCACAACCCTCCCTCCGTATGCTTCCACCTCCTCCTTGCCTATGACCGCCTCAGCGCCCCAATCTCCCCCTTTGACCAGGACGTCCGGTCGGAGCAAACGAATGAGGTCGAGAGGCGTGTCCTCAGGAAAAATAGTAACATAATCTACAACTGTTAAAGCAGCCAGAACTGTAGCGCGCTCTCTTTCATTCAAAATGGGGCGTGTTGGACCCTTTAGTCTTTTTACTGAGGCGTCACTATTAACGCCAACAACTAACACATCGCCAAGCGCCTTTGCCTGCGTCAATGTATACACATGCCCTGGATGGAGCAAGTCAAAGCAACCGTTCGTAAATATGAGCAGTTTCCCCTCTTGACGCCGCGCTCTCAACGCACGCTGCAGATCAAAGGGAGAAGAAAAGATCTTTTGCATGCCAGTTTCCTACCCGTTTGCGGCGAAGGCGCGCACTGCTCGCTTCAGGACACGCAGACGTCGCTCTCATCTAAAACGCCGTGCGGCCAGAGGAACTGAGCCCCACCAGCGTGAATAAGAAGCGAAACTCAAATTCGCGTGGGTTCACTTTGTCAATAACGCCAAAGTCGATAAACCAACACTGCTGGGGAGAAATGAACCGAAAGAAATAGCGGTTTCCGATAAAAGAAGAAGTATGTAAATCATAACGTCCGACGTAAGAAGCCATGAGCGAATCCGTTAACCGGAGGAGCACGCTCGTATAGATTTCTTTGGGCGGCGCGATGGGCGTTTGTCCAGCCGGAAGGCCGGCGTTGAACTGCTGCGCCAGACGATTACTGGTCGAACGATAGTAGACGCCCAGACTGGAAGTGCGTTGAAGATGCTGGAGGAGCGGCGCCAGCTGCGGCACTGGGCGAGGATCGCTCAGGGACATGCCGACCCGCGTGGTGGCGACGCTCCCATCGTCCACGTCATACGTAGAATCAAAAGTGAACAACGTAAACGGCAGCGGCGTCAGCCGCGCATAGACATCAACATCAGAGTAGTGCGCTTTGTTGCGGCTCAACTCCCGAGAGGGATCGTAGGCTTGCGCGACCGTCAGCCGCGCCAATTCACGAATTTCTGTTCCCCCCCCAGGCGCATCCCCTCCCGCTGACTGCGTACGAAATTTTCCAAGCAGACGGTTTGATACGCTATAAATAATCGTGTTTCTTCTGTTAATACGGTCAAACGCGTCATACAATGGCAAATCGCCTTGTTCGACAAACGGCGCATAGAGATAGGTCACTTCCGGCTCAACCACATGCTGCAGTTTTAACAACCGCCCCCATCCTATATCAAAGACGCGCGAGAAGCGCGTGCCAAGTTCTGCCTCGATTTGGGCAATCTCGCGGGTGCGGTCACCGCGCAAGCGCGGCGTCATTACAGTGGATAGCCCGGAAGCCTGAGAAGAAAGGTGATATGCGGTTTCACGGCCAGTGACGCGGATGGCTCCAAACCCGTAATCGCCTAAGTTAAGGGGCATCGCCAGCGAGGGAGCAAGGTCAAGGCGCTGGCCGGCATACCCTTGGTTTCGATAGAAATGATCCCCTTGGACGGCGACAACAGCTTCGAGGCGATTCTGCCAAAACCATTGATGTCCTTGAAACTGCAGCCGGGGCAACACTTGAAAGGCAAAATCCTGGTCTTGTCTGAGGTCCTGGTAATACAACGCTTCTGAACGGAGGAGCGCATTCTTCCATACTTTGAGTCCGCCTACGCGGGAATCGGTAAACCGCCGCGTACGAAGAGTCCAATCTGTAAAGTCGTCGCTCGCAGGGAGGTTCAAGGCATGGTGACTGATTTCCCGTAGAAACAGGTCGTCACTCACGAAGAAGAGATCACTATACAGGCGGACGTCCTCCGCAATGCTCTGCCGATGAGCTCCAGTAATGCTCCAGCGGTCTACCGGCGTGCTGGTGGTTGCAGGCCCACGAATTTGTTCATTGAAGTAGGAGGCGGACAACTGCCCCTCGGTGGTGAGGTCCGGAGCGTACCGGAACTCTCCCCATACGCCAACGCGCGCCGACGTTTCCAGATCTGTTGTCAAGGTCAAATCATAGCTGCGATTAATCGCCCAATAGAACGGCTGCTGCCACACAAAGCCGCGCTTGTTAGAGAAACCGTAATTGGGAAACAGGAATCCGCTCTGTCGGTCTGTACGCACAGACATGACGCCATAGGGAATGTAGAAAAGCGGAATCCCGCGCACCCGGAAAACGCCGTCCCGCACCACTCCTTTGCCGCGGAGCGTGACATCGATGGTCTTCCCAGCAACACTCCAATCCGCTTGCTGAAAGTCTTCACACTGGCACGTGGTAAATGCGCCATTTTCAATATGATATGTTTGCCCGTACGACTTTTGCAGCAATTTCCCAGTCAAAATGTATTGATTGCGCGGAAGATGGACGGTTCCTTCGCCAATCGCGCCGGTTTCGTCCTCCAGCTCGAATTGCAGAGACTTGGCGTCAATGCGCCCCTGAGGGTCGGTGACCACGACATTGCCTTTGGCGCTCAACTCATTTGTCGTCCGATTGACGGTGATCGACTCAGCTTTCAACGTCGTATTACCCTTCGTTACTACAGCACCGCCAGTCGCCGTCACGGTATTCTGTTGTTCATCATAATGGAGCGTGTCTGCTTGCACCCGGACAGGCTCCTTCTCTTGCGGCTGCGCCTGCGCCCAGCAGGACGACGGCGTCCAGGGAAAGGACAGAAGACAAGCGAGAAAGAAAGCGCTACCGCGCCTCAGACATCGTTTCGTGCTCACACTTCCACCGGCGCTGATTGAGAGAGGGGACGGAAGAGAGGGTAGATTTCTCCAATTAAAAACAGCGAGCCGCACACGACAATCGCTTCATCTGACTTGGCTTCAGCGAGTAGTTGCAAACACGCCGCACGCGCGTCGTCAATCACTCGGACCGGACAGAACGGAGCAAGCGCGTTTCGTAACACTGCAGGATCTTCGGCTCGCGCTTGTCGCACTCGTGTAATAACGACTTCAGATCCCATCTGCGCAAGCAAGGGAACCATTGCTTTCCAATCCTTGTCTCGCATCACCCCAAACAAGATTTTTGCCCGCTTCCCTCGCAAAACAGCGGGCAATTCCGCGTGTAATACGGCCATGGCCTGCGGATTATGCGCACCGTCAAGCACCACCAGAGGAGTGTGCGAAACAATTTCAAGCCGTCCTGGCCATGAGACCATCAGTAACCCGGAACGTAAGTCCTGCTCTGAGAGAGAAAAAGAAGAACGAAGCATTTCCACCGCCGCCACCGCGACCGCTGCATTCCCGTATTGAAAACGGCCGCGCAGCCCCACTCGTATGTCAGGCAACTGCCATGACCACCCACGATAGTCAATCCCGCCCGTGGCGTTTTCCTCCATCGTGAAATCTTCACCGTAACGCCGTAACGGACTGTCGTGTTCCACCGCAATGCCGCGCAAGAGCGCAGCGCTGTCTTCCTCCATCTGCCCGAGTACGACTGGCGTCTTCGGCTTGATAATGCCGCCTTTTTCGCGCGCGATATGCGCCAGCGTAGGCCCGAGGTACGCCTGATGATCCAACCCAATCGAAGTAATCACCGACACTAAGGGAGATAAAACATTCGTGGCGTCCAGTCGCCCACCCAACCCTACTTCCACTACCGCTATGTCGACCTGTTCACGGGCAAACGCATGAAACGCCAAAACCGTCATCATCTCAAACGGCGTCAAACGGACGCCGGCGGACTCAACCAGGGCGCGGATGGCGGCGACTCCCTCAATGACCTCAGCTTGAGTAATCTGACGCGCGCCAAGACGAATGCGTTCACAAAAATCAACGAGATGCGGAGAGGTGAACAGTCCGACACGATACCCGGCCGCGCTCAGGATTGAGTAGAGAAACGCCGCGGTCGAGCCTTTGCCATTGGTGCCCGCGATATGCAGTGACGGAAACCGTAACTGAGGCGAACCGCATCGCCGCAAGGCTTCAGTCACTCGTTCAAGCTTGAGATCCATTCGCTCGACCTCAAGATGATACAGAAAGTCAAGCGTCTCCTCGTAGGTCATAGATCATGAAGAAAGAAAACTTCAAACTGCAAAATGAAAAGCCAAGAAGTCTTTTTCTCTACGCGCTCTTCATTCTTTCTTAACACGCTCCTCATTCACCACACAGCAGTTCTAATATCTGACCAAGCACGCGGCGGAGGTCTTTTCGCTCGACTACTAGATCCACCATGCCGTGTTCAAGCAGGAATTCAGCGCGCTGGAAGCCGGGAGGAAGTTTTTCACGAATCGTCTGCTCAATCACGCGGGGACCAGCAAAGCCAATCAGGGCTTGCGGCTCAGCGATGTGAATATCGCCAAGCATGCCGAGCGACGCCGCGACACCGCCAGTCGTCGGATCAGTCATCACTGCAATGTACGGCAGTCTCGCTTCTCGCAAGCGGCCCAGCGCCATGCTCACTTTAGCCATTTGCATGAGAGACAGAACGCCTTCCTGCATGCGTGCGCCGCCTGAAGCAGCAAAAAACACCACAGGGAGTCGCGTAGTGATCGCATGTTCGATAATGCGGGTTAGCTTCTCACCGACAACGGACCCCATGCTGCCGCCAAGGAAAGCGAAATCAAAAACACCTACCGCCACTGGTCGCTCACAAATCGCCGCCACACCACAGACTACAGCCTCTTCCCGGCCAGTTTTTTGTCGCGCTTCCGTTAGTCGCGCAGCGTACGGTTTTCGATCGCGAAACTCGAGTGCATCGCCCGAGCGAAGGGCGGCGTCATGCTCAACGAACGAGCCGCGATCAACAATCATCAGCAGCCGCTGCTCGACAGTGAGCCGCATATGCGCACCGCACTTTGGACAGACAAATAGACGGCGTTCCGCTTCTTTGCGGAACAAGATCTCCTGACACCCCGAGCATTTGATCCAAATTGTCTCGGATTCTTCTTGCACTCGCCGCCACTCTCGCGCGGCCATAGGCTTATCCTCCTCACCGCCTCGTTCAGGCGTTGATTCATCAGACCTGGACCCCAGCTGCAAGAAAACACCCCCCCCTTGCCCCAGCGGCAACCTATAGGTTCACTACTGAACTAGTAAGGTAGCTGAAACACCGCAATCCAGCCAGAACCTGAGAGAGGCGGTTGACAGCCGGAAAGGAGGTGCAAATTTTTTAACGCAAGAGAACAAACTTATGCAGACGCGCGCGTCGACGCTTCGCGCAGTGCGCGTTTCAGACTCCCTACGAATTCACTGACTGTTCGCACGAGGTCAGGTTTCCCGATATGGGCTTCGATCAGCTGAGAAATGGCGCTGCCCACAATCACGGCGTCGGCAATGCGCCCGACTTCTGCTGCTTGCGCCGGGGTGGAGATGCCAAACCCGACGCCGACAGGCACGGGGGACAGGGAGCGAATACGGCGCACCATTTCCCCAAGATCGGGGGGGAGTAAGGCGCGGGCGCCAGTCACCCCTGTCACTGCAACATAGTAAACAAAACCGCGCGCGCGAGTCATCACTTTACGAGCGCGTTCCAGCGAGCTGGTCGGCGCTAACAGAAAGATGAGATCAAGATCCTGACGGTCCGTCTCACGCTTCAGCTCCTCCGCCTCTTCCGGCGGCAAATCAACGCCTAGCACGCCATCCACCCCCGCCTGCCGTGCGGCGCGCGCGAAGCGCGCGCCGCCGTAGTGAAAAATAGGATTGTAGTAGGTGAAAAGAATAATCGGCAGTTGCACGGAAGCAAGACGCAAACGTTGGACTAAATCGAGCACGCGCGCGAGCGAGACGCCGCCGCGCAACGCCCGCTCAGCCGCGCGCTGGTGTACGGGTCCATCCGCCATCGGGTCTGAAAAGGGCACGCCGAGTTCAAGCAAATCGGCACCTTGCTTCTCAAACTCGCACACTAGCTGGAACGTCACGTCCAAATCAGGATCACCAGCAGTGATATACGGAATGAGCGCGGCTTCGCCGCGCGCGCGAAGGGCGGCAAACGTCTTAGCAATACGGGTCATGGGCGTTCTTCAATGAAGTTCTCCGAAGAAGCGCGCGACCGCCTGGAGGTCTTTATCGCCGCGTCCAGAGATATTAATGATAATGACTTGATCAGGCCGCAAGCGTGGGGCCACGGTGGTCGCGTAGGCGACAGCGTGTGAGCTCTCCAGGGCGGGGATAATCCCTTCAGTCTCCGCCAAGAGCTTCATGCCGTCTACCGCTTGTTGATCACTTACAGTGACATACTGCACGCGGCGTTGGTCGTTTAAATAACTGAGCTCCGGTCCCACCCCAGGGTAGTCAAGTCCAGGAGCCAAAGAATAGGTATCGCGAATCTGCCCGGTCTCATCCTGCAAGATGTAACTTTTGCTTCCATGAAGAACACCCACATGTCCGTATGAGATAGAAGCGGCGTTGCGCCCCTCGCCAAGACCACCAGCTTCGACTCCGATCATGCGCACGTCCTTCTCGGATAAGAAGGCGGAGAAAATACCCATGGCGTTACTTCCGCCGCCAACGCAGGCAATCACATAATCAGGCAACCGTCCTTCCCGGTGGAGAATTTGTTTCTTAGCTTCACGTCCAATGACGGCCTGAAAATCTCGTACGATCATAGGATAGGGATGCGGGCCGGCAACGGTGCCAATCACATAAAAAGTCGACGCGACGTGCGTGATCCAATCGCGCAGCGCTTCATTCATGGCGTCCTTGAGCGTGCGCGTACCGTTGGTCACTTCGCGCACCCGAGCGCCCAGGAAGCGCATACGAAACACATTCGGCGCCTGGCGGGCAATATCGTCGCTGCCCATGAAGACTTCGCACTCCATACCGAACAACGCCGCGACTGTCGCCGTTGCAACTCCATGCTGCCCAGCACCAGTCTCCGCGATCAGACGCGGTTTCTTCATGCGTCGAGCCAAGAGCGCCTGGCCAATGGTGTTATTGATTTTGTGGGCGCCAGTGTGGCACAGGTCTTCACGTTTCAGATAAATCTTAGCGCCCCCGAGACGCTGAGTCAGATGCGGGGCGAACGTCAACGGCGTGGGCCGTCCGACATACTCTTGCAGCAAAGTGCGCAGTTCACGGCGGAACTCCGGCTCTCGCCGGCAGCGTCGGTAGACCTCCTCTAATTCGATCAGCGCCGGCATCAGCGTTTCGGCTACATACCGGCCGCCATACGGGCCGAAATGACCAACAGCATCAGGCAGTCTTGGCATTGGTAATAAACGCTCGCAGTTTTTCTGGGTCTTTTCGTCCTGGCGCCGCTTCCACACCGCTGGCGACGTCAACAGCCCATGGGCGCACGGTTCGGACGGCGGACACTACGTTGTCGAGAGTCAAGCCGCCAGCGAGGATGAGTCGCTCCTTCTGCCGGGGAATGAGGGAGGCAATACGTTCCCACCCGAAGGTCTCTCCTGTTCCCCCGTATCGTCCAGCCCGATACGTGTCAAGGAGGAGATAACGAGCGGGAATCTGGCGGAGATCAGGCAGGGGGGCATCGGGCGCAATCCGTACGGCTTTAATGGTTTGACACGGCCATCCAAGCAGGGCATCCGCCGGTTCATCACCATGGAACTGAATGAAGTCAAGGTGCACACGGTCGACAAGATCAGCAATCTGGCGACGCTCGGCATTGACGAACACGCCAACACATTGCACTGAGACAGGAATCACTGCGCGAATTTCTCGGGCAACTTCAGGCGTCACACAGCGTGGACTGAGGGGATAAAAGTTGAAACCGATGAGGTCCGCCCCAAACTGCACGGCTAGCACCGCGTCATCAACATTCGTCACGCCACAGATTTTTACGCGGACGCTCACGCTATGCTCCTATCATTTCCCGCAGTGGAACCCCAGGATCAGGAGCAGCCATGAATGTTTCACCGATCAAGAACGCCCGTACGCCGAGAGCTTCAAGTCGCGCTAACTGCGCGCTGTGAGCCAGCCCGCTTTCAGAAATAACCGTAACTCCAGGAGGAACCAATCGCATGAGACGTTCGCTCGTCTCAATCGTGGTGTGGAACGTTCTAAGGTCGCGATTATTGATGCCTAACAGCGTGACTCCGCACGCCAGCGCCCGTTCAAGCTCTTGCTCGTCGTGCACCTCGATCAGACAATCCAACCCTAATGACCTTGCTACGGCGCTCAATTCAGACAATTGCCCATCGGACAGAATCGCAACAATCAGCAAGATGGCGCTCGCCCCATAGGAGCGCGCTTCATAGACCTGATAGGGATCGAGGAGAAAATCTTTTCGCAGCAACGGCAGCGTGACATGTGCTCGGATGAGCCGTAGATAATTTAAATTACCTTGAAAGAATTTTTTCTCTGTCAGCACCGAGACCGCCGCGGCGCCGTTCGCTTCATACGTCTGTGCGAGTTGGAGGGGGTCAAAATCCGCGCGAATTACGCCTTTCGAGGGCGAGGCCTTCTTCACCTCAGCAATGATTGAACGTCCCTTTCTGTCTCGCACCGCATGCAAAAAAGACGGTGGTGTGACGGCGAAGAATGGCGCCTCACACAGTTGCACGAGCGGCACACGTTGTTTCTGTGCAGCAAGTTCCTCACGCTTATAGGCGACGATCTCGTCAAGAATCATACAGCATTTGCCTGAGTGAGAGTGATAAATTTTTGCAACGTCTGTAACGCAGAACCATTATCCAGCGCGCGTTGTGCGAGAGCAACGCCGGCGGCTAACGAGGAAACCGCATCACCTGCATACAGCGCCGCAGCAGCGTTCAACACGACAATATCACGATGGGGGCCAACAGCACCCGAACAAACTGCACGGATAATCGCAGCGGACTCTTGCGCACTCGCGACCTGCAAATCAGTCAACTGGCAGAGTGCAAACCCAAACTCTTGAGGATGAATAGCGAAAGAATGGACTTTGCCATTACGCCATTCAGCAACTGAGGTGACGCCGGTTAATGTCACCTCATCCAATCCATCTTCTCCATGCACGACGAGCGCATGAGTGCTGCCGAGCCGTCCAAGAGCTTCAGCCAACGGCTCGAGCCAGCGCCGGGCAAAAACACCCAGCAATTGATGCCGCGCCCCGGCTGGATTAGTCAGGGGCCCGAGGAGATTAAAAATCGTACGAATGCCAATTTCACGACGGGGACCAACGGCATGACGCATCGCTCGGTGAAACGCTGGGGCCAGAAGAAAACCAAATCCCACCTCGCTGAGACAACGCTCAACCAACGCTGAGGAAAGTTCAATCTGCGCGCCAAGAGCTTCAAGCACATCAGCGCCGCCCACTGCTCCGGACATAGCGCGATTGCCGTGCTTCGCAACGCAGAGTCCAGCGCCAGCCGCAACCAGCGCCGCTGCAGTCGAGATGTTAAAGGTCCGACAACCATCCCCTCCTGTACCGCAGGTGTCCAATACCTCTCGGTGTGCATGAACATGCACGGCTCGTTGGCGCATTACCCGAGCCGCACCGGTAATCTCGCTAACTGTTTCCCCTTTTATATGCAGCCCAGTAAGCAATGCGCCAATTTGGGCTGGCGTCGCCTGACCGTCCATAATTTCAGCAGTGACGGCAGCCATTTCATCTTGTGTCAGATCGCGTCCAGCGGCTACACGAGCAATAGCGTCTTTTACTGTTATAGTCATGTTAATTCGATGCTGGATAGGCTTGGCGAAACTTTCCTTCGCGGCGAAAACGCTCGACTGAAGCCCGAGCTTCATCAGCGCTGGCAAACGATCCGACGCGAACGCGATACCATACCTCACCATCTCGCTCTATTTTACTCACAACCGGAGCGTATCCTTGACTGCGTAACTGACGAGCAAGTTGCTGCGCCGACCCTTCATCCCGGGTCGCGTGGATCTGCACGCTCCATCGTCCGCTCGCTGGTTTTGTTGATGCTTTCGCGGGTGGCGGAGCTACTGCGACTTCTTTTACTTGCGGTTTTTTGTCTTGTAGGGGCGGCCGGGAAACCGCCTGGGGCGCGACGCTGGGTTTTTGATTCTGCGCCACGGGATCAGCATGCGCCTTCAGAGACGGGGGTTCAGGCTTTACGGCGCTTTCCGTTTCTGGTGACGGAGCCAGAGCCGGGGTCGCTAAAGCTAAAGATGGAGGAGAAGGCGCAGGTGGACTCGGTTTTTGTGGAGCAACAACCACAACGGGAACAGCAGGAGGAGGAGCTTCGAGCGCAAACTTCTCCGGCGTCTCTTTAGCTGAGGCAATAGCTCCTCCTTCGCGAGACGAAGAATTTTCTTGTCCTCCCTGGGAGACAGCGACACGAACCATTCGTGTATGTTCCGCAGCTTTACGCGCCTCCATTTCCCTTCCGGCATAAACGCCAAAAAGAAACACGAGCAAAGAAGCAATCATCATACTGGCTACGATAATACATCCCTCAGCGAAGCTGAAACGAAAACCGTAGCGCCTTTCCGCCATTTTCAGTCACCTCGTCCCCGCGCCTCTTCGTCAGCAGGAACACTAAGGGGGAGGCTGTTCCTCATCAGCACTCCCCCTTAGTCACACTCTCTCCATAGCGATGAGGCGCAAGCGTACATCGCGCTTACTCTTGAGCCTCAAGGGTCTTCGTCGTGTTTTTTGTCCTCTCAGTAAACTCTACGATAGATACGGGGGCAGCGTCGCCACGGCGCGGTCCAAGTTTTAGCACGCGCGTGTATCCGCCAGCGCGATTGTGAAACCGAGGGGCAACTTCGTCAAATAGCCGTTGTACGAGTTTTCTACTGCCAAGATATACATAGGCCAAACGACGCGCGTGCACGGTCCCTCTTTTGCCAAGTGTAACGATGCGGTCGGCATAGCGCCGCAGTTCTTTTGCTTTTGCGTCGGTCGTACGGATCTGTTCTCGCACCAGCAACGCCCTCAAGAGGTTACGCATCAATGCTTTACGGTGTGCGGCTGTACGGTTCAGTTTTCGGCCATCTTTAAGGTGTCGCATGACTCTTCTCTATATTCCTTATCATTTTTCGTTCACGACGGCGTCAGGCAGTCTCGCGATCATGAGCAACGCGGCGGCGTTCCAGTTCTTCGCGCGAAGGGAAGTTGTCAAGCCGCATCCCTAATTCCAACCCCATACTATGCAAGGTCTCTTTGATTTCATTTAAAGACTTGCGGCCAAAGTTTTTTGTTTTCAGCAAATCACTTTCAGTTTTCTGTACGAGCTCTCCTACATACTTGATATCCGCGCTTTGTAAACAATTGGCTGAACGGACAGAGAAGTTAAGATCTTCAATTGGCCGGAAAAGATTCTCGTTAAGCGGTTCTCGTCCAGGTCTTGGCTGTACTTCTCCTACCGCTTCTTCTGCTTGCCCAACAAAAATGGCGAGCTGGTCTTGCAGCACGCGGGCAGCTGACGCAACTGCCTCTTCCGGACGTATACTACCATCAGTCCATACTTCTAATGAGAGTCGCTCATAGTCGGTCCGTTGTCCCACACGCGCATTGGTAACAGTGATGTTGACCTTACGCACGGGAGAAAAGGCGGAATCTAATAGGAGTGTGCCAATAGGGTCCCCCTCGTCCTTATGTCGTTCCGCAATCACATAGCCTCTTCCTTTTGTAACAACAGCCTCCATTTCCAGCCGGGCATCTTTCCCAAGTGTCGCAATCGGGTGCTGAGGATTCAACACTTCAACATGAGCGCCGACATTCAGGTCAGCCGCCGTTACCAATCGCGGGCCGCGTGCGTCAAGTCTGGCGACATCAGAGTCGCTGTCACGCAGACGAAAACGAATCTCCTTCAGATTGAGCAGAATATCAGTGACATCCTCTGTCACGCCGGGGACGGTTGAGAATTCGTGCAGCACCCCCTTGATCCGCACCTTGTTGATCGCTGCTCCCGGCAGAGCGGACAACAACACCCGACGCAGAGAATTCCCTAAGGTGGTCCCAAAGCCTCGCTCGAACGGCTCACCAACAAACCGCCCATAGGTTGAAGTCAAAGTTTCTTGTTCGACTTTGATACTCTCCGGCTTGATTAGATCGCGCAAGCTTTCCTGCATGCGGCTCCCTCTTCCCATATCAACGTCGCACCGTCCAAGGCAACGTCGATATGCTACACTTTAGAATATAACTCCACAATGAGCTGTTCGTTGATTGGCAATGTCAACTGCACTCGTGTGGGCAGTGCGCGGACACGACCAGTAAAGGTGTCTTTGTTGACTTCGAGCCATTCAGGCACTCCACGTCGCTGCGCGAGGTCTACTGATTCTTGAATGTGGGCGATCTTCCGGCTTGCTTCCTTCACTTGCACCTCATCGCCAGGACTGATCAGATACGAAGGAATCGTTACACGACGTTGGTTCACTAAGAT
>DATLYA010000377.1:0-3795 GCA_035575235.1 Candidatus Methylomirabilota bacterium
TGCAGCGGCATGACTTCATATAAAGCCACACGTCCGCGATAACCGGTCATGCCGCAATTGGGACAGCCGGCGCCTTTTTTCGGAGCGAACTGGTCAATTTCTTCTTGGGGAACGCCAAGCTCAAGCAAGGTATGTGGCGGAATCGGCGCGTCTTCTTTACATTGCGGACAGATTTTTCGTGCAAGACGTTGGGCCAAAATCAGGTTAATGGAAGACGCCACCAGGAATGGAGCGACGCCCATGTTCAATAAACGGTTAATGGTCGATGGCGCGTCATTCGTATGTAACGTCGAGAGCACGAGGTGGCCAGTCAGTGCGGCCTTGACGCCGATCTCCGCAGTTTCCAGGTCGCGGATCTCGCCGACCATGATGATGTCTGGATCCTGGCGGAGAAAGGAGCGCAGCGCCGCTGCGAACGAAAGGCCGATGTCTTCGTTGACTTGGACCTGATTAATGCCGGGCAAATTGAATTCAACTGGATCTTCGGCGGTTGAGATGTTTGTCGTGATTTTGTTTAATTCTGTCAGGGCGGAATACAGGGTGGTGGTTTTTCCCGAGCCTGTTGGACCGGTCACTAACACCATCCCATACGGCTTGTAGATCGCCTCCTTGAAATCGCGCAGCGCACGCTCTTCAAAACCCAACCGCGTCATGTCGGTTTGCAAGTTCGATTTATCCAACAAGCGCATCACGATTTTTTCGCCGAAGAGGGTAGGCAGTACAGAGACACGAATGTCGATGGCTTCGCCTTTTCCCAGTTTGAGCTTGATGCGTCCATCTTGAGGCAGGCGGCGTTCGGCAATATCTAAGGACGCCATCACTTTGATGCGCGAAGAGACGGCATTTTTAAGCGCGAGCGGCGGCTGTAAAATTTCATGTAAGACGCCGTCGATACGGAACCGGACACGGAACGCTTTCTCGTACGGCTCAATGTGAATGTCGCTGGCGCGCTTACGGATAGCGTCAGTAAAAATAGCATTCACGAGACGCACGACCGGCGCTTCCTCGGCAGCCTGCTCTAACGCCTGAAGATCGATCTCGTCTTCGTCTTTGACGACTGCGATGTTTTGATTGCGGAGGTCATTTAAGACCTCATCGTATTTCATGGAGCGGTCGTAGTACCGCTCTATGGCTTGTTGAATGGAAGATACTGTCGCGACCGTAACTTTGACGTCGTAGCCAGTGAGAAATTTCACCTCATCGACAGCGACCAGGTTAGAAGGATCTCCCATTGCCAATGTGAGGCTTGAGCCAGTCAGGCTTAGAGGAATGAGATGATATTTCGTTGCGAGAGCATGTGGCACGAGCTGTAGGGCTTCGTCGGGAATCTCAGCAGTCGTGGGATCAGAGATCGGCAAGCGATATTCTTTCTGCAAATAGGCGAGTAGCGCATCTTCCGTCAAGCAACCAAGTTTGATGAGATGCTGAATCAGCGGTCCGCCGTTCTGCTTCTGTTCGTCGGTGGCTTTGCGGAGTTGCTCAGGAGTGATGTAGCCTTTACGGACAAGCAGGTCTCCCAGGCGCGTATTCATAGAACGTATTCTCGCCTTAGCGCTTCTTCTTTAAAATAGATAAATCGACAATTGCAAGGGATGAATGAGAAATAATTCCATCTTTAGTGCTGCAGCTTCAGCATAGAAGCCATCGGCGCATGGAAAGGGAAATTAAGTGACGGAAAAAACCGTAGTTGTGGCTTAGGCGCCGCGCAAAGCGCGATTTAATGCCCGTGTCATAGCTTCAAGCGGGGCCGGCTGACCAGTCCAGAGTGTGAAGGCCAGCGCTCCTTGATGGAGGAGCAGGCGGCGTCCATCTCTGATTGGTCGACGTGCTGTGCGCGCCTGCCGGAGGAATGAGGTAAGGTGTGGACGGTACAGCAAATCATAGAAGAGACACTGGCGAGGAGTGGTCGAGAACGCGGTCGGTGGAAACGGTTCACCATGCAGTCCAATAGAAGTGCAATTCACGACGAGCGCCGTCTCTTTGAATAGAGTCGGGTCTTCCAAAGCGCTTAGCGGCACGGCGTCAAGGTGCGTTTTTCCTAACTCACGGTAGGCTCGCACCAAGGCTTGCGCCTTTGTCAGGGTGCGATTGGCGATGGTAATGTGAGCGCTTCCAGCACGGATGAGCGACACGAGCACGGCTCGGGTCGAACCGCCCGCGCCAATCAGAACGATCTTACGCCCGTGTGGGGAAAAGCCGCGTTCTTGAAGCGAAACAAGGAAGCCGCGACCGTCCGTATTATCACCGAACAATGTTCCTTCACGGTTGACGACCGTGTTCACTGCTCCGCACAGTTCTGCCTCCGCGCTCAGGGTGTCGAGATACCGGACAATACGCTCTTTATGTGGAACGGTGACGTTTACTCCAACAAGGTTATAGGCGCGAATTGCCTGGACCGCCTTAGCGAGGTCGGCAGGATGCACAAGGAATGGCACATAAGCATAAGGAAGCTTACGCGCACGAAACGCCGCGTTCTGCATGGCAGGTGAACGTGTGTGAGCAATCGGGTCGCCAAAGATACCAACAAGATGGGTTTGTCCAGTGACGGGGATCAGCGTTGACATGGGCGTGCGTAACAGATTGTTCTAGCTGGTAGGGACGGGTCTCAGACCTGTCCCTGCAACAACCGGGGAAACCCCTCTGTCATTCTGTTCTAAGCAAGTGCTGCCGCCAACGCTGGTTCTTCTTTCACTTTTCGTCGAGAACGGCGAACCTTCACGGCTGGTTGTTGCCGTAGTGCGGCATGCGCAGCGGCCAGCCGAGCAATCGGTACGCGGTAGGGCGAACACGATACATAATCGAGATCGGCGCTGTGGCAGAACTCAATTGAAGCCGGATCACCGCCATGTTCTCCGCAGATACCGACCTTCAAGCTCGGACGGACTGCCCGGCCTCTCTTCACTGCCATATCTATGAGTTGTCCGACGCCTGTCTGGTCCAGCGATATAAAAGGATCCTGCGAGAAGATGCCTTGCTGGAGGTATTCCGCCAGGAACTTCCCCGCGTCATCACGGCTCAGACCCAGGGTCATTTGCGTCAGGTCATTCGTGCCGAACGAGAAGAATTCTGCCGTAGCAGCAATGGCGTCCGCCACTAATGCCGCACGCGGCACTTCAATCATTGTGCCGACGGTGTAGGGAACGGCGACCCCGATACGCTGAGTAACTTCGGTGCAGATTTTTATAATACGCTCTCGCAGGATATCGAGCTCGCCCTTGTACCCGACCAAGGGGATCATGATTTCGGGAATGACCCGTACTCCTTCCCGAGTCAATTCGCAAGCTGCTTCCATGATAGCGCGAGCTTGCGCTTCGTAGATTTCCGGGAAGGTGATGCCTAATCGGCAACCGCGATGACCAAGCATGGGATTGAATTCGTGCAGAGCGTTGCGTTTCGTCCGTAGCCGTTCCGCGCTCACGCCCAGCTTGTTGGCTAAGTCAGCGATTTCTGCTTCCGTATGTGGGAGAAACTCGTGTAGAGGCGGATCCAGGAGACGGATCGTCACAGGCAGTGCCGCCATTTCCCGGAGAATGCCGATAAAATCGCTCTTTTGCATCGGCACGATTTTTTCCAGTGCGCGACTGCGGCCGGCTGTGTCTTCGGCGAGAATCATTTCCCGGACGGCGTCAATCCGGTCGCCTTCGAAGAACATATGTTCCGTGCGACAAAGGCCGATCCCTTCCGCGCCAAACATACGCGCTACTTTGGCGTCATGCGGGGTATCGGCATTCGCGCGTACGCGCAAACGCCGGAACTGATCCGCCCATCCCATGAGCGCGGTGAGCTCGGGCGTAT
>DATLYA010000378.1:0-4009 GCA_035575235.1 Candidatus Methylomirabilota bacterium
ATTGCCGACATCACGCTGCAACAGGTGTTGACCCGCGCGCACGAGTTCGATGTCATCGCCACCACGAACCTCAACGGCGATTATCTCTCCGATGCGCTCGCCGCCCAGGTCGGCGGCATTGGCATCGCGCCAGGCGGCAACCTCAACTACCTCACGGGCCAGGCGGTGTTCGAGGCCACGCACGGCACAGCGCCCAAGTATGCTGAGCTGGACAAAGTCAATCCCAGCTCGGTCATTGTTAAACGCGTGCAGAGAAAACGCGGCAGGCCGTGAGAGCGGATATCCGATGTCGCTCAGAGCAACACGCAGATCTTGCCAATATATGGTTTGTGGCGGAGAGATAGCATGGTCCTCAAAGTAGAGTTGCCCGCCAATCAGAGTCACTCGGTCAATGCGCACGGTCGGTGAAAGTTCGACTGCAGGAGCAGAGTCCTGCGCAGGAGGCGTAGCAGGTGACGTATCGAGAGACGGACCTGGAGGAGGCGCCAGGGGCGATGCGGAACTATATGCGGAACACACCAAGATTTGGCCGATTAGCTGGCGAGCGCATAAAGTTGACCTGCCTGCCAGCCATAGCCAAACTTCTGCAAGAAGTTGACTGTATGGGTTTTCACCGTCTGATAGTACGTATCGATTGCCTGACGGTGTAAAAGCTACAACGAGCAGTTGAAAAACCCATTCTCCTAAAGATCCCTAGTTGTCACATGACCGAAGCAAGGTGCCTGAAACGACAAAAGATGTGAAATGGAGCCCAAAGGGAGCCACAGAAAGTCACAAACGCGGCCGACCAGCCGCTTGAGATTCTGCGTAATGGCGGTTAGGTAGACTTGAATTTGCATCTTGGCATGTCCACGGTACTTCGCGCGTCGTAATCCGTGCCATCCTTTCGCTTCGCCAAACACTCCTTCCGCCTTCCATTGTCGCTCCGATAATTTGCGTTTGAAATGCGGCGTCACTTGCCGTTTCTTGATGCGATCAATCTCATCTTGATGTGGACTGCGATACACAAAGCGGGCGCGATGACGGTGTTTCTCTGGTAAACAGGACATGCTGGGCGGGCACTGCCGACAATGCCCGCCCAGCATGCGATAACGCTTGATCGAGCGATGGTCGAGTTTCTCATACGGGTACAGATAGTGATTTTGTGGACAGCGATACCGATCTCGTTTCCGATCAAAGACAAAGTCGCGCCGACTCAATTGTCCTTCGCCCAGATGCTCTATATGTAAAGGAATATAGGCTCGAATTTCGTGCTGTCGCAGAAAAGCGTAGGTCGGACCGCGCCCATAGGCCTTATCCGCCGACACTTCCTCAATCGGCCAGTGCTCTTCGTCCAAAAGCTGCGTCAGTCGTTCAGGCATCACGGTGCATTCGTGTTGCGCACCCGTGGTGAGATGACAATCCAGAATCACCCGGCTCTCGGCGTCAAGGGTATAGTGCGCTTTGTAATAGAGCTTCCGGTAGGTGCCAGGTCGAGACACTAATGTAGCATCCGGATCACTGGAGCTGACATGGGTGTGGTTTGAGACCTGCCGTTTCTTCTTGCCTTCCTTAAAATCATGATAACGTTGCTCGTATTTTTTGAGCGCGCGGGCGTGCGGCTCACTCATCGGCCGTTCCTCCAAGCTGTTAATTGATGCGTTGGCTTCTACTAGCGTGGCATCGACCATGACACGGAGCCCGCGCGCAATGCCCTGCGCGCGCAGTTGCTCCAGCAGTCGATCAAAGATTGCTTGGCACCGCTCTACTCCAAACCGATCCCGAATGCGGCTGAATGAGGAATGATCGGGGACATCCTTGGGACACTGCACCTGACAAAACCACCGATACGCCAGATTGAGCTGCACCTCTTCACACAAGCGGCGATCCGACGTGATCCCGAACAAATATCCAATGAGCTGCATACGAAAAAAGAGGACCGGGTCTACCGAAGGCCGTCCATTGTTCTCACAATAAAGGTCCTGGGTTAACTCGTAGATGAAACTGAGATCTACGACTTTCGCCACGCGCCGCACCAAGTGATTCGGGGGAATTGTGGCTTGGAGATCAATGGTAACGACTTGCTCTTCTGCGCAGATATAGCGCCCTTGCATACAAACGGCTCCTCTCCTCGCCGTTCGTAGCAAGGGCGGGTTCTCTTTGGCAACTCCTCTTCGCCCTTTTTCAACAGCTCGTCTTGACTGCTACACCTGACGGAGGTCCGCCAAGGTCTCATGCCAGTGATGATGACTGACCTCCTCCTTCAACGCGTTCCAGGTCGGTTCCTTGGGATTCTCTTCGGGCGTGTAGGCCGGGAAATGGATCACGGTCAGCCGCGGATGCGCTGCGCGCCACTCTTCCACCTCCTCGCTGGTGTGGTGCGGCGCTTGGTCCAGCCCTAACAAGATCTGTCCCCGGGGATGCTCCTCCAGGATCAACTCCAGCCAGCGGATGGTGGCGTCACTCTCTTGCCAGTCGATCACGAAACTACTGACTTCCTCGCCCGTCCCCAGATGGATTGCGCCGTAAATGTTCTCCGCCTTCTTGCTCCGTGCCCCATCTGCGACCAGCGGTTGTTGCCCGATCGGATTCCAACGCCGGGCCAGCGTCCCTTCCAGATAGACCTTGCTTTGATCCCCGGCCAACGGTACGACCGGCTCGCCACTGGCAGCGTACTGCGCTAACGCCTCCTCCGTCTCTACAACAAATCGGGCCTGCTCGTCCGGACGACGGCGCACGTAGAGCTTGCGCCCCCGCTGAGAGCTCCCCCCCATCAGGTGGAGTAACTTCCGCACCCCGCTCTTGCTGTAGCTCACGCCACAGCGGTCCCGGATCCCCTGCCGAATCGCTCTCCCCGTCCAGCCACTGCCCACCTGCGTCCCCACCAGCGCTTCGTGGTGGAGGAAGTGCTGGCGGTCCGCGAGTTGCTCCGTGTTGAGACAACGCTGCCCGTGTTCTCCACCCCAGCGCGGATGATTCTGGAGGCCTTCCAGTCCATGGCTCTCATACCGCACCACCCACTGTCGCATGGCTTCTTCGGTCAACAACAAAATGCGATTGCCCTCGTCAGCCTTGTACCCTTGCGTCACCAAGATCAACGCCTGATAGCGTTGCCGCTCGTGAAACTTCGTCCGTTTATCCTTATACCGGCGACACGCTTATGATCGGCCCCTGATCAGAACCTGGAGCCCCCTGGACGGGTGTTCTTCCCTCCTGGGTAAGGTGAAGGTTGCCGTCCACCTTTTCAATAGAGAGATCACCAAGCGACAGGTGTTGCAGGGAAATCCGTGAGAGTTGGGCGCGGAATGCCACCTCAAGCGGAACAACAGAACTTCCTTCGTTGAGTTCGATATGGGCGCCTTCCCAGGTCAGGGTATTGCCCGCCTGTGGAACTCCAGTAACCGTGAGGGCTGTCGTTTCTACAGCGCCACTCACAGTGGCAACGGGAGCACCATCACGGACTGTCAGATCTGTCTTTACCGCGCCGCCGATTGTGCCGCTCACACTCTCTGCAGTCAAAGCGCGCGTGAGCAGAGGGCGGAGGTTTGTCAGGTCGATTCCTGTCAGTTGAGATTGCGTTTGGAGATGAAAGGGGGCGAGGCGTAGGCTGCCTTCTCCTGCGAGGGTCCCTTCCCCTAACCGCAGACGAAAGCGCAAAGGCCAGTCTTCGCTGCCGTTACCAATGCGTTGGACCTGGACTTCCTCCGGCACAAAGGTGATCATCTCAGACTCTGCCCAGGTACTGTTCCGATACACGACCGCTCCGCCAGTCAGCCGTGCCTCTTGTAGGAAAAAGTGCCAGGTAGGGTTTGCCGGTGATTGGGAAGCTCCGCCCGGCCCCGACTCGTTCGGAGTTCGCATCAGCGTGGACCAATTCAAACCTGTCGGAGCTGACTAGGGGACAGTAAAAAAATCTGTAGCGGCCAGAAAGAAATAGCCGCCGTGGCAGGGGTTGGCTACGATCGTAGCCACACACAGAACACCCCGTACCCCGGAGGCGATCATGATCAAACCACAGGACAAGATGTTT
>DATLYA010000379.1:0-13363 GCA_035575235.1 Candidatus Methylomirabilota bacterium
CTGAGTGCTGGCTGTTTTTTTAAGATCTATCCTCCGGTAGCGCATCTTGAACGAACCGCGCCCGTGTATCCAGAACCACGCCCAGAAGACTGTAACCTGAGAGTTTTGACGGACCCTCCAGAAGAACCTTTTGAGGTATTCGCGCAAGTGGTGGCGTATGCCGGCTCGGAGGACTATGCGGAACGAATGGAGGCGTTGATCAAACGCAACGCGTGTGAAGCTGGCGCTGACGCGATCGTATTGTTGCCCATGCAGCATGGCGCGCATTACAATACTGAGAATACCTATCCGGACTGGGTGGTGGGGAAAGGTGATGGGCAGGGCGGACGTTTTCAGCACTGGGTGGACAAACGGTACACCGTCTCGCAACGCGCAATCGCGTTAGTGTTTAAACGCGGGCAAACCGCTAGTCGCAAGCAGTCTGGATCATGACGCCAAAAGGCAGAGGCGTATGCTGAAAATCATGCTGTTCATCGATGGAACGTGGCTCTATTCCAATACGCCGAAACTAGCCGATGCGTATGGAAAGGGCGATTTCCAGGTCGACTTCGGTCTGTTGCCGAAAGTATTGGCGGAAGAGGTCAGCCGGCAACTTGGCGGAGTGGAGACGCATGTCGTGCGTACGTATCTGTTTGGCAGTTATGCGACGAATTACGATCTGCGTGACGATGATGTGGTCCAACGCCGCCTCGATTTCTTTTCTTTACTCAAGGAAGAATATCACTACGAGTTAGAAACGTTTCCGGTGAACTTCAAGGGACGGCGGTTGCGGCGCGTAGATCGCGACCCGCGAGATTCTTTCGAGCCGAAGGAAAAGTGTGTGGATATCGCCTTGGCGACCGCCATGCTCTATTACGCGGCCATTCCCTATGTCTACGATATCGCCATTGCTGTAGTGGGTGATCAAGACTTTAAGCCCGTGTTGCAACATGTTCGACGCTTGGGCAAGCGTGTGGCGATTGCGAGCATTCAGGGCAGTTGCGCCCCGGATTTCGCCGACCCGCGCGATGAATCACGTGTGAAGGATTTTGATATTATCTGGTTAGATCATTTACTCCACCGACTGGAGCTGAAGTATGAACGTCATCAACTAGAATGTCAGGCGCCCACTCATATGGGCGAGCGGCGCGTCTGGACGACGTTCCATCCCCGGAAAAATCAAAAATTCTTCTGTGATGCCTGCCGCACGGAATTCGTGCAGCAAAAGCAGGACGCCCACAGAGAATTCGTCAACGCCATGGCGGAGGTTGCGGCCGCAGACGACGGCAACAATATGGGAAAAGTAGGATTGGTGCTGAGCGGCGTGGTGAAGAAAAAAATGGCGGAGCGTGGGTTTGGGTTTATTCACGCGGACAACGACGGCCGGGACTATTTTTTCCATTGTACTGATTTACGAGCGGGGATAGACTTCAACGACCTGGAAGAGGGAGCGCCGGTAGAATTCCAGGTCAAGCGAGAACCAAGCCTTGAGAAGGCCGGAGCCGCCTACGATGTCCGTAAGCCGAGCTCTGCGCAAAGTTAAGGAGAAAATGCATCGACGTCGACTTCGCGTACGCCGTTGAGCAAAGCAAGCGTAAAGATCGAATCGGGCGGATGCGGATTCAATTCTACTCGCTCGTAGAAGATTGAGGCCTGTTGTTGTCCTTGAAGGTCGGACAGGACGATTTCAAACGGAAATACATACTCTCCTACGGTGCGATAATCCGCCAAGTCCATGCGCCTCGTAGTGGTTCCATCCGCTGCCTGAATGTCAACGCGTCGCAGCCGCAACGTCTGGGGCTCAAACCATAACTGGACGCCCGCTTGTCCCGCAGCAGGACAGGTAAGGCGATGCCACTCTTTCTCCGTATCCGGCTGGACCGAACAGGAATTCGTCATGGCGGGGAGCACTGGCGCGCCAAGTAAAAGCCCGACGATTTCCCGCGGGGAAAGAAAGACGCGGGTAAACCGCGCCACATTTTCCGCCGTGGCAGCGCCACGGTACAATACTTTCTCACTCGGAAAGTATGTGGATAGCTGATTGCCGTTAGAGGCGACCAAGGCGGCGACTCCGACAGGAGAGAACAACTCCCAACGGAAACGGTCCGGCGCTGCTACCGCGACCGCTTGTTTGGCTGTGCCCCTCTCTTGCGTGTCTTTGTAGACAACGCGTGCAAGCCCTCGTAGGCTGGTCAGTGTCTGGCGCCGAGTTTCTAGGGTCTGCAGGAGCTCTTGAGCAGACGGCAGGGTCGCCCGCTCAAGAGCTGGAGGAACAGGAGGGGAGCGAAGGGTTGCGCAACCGTTGAGACCAAGCAGAAGCAACACAAACACCCGGCTGCACTGGAACCACCACACCGCTCGGCTCCAGGGTGCTAACCTCATGCTGTGCTTAGATGCCTTTATTGGTGGTGGCCCCGGCAAGCGCGTCGATTTTCGAGCGAAGCCGTTCAATTTGCTCGGCCTCCTTCGCGTGCGTCAACGCTTGACGATACGCCTGGACGGCGTCCGTTGCCCGCCCAGCTTTCTCATAGGCGTCGCCGAGGTGTTCAATAATTGTCGGATCATCTCCGACAAGTTCCACTGCGCGCTCCAGGTGTTCTACTGCCTTTGGATACTCGCCACGTTGATAGTACACCCAGCCGAGGCTATCAACATAGAACCCGTCATTTGGTTCAATCTTAATGGCGCGACGGATCAAGTGTTCCGCCTCGTCCAGTCTGGCGCCTTGCTCGGCCCAGGTGTACCCGAGATAATTGAGCGCTGCTGCATTCTCAGGATTCAGCTCGATAGCCTTCTGCATATGAAGAATGCAGTTTTGTTTATCTTTGAGCTCATCGTACACTGCCCCGAGCGTGAAATGATACTGATCGTTTTCCGGGGCAAGAGAGATCATCTTTTGCAGAATCTCAATGGCGCGAGGCCGATTCCCTTTCTCGCGGTACAAAGAAGCAAGAAAGCCGAGGAGATCAAGGTCATCTTGCTTGAGTGCCTGTGCTTGTTCGGCTTCCGTAATGGCTTGATCGATTTTTCCTTGGCGTTGGTAAATGTAGCTCAAGTACAGCCGCGCATCAGCGTAGTAATCCGATCCCGGCTGAATATGCGACAATTCGGCAATAGCTTTGTCGTCTTGTTTGGCCTCGGTGTAGACTGCGCCAAGAAAATAGCGCGCGCGATCATTCTCTGGCTGAGCGGCGAGCACGAGATTCAATTCGGTGACCGCTTTGTCGTAGTCGCCTTTTTCCCTGTAGATCAAACTAATCTTGACGCGGGTCTCTTGTGGATCTGCTTCAATCTTTTCAAGCTCCCGAAACTGGAGCAGGGCGTCATCGAGTTTTTTCTGTCCTAGATAAAACCCCCCAAGCCGCTTACGCGCTTGTACGCTTTGCGGATTGGCGGCGAGAGCCTTTTGGTAGAGCTCCATGGCTTTTTCTGGTTTCTTCTGTAATTCATACAGTACGCCTAAATCCAGCAGGATGAGTTCAGACTGGGGATTCAACTTGAGAGCTTTTTCGTAGTACGACTCGGCTTTGTCAAACTGATTGGCCGCCGCATGCACCTGCCCGAGGTAGTAATACCCCAGTACGGAACGAGGACGAATTTCCACCAGCTTGTTCAGAACAGCTATGGCCTTATCGAATTTCCCTTGTTTGGCGTAGAGAGTGCCGAGATAGAGGTACGGCTCTTGATTCTTTGGCGCGTGCGCAAGCACCTTCTCATAAAGCGCAGCAGCTTCATCCTCCTGGTTCGCCGACGATAAGAGCCCTGCCAAGAGCAACTGCGCTTCTTCATTTTCCGGTTCTTGCTCAACCACCTTCCGACAGTGTTCTAGCGCTTCTGTGAGCTTGCCTTTGCGCACATACAGAGTCGCAAGCCGCAGGCGCAGAAACGGCGTATCCGGATCATCAGCGACGGCCTGCTCCAGCTCCGCCAGCGCCGTATCTTGATCACCGCGATCAAGGGCAATTTGGCCCTTGAAGAAATGACCAAGCGCTCGGTCCGCCGGAGTCAAGGCGACTGGTTTGCCAGGAATTTTAAAGGGTTGTGGAGTCTGTACAGATGGCGGTGAGGGAGCAGGACGAGATGCTGCACAAGCAGAAATAAAGACGCCGCAAGCAACCACAAAAGAGAGGCGAACGAAACCCTTCAGTGTCTGAACAGACATGATAGTCACGATTATCACGGTCAGAAATAAACGGTCAATGCGGGAATCCGACGTGAACGTGTTTGGGGGTGATGACAATGACCGTACACGGCGCTTCATTTACGATATGCTCAACCGTTGGATCGAGAACATGCGGTGAGCGAGCGCCTCGTAGCGAAGCGCTCAAGATCAGCAAATCATAGCCGCCGCTTTGAATTTCCCGCAGCAGCGCTGTTTCTGGTCGTTTCTCCTCGACGACTTTTGCCGCCAGCTGTAATTCCGGCTTGGTGCGGCGTGGTCGCAACTGCCACACCAATGTGTCCGCCATCAGACGTAAAGCGGCGGCGTCAAGCGGCGGATAGCGGCGACGAAAAGTCCAGCGGGGTTGTTCGGGTAGCGGGAGAACATGAAACAGCGTGATGCGCGCGCCAACCTCTTCCGCGTACATCGCAGCGAATTCAATGGCGAGTTGTGAATCTCCCTCTCCGTATGTTGGCACGAGCAAATGTTCATACTTTGGTTTCTCATCCCGCGCCTTAATAATAGCGACATGCGTGGGCGCGGCGGCAAGGACTTCGTCAATATAGGCTCCGCCGAGGGGATGCCGGTAACCCGAAGCGCCAAGCGCCAGCAAATCATAACCGCGTTTAACTTCCTGCAAAATGATGTCTCCCGCCGGCTTTCCTTCAGCGTTCACTATTTTGGTGTCAATGTGAATGCCGTACTGTTGGCCAAGCTGGAGTAAGGGCTGAAGCGGCGTTGACGCCTCTAATGACGGTTGCCGCCACAAGCGAGAGAAAAAACCTTGGGTTGGAAACGTGGCTTCATCGTTGTGCACGAACAATGCGGTAATCGCGGCGTCTGCGGATGTCACTAACGGTGCGGCAATCCGTATCGCGGCCGCGGCGTTAGGTCCTCCGGCTGTAGGCAGCAAGATCCGCAAGGTGCGTTTGTCAAAAAAGCTGCGATGGTTGGCCAGTTCGAGCCGCTCTCGTTCCTCCTCGGAGATGGCGATATGGCTGAGCGCCCATGTGAGCAGTGGAGGAGCCATGAGTGACGTGACCATGGCCATAATCACGAGGCTGCCATAGAGTTCTGGACCAAGGATGCCGGCAGTCAACCCAATCAGTGCGACAATGAGTTCCATGCCTCCGCGCGCATTCATGCCAATGCCAACGGCAAACGCCTCCCACCGCGAAAGACGGCCAAGCAGGCCGCCAATCGTGCAACCCACCAGTTTGCCGGCGCACGCCACGGCGATCACCGTCCCCACTAATCCCAACTCATCAAGACGGGTAAGATCAACGCGAAGCCCGACAAAAGCAAAAAAGACTGGTGTAAAGACGCCGTATACGACGCCGGCCAATTTTTCTAGCGCATTGGCGCGCACGCGAGGAGATTGGGACAAGATGACGCCGGCGATAAAGGCGCCGAATACGGCATGGATGCCAATTCCTTCCGTGATGGCTGCGCATACCAGGGTTAAAACCAGCACCGCTGTAATATGCGCTTCCTCGATTTGGACACGATCGTTAATCCACCGCATCAGACGGCGCATGAGCCGTATCCCAAGAAGCAGAGCTGCCGTCACAAAAATGATTGTGCTCACAATCGACTTGGCGACCGCGGGCAGGTCAACAGCGCCCTTCGCAATCATGCCCAGCAACAGCGAGAGGAGCGTCCAGCCACAGATGTCATCGACGACCGCTGCACCCATGATGATTGCGCCAATGTTGCGTTTCAGCAGATCCATATCCAAGAGGATTTTCGCGATGACTGGCACAGCGGAAATGGCCATGGCCGTTCCCATGAAAAGATGAAAGACGAGGCGTTGTTGTGGATTCACAAGAAACTCATCAGGAATCAGAGAACCGAGTGCATAACCAGAGGTGAAGGGAAGCGCAATGCCAAGAAGCGAAGCGAAGAGCGCGGGACGTCCCAGATTGCGCAACACGGCGATATCAATCTCCAGTCCGATGAAGAGCAAGAGAAAGATCATGCCCAGCCACGAAATCAGCTCAAGCAGGTGGTATTGTTGCGGATCGGGGGGAAACAGGAAGGCCGAGAGCGGAGGCGCAACCCAGCCAAGCAGGGAAGGACCAAGTAAAATGCCCGCAAGCAACTCGCCGAATACTGGCGGCTGCCCGTACCGCTTCATCAGTTCGCCGAGCAGCCGGGCTAAGGCAAGGAGCAGAGCAAATTGGAGGAGAAAAATGAAAATCTGGTGAGCGGGGATTGGAGAAATCATTCGTAATCAACTAACAACTTGCTATCGGCGCACATACCGTGCTCCATCCCACTCAACACGACCCTCCTGCAGCAACTGCTTGAGGTGAAGCGTCATGGAATTCTTTTCCACAGCGTCGATCCACACAATATGATCGTAATCTTTGCGGTACACAATCCGTTTCTTGATGATCTCTTCCAACGTGCGCGGCGCAGCCAAAAAATCAAGCAGGCGTTGTTCCCGATCGTAGATGATATCGAGATACTGCGTCACCAGAGCGCGTTGATTTTCTTCGCAGACGCCTGCCTCGTGAAAGCTCACCAAGGTTCGTGCGTCGGCATCACGAATACGTTGCAGAGAGGCGATGGAATCCGCTAAGGCGGACGTGGCGTCGGCGTATACTGGACCAAACCAAGTGAGATCCCAGTCTGCGACGAAGAGGACGCCCTCTTCCTCGAAAAAGAAACAACAGTGTCCGCCTGTGTGACCTGGCGTATGCATGACGCGCATACGGGTGTGGCCGAAGTCAAAGCGATCACCTTCGGTAAACTCCACGATATGGTCTCGCGGTTCGTAGTAATATTTCTCGACCACCACTGGCTTCCAGGCTGCGGTCGCGGCGTCGTCCATGCCATAGTACTCAAAGAGCGTCTCAATTGAACGTAACGCGGGCGCGTCCAGCACATGCATATACAGCGGCGCATCCGGAAACAATGAGTTTCCTACGCCGTGATCTTCATGGTAATGACTGTTGAACAGCATATCGATCTTGGGCAACGTCCTATGACATTCGCGAACCATCAACGAAGGATCGATCAAGGCGGTGATGTCGTCGTCAATAAGGATGGAATTTCCAGACGGATATTTGCCGTTTTCTTTGCCCAAAATAACTTTGACCCGGCCAAAATTCCGCATGTCCACTCCTATCCTCCTCGCGAGCGTGTCTTTTCTTCACCGAGCATTATATGCTGGGTTGCGATTGAGGAGTAAAGGGAGTCCCGCCTCAGCGTGAGAGCAGGCTTATGAAACAAGCTATTTGGAACCTGCGACGCCTTTTCGCTTTACGCGACGCCATTGAAGCTCTGGATCTGAACGCGCCGCCCAGGGCGAGTGTGGTCTATCCAGAGACCTTGCCGCCAGTACGACGCCTCGGCGTGCTTTGTGGGTCATTCAATCCCTTAACCCTGGCGCATACAGAACTGGCCGAACGCGCGCAGGAAGCGTTCGGCCTTGATGTTGTGTTGTTGACTCTCGCCAAAGTAACGGTCGATAAAGAGCAAGTAACCGGCCTGAGTCTTGAAGACCGCTTATTGTTGCTCTCGTTATACGCGCAGCGGCGCGGGCGTACTGGAGTCGCCCTTGTCAACCGTGGATTGTACTTCGAGCAGGCGCAGGCCTTTCGTTCGTTATGTGGCGCCACGGCTGAACTGTTCTTTATCGTGGGCATGGACAAACTCATGCAAATTCTCGACCCTAAGTATTACCAGGATCGCGACGCGGCGCTGCGGCAATTGTTTTCGCTCGCATCACTGATTGTGGCCAACCGTGGTGTAATGGCGCACGAAGCCTTTGCCCAACTCCTTGAGCAGCCAGAGAATCGCGCTTATCGTCAACATATTCAATTTTGCTCCCTTCCTGAAACAGTGACGGATGTATCAGCCACTGCCGTGCGTGAAGATCTGGCAGCGGGGCGTGCTATAGAGAGCTTGACGCCTGAAGAGACCGCCATCTTTCTCGCGGAGACACAAGCATTCCGTCCACCGCTCTGTCATGGCGGCGCAGCTGTCGACGCGTATGCTGAGCGGCAGAAGTTGCTTGCGGCGTTGTATGCCAATCGTGAACAAGAGGGACAGGAAGTCGATTTTCGCGCTCTGGTGCATGCGAGGACCACACTAAATGAGAGGCCGTCATAACGCGTTCTCACAAATCCGCACTGGCCTCGCAAAAATGAAGATGGTAGTTTGATGCCTTCTTCATTTTTACGGATGAGGCGGTGCTATGGCTCGGAAGAATCGTCGCGCATATGGACCGAGAATTGATCCTCGCCCGGTAGACCCTTCGATTAGTGTGGTCGATTTAATCGATCACACCTTTCTTTCCTATAACGCCGGACGGCTGCGCGAGGCGGCCCAGCTGTTTTCCCGGAAGATGCTGGAACCAGATGTGACCATCGGCCTGAGTCTGACCGGAGCTTTAACGCCGGCTGGACTAGGCATCTCCTGTCTCATTCCGCTTATTCAAAACGGGTTCATCGATTGGATCGTTTCCACTGGAGCCAACCTCTATCATGATACGCACTTTGGCATCGGTTTAAGTATGCATCAAGGTTCGCCTCACGTCAGCGACGTGACGCTCAGAGAAGAGGGCGTCGTCCGTATCTATGATATCTTTTTCGATTATGAGGTGTTGTTAGAGACCGACGCGTTCTTCTACCAAACTATTACTGCGCCGGAATTTCAGAAGCCGATGAGCACGGCGGAGTTCCACTCTCTCATGGGACGATACGTGGGCGAACGGGAGAAGGTGTTAGGGCAAAAGCGGCGCTCGCTGCTGTCTGTAGCCGCTGAGTATGGAGTGCCGATTTATACGTCTTCTCCCGGAGACAGTTCGATCGGGATGAATGTTGCCGCGAAAGCGCTGCTTGGGAATAAATTAGCCTTTGACGTATCACGCGATGTGAACGAGACAGCGGCGATCGTGTTAAACGCCAAACGCAATGGCGGCAAAAGCGGCGTTTTCATTCTCGGCGGCGGCTCACCGAAAAATTTCTTGTTGCAGACAGAACCGCAGATTCAGGAAGTCCTGGGGTTGGCGGAAAAAGGCCATGATTTTTATATTCAGATTACTGATGCGCGGCCTGACACCGGCGGACTCTCTGGGGCCACACCCAGTGAAGGAGTGACATGGGGGAAAGTTGATCCGGACGCTTTACCTGACACGGTGGTGTGTTATACGGACTCGACGATTGCATTGCCGTTAATTACCGCTTACGCGCTGGCGACGCATGCGCCGCGCACGCCAAAGCGGCTTTATGATCGCCGCGATGAGCTGTTGAACATGCTCACGGAGGAATACCGTCAGAAAGCGTCTCAATAGTCACAACGTGAGGAGTTGAGGCGTTTCATCACCGAGCCGATGCCTGCACACATGGGAACTGTATATTTAACGAAAGAAAAAGAGTGCGCCATCGCCGCCGCGGTAGAAGCCGGCGGCATTATCCGGGCCATTTATCACACTGAGTACGCCATCGATTACAAAGGAAAAGATGGTCCTGTCACGAGAGCCGATCGGGAGGCCAATCAGAAAATCCACGCCATCCTCCAAGGCGCGTTTCCGCAGTATGGTTGGCTGTCCGAAGAGACAGTGGATTCTCCCGCCCGGCTCTCATGCCGGCGAGTCTGGGTCGTCGATCCGCTCGACGGTACAAAAGAATTCATCCAGAAAATTCCTGAATTCGCGGTCTCTATCGCGCTCGTTGAAGAGGGCATGCCAGTATTGGGGGTTGCCTACAATCCCCTAGGAAAATTGTACTGGGCAGTGCGCGGGCAGGGTGCATGGTGTGAGGGACAACGACTGCAAGTGTCGCCAGTAGACCGATTGACAGACGCCACCATTCTCTCGAGCCGGTCAGAAACCAAACGAGGGGAGTGGGATGTTTTCAAGGGGGTCTTCCGGATGCGGCCGACAGGCAGCATTGCCTATAAACTCTCGCTCATTGCCGCTGGAGAAGCCGATGCTTCCTTTACTCTTGTGCAAAAGAACGAATGGGACATCTGCGCGGGGGTGCTGTTAGTGGAAGAAGCCGGCGGAAAAGTCTCTAATCTCGATGGCAGTCCAGTATTCTTTAATCAACCTAAAACGCTGCTGCCAGGATTGATTGCCAGCAACCATTCCCTTTACGACCAGCTTCTTCAACTGATCGCGCAAAAGTACGCTGGCCGTCCGCCGGCAAGGAAGTAGGGAGGCGTTCGCACTGTGGTCGATGCGTCGGCCGCTCAATCGCTGGCTCCGCAGCCGCTGCCTGTCCACCGAGCGCTCCGGCTTTCTATTTGGGACGGGATCTTTGCCAACCTCTACGCCAACTTGACTGGCGGCGTCTTTTTGGTTGGTTACGCTTTGGCGCTCAAAGCCAGTGAAGTACAGATTGGTCTCCTTGCGGCCTTTCCTCTTCTGGCGAATATCATCCAGCCATTTTCCACCTACTTAATCGAACGCCTTGGGCGACGACGTCCGCTAGCGCTTCTCGGCGGCGCGTGCGCGCGTTTGCTTTGGCTCGTACTCATTGCTCTGTCCTTATGGCTGAGTTCTCGCCGCTCGCTGCTGTACTGGAGCATGTGGATCGTCGCATTGTCGCAGGTGGGGACAGCGGTCAACAATTTAGCCTGGATGTCCTGGATGGCGGATCTCGTGCGCGAAGAAATGCGGGGGCGCTATTTCGGCTTGCGCAACGCCGCGCTCGGAGTCGCCGCGTTGCTCGCCTCGCTCGCCGGGGGATTTTTTCTTGATATTTGGAAAGAAAGCCACCCACGAGGAGAAATGGACGCCCTACGCGTCTTGTTTTTTCTTGGTGTGGCGTGCGGTGTCACCAGCCTCGTCATTCAATCGCGCATCTATGAACCGCCTTTGCACGAAGGCGATGGCTCCTTGCCATTCAGGCGGCGGCTGCTGTTGCCTTTTTACGACTGCAATTTTCGCCGCTTCCTGATGTTTACCGTGGCGTGGAACTTCGCCGTATATTTTACGGCGCCATTTTTTGCGGTGTACATGTTGAAATCCCTGAAACTGAGCTACACCGCAGTGACAGCGTACGCTGTGCTCTCCAGTCTTGCGGACTTAGCAAGCGCGCAGTTGTGGGGCCGTCTGTCCGACCGGGAAACCAATAAACCCATCCTCGTGATGGCGAGCTTTTTTGCGGCGTTGATTCCTTATGGCTGGTTATTCACAGATCGTGATTCTGCGTGGCTCTTCAGCCTTCTTCATCTTGAAGGAGGGTTGTTTTGGGCGGGCATTCGGCTGTGCACCGGCAACCTTGTGCTGAAGATCTCGCCTGCAGCCAATCGTTCCATTTATTTTTCTGTTTTTAATGCTGTGGCTGGACTGACCGCAGTCATTGCTCCGATTATAGGCGGCTTTGCGCTGAAGCATCTGCCAGCTCTCTTACAGGCGGTGGCGCTGTCGTGGAATCCGTTCTTTGTCGTCTTTTTTGTGTCATCCACCTTACGGCTTGCTGCCCTGCCGTTGTTGGCGCAAGTCAGCGAGCCGCGCGAACGCAGCGTCTGGCAAGCCGTGCGGATCATTCGCAACGTGCGAGCCTTCACCACGACAATGGGATTCAACCTTGCGTACCACTTCTGGTTGTGGGGAAAACGGCGGACAGAGATGGCGGTGACCCCCCCTCCCGAACCTCCTCGACGATGCGAAAAGCGCATGGTACGATGGCAAAAAACTTTAAGGTGGAACGTTGTGTCACCGCTTGCCGCTTTATTTCGCCGTGTGCCCAAACCCCGTTGCCCCTCGTGTCATAAGTGGAATCGCGTGTATCTGACAGGAGGAAAGTTCCTGTCTACCTGTGTCCACTGTGGCGCACCGCTGGAGTCGCGCCGTCCGCCTGCGTTGTGGGGGGTGTTAGCCGTAATTGGCGCTGGGATGTTGGTGTTGGCGGCGATTCCTTTACTGGGCCGGTAAAGAGCCTATGCCGCAAGGAGTCCAACTCGCGCAGATTGAGAGGATTTTTGCGATTCTTGACCGTTTGAACATTTCCCGTGAGGCGGTTATCATCCCTCTGAAACCGCAAGGGACTGGCAGTGTCAAACGTCTGCCGAACGGTAAACTAGAGATTATCGTTCCTGCTGACCTTCCTTTTGATGAATGGTATGCCTCCCTCGCAGGCGCCATCAAAAACGTCTACTCCGCTTAAAAACTTCCAGATTGTTTTTCTGCTGTTGATGGCCCTCATTTTGATGATTCAAGGATGGGGGGATCGGTATGGACTGCTCGCCCATCCAGCCCGGGCGATTTTTGTCGCCGTCCTGGCGCTGAACGTATTGCTCCTGCTGTTCGTGCCGTTTGAACTCTTTGAGGGCGGAACGCGAGAAGTACGACGGCAACGCTGGCCGACATATATTGGCTTAGCTGCGGTTGGCGCCAGTCTATGGTTTTTACCCCATGCCGATCGGAACGGTTTGTGGGTATGGCCTGAAAGTGATTTGCTGCGGTATGCGGGGCTCGCCTGCGTCGTCGTTGGCGCGGGCGTGCGCGTGGCGGCAACCGCGCAGCTTGGTCCGTTGTTTTCTACTTTTGTCGCGATCCAGAAGGATCATCATCTTGTTACGACAGGGCTCTACCGTTGGGTGCGGCACCCGATCTATACGGGGTCGTTCATCGCCGCCATTGGCATTTTTCTCGTCTTTCGCAGCAAATTGGTATGGATGGCGACTCCTCTCTACCTTGCAGGAACATTGTGGCGGATTCACGACGAAGAAATGTTGATGTGCGAAGCGTTTGGTGAAGCATATCGGCAGTATCAGGCGCGCTCGTGGCGGTTGTTGCCGTTCATTTATTGAAAAAAGTAGTCAGCTGCCGGTGCTCAGTTCGAGCGGTAAATCCTCTCGATTTCCCCACTCGGCCCAGGATGCGTCATAATTACGTACTTTGTCAAAACCAAGCAGGCGAAGCGTAAAGAGTCCGTGCGCCGCACGGATGCCGCCTTGTCAATATGTGATAATTTCACACTCCGGTTTCACGCCGATTTGCTCGAACATTGCGCGTAACTCGCTCGCCGGTTTGAACTCTTTCGTCTTACTATCAACGTATTTAAGCCATTCCAAATGGACAGCGGTCGGAATGCGTCCGCCGCGCCTGGTGCCGCGGGCGTTCTCGCCGGTCCATTCGCCATCGGAGCGTACATCCAATAACACGCGGTCCGCTTTGCCGATCGAATCGCGCACATAGTCCCACCGGGCGATAAGCTCTTCGTGCACACGTGGAGTGAAGATTGCTTTCGGCGGGCGCGGTTC
>DATLYA010000380.1:0-9640 GCA_035575235.1 Candidatus Methylomirabilota bacterium
TTTTTCCAAATAGAGTTCCCCATTGAACACCGGCATACCTATGCTGACACGTGGAATGAATGAATTATCCTCTTTGTTGTGAGACAGAAGTTCCTGCTTACTCAGAGCCATAGTAGGCGCCCTACGAATCTCCGAAAGGGAAGACAGAGAGTTTGATCGACGGGGGTGAGTACTAATCACCAGCCGATAATATGATGGCATTTTCGCCTCGTCTGCATGCGTAGAGTAGAGAAAAAGGACCGCGCCTCCTTCGAACGTAGGTAAGATGTGTGGTGGAATCTCTTCACGGCACCTAGCACCCTGCTATTTCATAACGACTGCTTCACACACGGTCCCTACACTCATCCAGTTTCTTAAGAGACCCGTTTTCAGACGTGCCCGCACTGAGTGTCACTGGCAAAACGTACGGGTTCTTCCACGCGTTTCAGCCAAATCTCCCGCCAAAACGGATAAAGGCTGCGGGGGCAAAACAGGCGTCTGTGACTGAACTGCCCACAACAAACGACGCCATCAAGAATGATGCAATCCGTCGACAGTTCGACCATCTTTCCTGTCTTTTCGTCAATAATACGCTCCACTCGGTCCAACACCCGATAGGCGCCGCCGCAATATTTGACCATCTCAACGTCAAAGGATAGGCCGTGGTTGCGGTTCCTCGTGTTGAGAGTCTGCAGAATTTCCTCGTGCGACTTCACCTGCACGAGTTCTCCCGGTTTCAGATCTAAAACCAAACGAGGAGTCTTCGTCAATGTGCCGTCCTTGAAAGGAAATGGCGTACCCCCACGCCATTTCTGGAACGTGTTGTAAAGGAAAATAAGAGCGCGATAGCCGCGAAATCTTAGGAGGAGCCTGAAGCCGCGAAAAAGAAGTGCGCTGATAACGTCAGAAATCCGAACGTTACGAGAGAGAACATCGCGGATATATTGGCGGATGTCCCACCACGCAAGCGGCGATGAGGCACGCCTCAGCTCCGTAGCCTGGCACCGATAGATCGGCTGGCTATCTTCGCTTAAATTCTCAGCGCGCGCCACCTCCAAAAGACGAGCCTGAGTGCAGATCGTATGGCTAGCACTACCGCCGTGAGGGATCGGCGCAACGGCTGATCTGGAGGCTTTCGAGTCCGAACGCATTGATCCCTTGTCGTCTATGCGCCGGAGCCACGCTTCCTTCCAGAACAGGAGGCATCTAGCCTGACATCCCCCGTGAGCTTCTCCACTGCAGCGAGTCCCTTCGAGATGCACCGTATTGAACATGCGCCTTGCCCCACTGTACTCAATCGTGTCGCAGGTTTTATCGGCGCGCTTGTAGACGCGGATGCGCTGTCCGCAGTACGTAAGCATTTCTGGCATGAACGGAAGGGCCTCCAAACAGCCCTGATCGTCCAAGGTGGCAAGGATCTCCTCCGCGCTTTTTACCTCTATCCAATCTCCCGCACGGAGGTCGCGCTGGTTTTTGCGAAGTAGGAAATTCATCATAGCATACAGGTTTCACCGCAGGGTTGAACTACTATCTTCTGATCAGATAGTTCGCCCGCACAGCACTCCGTGAGTTATGGAAGCCCTGATGATGAAAAGGCCGCTATCTGGTTAGGCAAAGGTAATTGAGGCAACCATCGAAGGCTTCGATCAAGACGCTCAGTTGCAAGTAATAATCTAAGGTGCTTGATCCTGATGTAACGCGTCCCGCTGAATTCCTCGGCGGTCAGCGCATGTTTCTTATATGCAGTGTAAAGTTGTTCAATCCCCCGGCGTACGGTCCATTGCGGACGGAACTCCGGCAGGGTGCGAGCGATCTTGTCACAGTTGACGCGATAGCAACGAAGATCAGGACCACCGCCCTTGGCGTACTTCACATGACTGCCGGGTACGATTTCCTCCACCATCGCAGCCACGTCCCGAATCTGGTAATTCTCCTCGGTCCGACCAACATTGAACGCTTGATTATGCACCAGCTCTCGCGGCGCCTGGAGCACGGCAAGAAACGCGCGGGCAATGTCTTCGACGTGCACCAGGGGGCGCCACGGCGTCCCGTCACTGGCGATCAGAACCTCGCCTGTAGTATACGCAAAGCCGACGAGGTTGTTCACTACTATATCGGCGCGGAGACGCGGGGAAACGCCATACGCAGTCGCATTGCGCAGGAAGGTGGGACTAAAGCTATCGTCAGCGAGAGGGGAGACGTCTTGCTCTACCCGAACCTTAGATTCCCCGTAAGGCGTCACCGGGTTGAAGGGCGCATCCTCAGCGAGGAGACTATCCCCAGCCGCCACGCCGTATAGGCTGCACGAAGACGAAAAAAGGAAGCGAGGCACGCCAGCCTCTTTAGCGAGTTGCGCGAGGCGCACCGACGCCCGGTGGTTGATATCATAGGTGCACTGAGGGTTGAGGTCGCCAAGGGGATCATTCGAAAGAGCTGCAAGGTGAATCACCGCCTCGAAGCCTGCCAGATCATCTACTGTGACATCCCGGAGGTCCTTACGTAAAGCAGGCGCCTTGACAAGATCATCATTAAAATCACAACCGGCAAAGAAGTCGGTATCGAGGCCAATAACCTCGTGCTTTGCCTCAAGGAGTAGTGGAACAAGCACGGCGCCGATGTAACCGGTATGACCAGTAACTAAAACCTTCATCGAACCTCCATTCCCAGGACCGCCTTGCGACAGTAGAAACCCTCGGCGTATCCACTCGCAGCATTCGCCTCCATCCCCCGCAATCGTAAAATCGCGGAGAAGAGTTCACGGGAAAACCAGTGTTTTTCACGCTGGCTGGGAAACGCACTGAGGATGTAGTCAATCTTCCGACGGCAGACAGATTCATTTAGCGGGACAAAAAAATTAGGCGAGCCACAGTCGCCGTCATATTTCGGAATCTCATACTCCAAAATCAGATGGTTCCGGAAGGTATTCCATGTCAATTCCGCGACCAAACGGTGATCCTGATGCAAATCCTGACGATAATGGGTAAAGATCATGTCAGGAGAAAATTTTTGCTTGATTTCTTCAAAACGATCTTTTACTTTCCCTCCCAGGTATGGTAAGTAGCCATCCTGCAACGCATCGATACGCACCGTCTTCTTTGCGACCTCGGCGAGGAACGTCTGGGCGCTATGGCGCGCTTCGCGTTCGCGTTCAGGAGTGGAGGTGAAGACAAGCCAGTACACATCAAGCTTCGGGTGCGTAGCTGCCAGTCGGAGAAGCGTCCCGCCGCATCCTATTTCAATATCGTCGCAATGGGCTCCAAGGCACAGGACGCGACAGGCGCGGGTAGGATCAGTATTGAACCCTAAGGTGAGCATAGCCGAAAAGGGAAAAGACGTTCAGGACCGTGCGATACCCCCCTGGCTGCACAGCCCGGCCAGGCAGGCGACGTCGCGACGGCCGGAAACGACCAGCGTCGCGGCAGTCTCTGGATGCGGGCAAAGATTGCTTCGCTCCGCTCGCAATGACACCCTGACCTTATGCTCTCCTGTGAGAGTTTTACCCTTTAGTCCTCACGCTTCTGGCGCTTCCTGACGATGCTTCAAGGCGTCAACAACGTGAGTGCGAACCCTCGCCTGACGCTTTGCCGGCGCGTCTTTCCACACCTCCCACGGCGCATTGCCTCGCGTGTAGAGCTCTTCCAGATACTGCTTGTCTTTAAACGTATCCATACAGCCCCAGAAGCCGTCGTACTTGTAGGCGATCACTTGTCGTTGTTCAACTAACCTTTGAAACGGTTCGTGAAGGAGTTCTTCACCGTTGCGCATATATTTGAAGATATCGCGGTGGAAGACAAAATACCCGCCGTTAATGCGCAGGTCAGCCTGACGCACGTTCTCGATTGATTGCACCACGCCGTTGGGGGAAAGAGAAACGAAGTGGCAACTGAGATTCGGGGTGACGCAAAGGAAACTGGCGATCTTTTTTTCCTGGTAAAAATGCTCAATCTGGGCGTCGAGCGGCAAATCGGTCAGCCCGTCGCTATAATTCGCCAGAAACACCTCGTCGTCGCCAAGGTATTTTTCCACCGCCTTTAAGCGTTGACCGATATTGGCGTTGAGGCCGGTATCAGCAAACGTAATATTCCAGTCGTCGATATCGCTGTTAAAGAGCCGCAGGTCTCTTCCTCCCTTTGAGAGGGTAAAATCATTCGAAAGGCACTCGTTGTAGTTGAGAAAATAGTTTTTTACAATATCAGCCCCGAAGCCCAGACAGAGAATGAAGTCTTTATGGCCGTAATAGGCGTAGTACTTCATCACATGCCACAGGATCGGCCGGTAGCCGATGTTGACCATAGGTTTCGGAATGTGTTCCGAAAACTCTCGCAGGCGTAAGCCCAATCCGCCGCAGAAGAGTACGACTTTCATGGTATATATCTCCTATCAGACGCGCGCCGCTCGAATGCCTTGCTGATAATGAAGATCTTTTCTCGGCGGAGCACGCCCGTTCCGCCACAATCCGAACGGAAACTTACGGAGCGGACGTCTCCAGCACCAGCACCCAATCCTCATCCCCGTCAGCGTTGCGCCCTGGCGTGGTAAAGTTCCGGAAGCCCGCGTTTGCCAATGGAGAGCCGGCCATGCCGGTGAACGCGCCTCTCGTAGGGTCGTACCACCGGGCGGCGACAGGGCCGCTCAGTTTACTCATGTCAACCGTCAGGGTGCGAGCGGAAGGTACGTAGGCCATCACCAATTTGCCATCAGAGGTGCGGGCAGCTGTCACATAGTCCCCTGACCCGAAGGCGCCAAACCCAGCCGTCACTACTGTGTGATTCTGATCTGGAACAAGCTCATACCAGGAACGCGATTCAAACAATGCTGTCACATAAGCCATTTGCACGGAACCAGGAGTATCGAGATGATCCTTCCAGCCATTGATGAATTGCCAGGTATATTTGTTGCCATACATTTGCCCAGTGGCGCCGCTCAGGTTTGACCAATACGCCTGCGCGCGAAGATTTCTAGGTGCTGAACCGAGCAATGCAATATTTTCAAACTCATACCCTGATTCCACCATAAAAGTGGGTAAGAAATTCGGGCGATTGTAATCTTTGAGGATTTGCTCATAGACAGGTCGGTAAGTATAGGAAGCATTTAAATCAATCAGCGATGCCCACCGTTCATTCTCTAGAGAACCGACAGGAGGGAGTGAAGAGGACGTATTAAACTCCACGGTGTGGAGATGGCGCACATCAAAATCTTTAATGCCCAAGGCTATGGCAATGACAAAGGCGTCATTCGTTGCATCGTGATCAGCATGCGGCAAACCATAATCATTTCCATGCATCCAGAGAATGTTGTCAAAGTTTAGATACCGTTTTCCCAGAAAACGTCCATATTCTCGACATTTGTCTATGCCATTATGCTTCATCACGCGCAGCCAGCTGCCGGTTTCGGCCGGGTCCAGGATCACGAGGAAGCCGTACTTCGCCGCCAGCTGAAGAATCCGATCAACCCGAGCGAAGTACGCTTCATTAGGGGTGGAAAAATCAGGGCGGGGTTCGGTGAAGAAGCCAGGTAATTTTTGCTCTACGCGCTCAGGCAGCAGGGTGAACCACGACCAGAAGTTGTTCTCCAGCGAGAAGGGCAGTATGCCGTCGAACGTGCTGCCGTCAGGACGACAGCCGGTATAGGTGGCGCACAGCAAATTGATCCATACGGTGTTGAATCCGTGGGCTCGCCGATTAGCGAAGAACAATTCTGCGTCCGCTTCGCTTACATTGCCAATCATTGCTTGTGGGGACTCGCCGGCGATCAAAAACGGGACGCCCTTTTGATCAACCAGATACCGGCCTGTCGGCCCCTTTTTTACTGGATAGGCGGGTGCTGCAGCGAGGATCCCTGTCGCCGTCAGAATGGCCAGGACAGCGAGAATGACCGGCGCCACTGCCCACAAGGCGCGGAGCCTCTGCTCCCCGGCGGCCCGGATTGCCGGACAAAGCGCTTGATTGAGACGGAAAAAGCGTTTCAGCGCTACTAAGGGGATGGCTGAAGGTTCACGTGTCATTGCGAGCGGAGCGCGGCAATCTTTGCCCAAACCCGGAGATTGCTGTGTCGTTGGAGCCTGCCCCGAGTTTTTCGATATCCTCAGGAGCACTTCGTGCAGCCAAGCCGCAGGGCACCTCGTCATGAGGACAACGCCGGCTTTGCTCTTCTGCGCCGCTAGCGTTTTGTCTCACGATCCTGAAGAACCCCAGTGTGCAGAGAAGACGTGTAAAGGGTTGTTCCTGTCAAATTTTGAGGAACGGTCGAATCTTGATCTCTGTCACTTCCGCGGTCCATGGCAGACAGAGGGCGTTGATGACAACCGCAGCCACATCTTCAGGTTGCAGCAGGCGTTCAGGATAGTATGGTTTTCCCTCTTTCTGGTGAATGATTTCCTGTAGAGGAGTAGCCGTGCGCCCAAGGAATACACTAAGGACCCGTAGCCCTTCCGGGTTGACCTCGTCGCGCAAACTATCGGCAACGGCTCTGAGGGCGTGTTTGGTGGCGGCATATTGTCCGACATTGGCCCGTGCATCAAGGCCGACGCTGGAATTGATGAAGACGATTTGCCCTCGCCGCGGCCGAAACATCGGCAATACCGCCTGAGTTAACCCATACGGAGCGCGAACGTTTACCTGATATTGCCAGTCAAATTCGTTGATGGAGGCGGTTGCTACCCGACCAAGCGCATGCACTCCAGCACTATGCACGAGGAGGTCAATATGGGGAAAGTCCTGCCGCAGCTGAGAGGCAAGGCTATTGATGTCCTCATCTTTGGTGAAGTCAGCGCGATAGCAGTGCGCGCGCGTCCCCCTGACTCTGGCCGCTTCCATAACGGTTGCCAGGGTTTCAGGATTGCGTCCGACGACGCCAAGCCGCACCCCCTGCGCCACAAGACTCAAGGCGATGGCTTTGCCCACGCCGCTACTGGCGCCGGTGACCACTCCAATCTGCCCCGCTAAAGCGTTCATGGTGCACTCTCCTGATGGCGACTATAGAGAACGTTCTTTAAGGAGGGAGTGTTCGCGTAGCAGGTCTGCCGCCCTTTTAACAGTGTTGAACGGATAGCCTGAGCGCATGGCGATATCCAATAAGCTATGGTTGCCATCGGATAAGTTAAGGACCCAGAGCATCGCCAGTTCATCCGTCTTTCCTTCTGGACCGCCTATCGCCCGGTAGAGGCCCCGTTTTCCTAGCTGTGGTTCGCATTTGGGGTTCTGATTGAGGTACGTAAGATTGTTTTCCAACACAGTAAGAACTGTCAAACATTTTACAAATGAATTCGCAAGATATGGCGGCTGAACGAAATCGAGATTATCAGCCGAGGTGTGGTATTCAGGAAAGCGCCCGTGTGGCGTCCGCATCAAATTGCCGACCGGAAGATTAAATCCGGGTGAACAGAATTGCCGTTCATCATACCCATAGGGTGAAAAATCAATAACTTCGTAATCCTCTCCCGAATGCTGGAGGACGTGGATGACTGCACGGTCAATTTCCGCATCGCCACGGCGACTTTTCTTGTAGGTCGAGCGACCAGCATCCCCAACGTTCGCCAGAACCAATCCATGTTTAATTCTGGCAACCTGACTCTCATTCAAGCAGAGCCAGGTAATAGAACCAATAGTGCCGGGGATGAAAAGAAACCGATAGGAGTATCGCAGTGAAAGCGAACGCAGAGACTGCGCCAGAAGGGTCGCGAGCGCCATGCCTGAGAGGTTGTCATTGCAAAGGGACGGATGACAGGCGTGGCACGAGAGCAATACCTCGTCTGCGCTTTCTCCCGGCAGATAATACTCGCCGTAGGTCAGAGAACCCGGCTCCAAAGAGGAATCGATACAAACTTCATATTCGTCCTCTGTCAATTCGAGCCATTGCCTGTGACTCAAACAGAAACCCCAGTTTTCTTTGTAGTACGAGGTTCTGTACGGAATCCAATCTGGATGTTCAGGCAGGGTGAACACATGCTCCTGCAACTCTTGCCGAGAGACTGTTTTCCTCACAGGAATACTGTAATTCACCACGTGAAGATTCGATTTTTGGAAATCAACCACTCGTTCGCCTTGGGTATTCTTAATATAGGCGTCCCGGATGTTCCATTCTTTCGGTACAGTCCAATCAAACACCTGGGTTCCCGTCGGCACTTCCTGCAGCTCCAGAGGAAGATATCTCTTGAGGATGCCTAAGCTCTCGCGGAGGCCGTTGCCCGTGATGCTGCGACACAGCGGGTAGAGTTCAGTAATCAGTTGATGCATCTCCCGGCCCAAAGCAGTCAGATCAAGAGTAGTGGGCAAATCGGCGATATTCATCAAAACCGCTCTTTACCAAGAAAAATCCGGATAATTACGGTCGCGCTCGATCATAATAGGATCAGCGAGCGGCCACTTGATGGCAAACGCCGGATCATTCCACCGGACGCCCCGCGCGCATTCGGGCGCATAAAACTCGGACATCTGGTACACAACCTCCGTATTGTCCTCAAGCGTCTGATACCCCTGCGCAAAGCGCTCCGGCACATAGAGCATGGTTCGATTCTCGGCGCTGAGAACGACTCCCACATATTCTTTAAAAGTTGGCGACTCAGGACGTAGATCAATGATGACGTCATAGATCGCCCCGCGGGTACAACGCGCAATTTTTACTTCTTCATGCGGAGCCACCTGGTAGTGCATGCCGCGCAAGGTTCCCTTTTTTTTGCTGAAGACAACGCTCATCTGCACCAGGCGCGGGTTGAGCCCGTGCGCGACAAACTCTTTCTGACACCAGGTGCGGGCGAAGAACCCGCGCTGATCTTCAAGGCGCTCAGGCTCTATCACGAACGCGCCTTTGAGTTTTGTTTCAGTGAAGATCATGCATAGACCTTAACTTCAGGAATCGGCACGACAAACCGCCCGCCCCACTCCCGGACATAAGAAATCTGCTCCATCACTTCATTTTTGAGATTCCAGGGCAAGATCAGTATATAGTCCGGCCTGGTCTCCTGAATCTTCTCAGGAGGATAAATAGGGATATGCGTCCCGGGCAGGAATTTGCCCTGTTTATAGGGATTGCGATCCACCACATAGTCAAGAAAATCGGTGCGAATGCCGCAGTAGTTGAGCAGCGTATTGCCTTTGCCCGGTGCCCCATACCCGGCCACCGCCTTGCCCTGCCGCTTGGCGGTAATCAAAAACTCCAGGAGTTTCCGCTTTGTCTCTTTGACCTGTTCGGTAAAGGAGCCGTATCGCTCCAGATCGGAAAACCCGGCCGCCTCCTCCCGCGCTACCAGCGCCCTCACGCTCGCCCCAAGCGGGGTTGTCTCATCTTCCCTCTGTCTGGCGTAAATCCGCAAGGAGCCGCCGTGCGTCGGAATTTCTTCTACGTCAAAGAGCGTCAAGCCATGCGCTGCGAAGATCTTCGTGACCGTGAGCAGGGAGAAGTAGGAAAAATGCTCATGGTAAATCGTATCAAACTGGTTCTCCTCCATCAGGCGCAGGAGATGCGGGAATTCCATGGTGAGGACCCCCTGCGGCTTGAGGAGCAGCTTCAGGCCGCGCACAAAGTCATTGAGATCGGGCACGTGCGCTAACACGTTGTTCCCGATTAAGAGATCCGCCTGCTGGCCCTGCGCGCGCAATTCCCGCGCCGTCTGCGCACCAAAGAATTGCACGATCGAGGGAATCCCTTTTTTCTTCGCCGCCGC
>DATLYA010000381.1:0-17045 GCA_035575235.1 Candidatus Methylomirabilota bacterium
ATACATGGCGGGAAAATTCTCTTTGAGGAAGTTTAGCACTTGCCTGGCGTCGGGGCCGCCAGCTTCAAACTCGATCCCGGCATAAAGGTCTTCGGTATTTTCCCGGAAGAGCACCATATTGACTTGCTCTGGGCGTTTGACCGGAGACGGCGCGCTGCTTGAGGATACTTCCTGGACAGGGACGGTCGCCGGTACGGTCAGCCGCACGTACGACAACAACTTCCGTATGAACAACCTGAGCGTTAATGAGAGCGGCATCGGCTTTGCCTACGATAATGACAATTTGCTCATACAGGTGGGCAATCTCGCCCTGACGCGTAATGCGCAGCATGGGTTGATCTCAGGCACGACACTGGAGGGCATTACTGACTCATGGGGCTACAATGGTTTCGGGGAGTTGACCAGCTACAGCGCCTTTGCTGACGCTAGCGAATTCTATAACGCGCAGTACACACGCGACAAACTTGGACGCATCGCGCAGAAGGTCGAGACTATTGGTGGGACGACCACGACGTTTGATTACGGCTATGATCTGGCCGGCCGCTTGATCGAGGTCAAGCAAAATGGCGCCACAACTGCCAGTTACACCTACGATAGCAACGGCAACCGCCTCAGCGGTCCTGGCCTGGGCGCCGCGCCTACCTATGACGCTCAGGACCGGCTGCTGACCTACGCTGGGAATACCTACACCTACACAGCCAACGGTGAGTTGGCGACCAAGACCGCTGGCGCGGTAGTGACCACGTATCAGTACGATGTCCTAGGCAATCTGCGCTCCGTGGCTTTACCCGGCGGCACACAGATCGACTATGTGATTGACGGGCAGAATCGCCGCATCGGCAAGAAAGTCAACAACACATTGGTACAAGGATTTCTCTATCAGGACGGGCTGCGCATTGTCGCCGAGTTGGATGGCAATAACAACGTGGTCAGCCGCTTCGTATACGGCAGCCGGGCCAATGTCCCGGACTATATGATTAAAGGCGGGGTGAGATATCGCATCCTTGCCGATCACCTCGGGAGTCCACGGTTGGTAGTCGATGTCACTGACGGCACGATTGTGCAGCGGATGGACTACGACGAATTTGGCAACGTGCTTCAGGACACGAACCCCGGGTTCCAGCCATTTGGCTTTGCCGGCGGCTTGTACGATCCACAAACAAAGCTCGTTCGCTTCGGCGCGCGAGACTACGACGCTGAGACGGGAAGATGGACGGCGAAAGATCCGATTCTGTTTGAGGGCGGTGATCCTAACTTGTACGGCTACGTACTCAATGACCCTATCAATCTTATTGATCCAACCGGTCTGGAAAAATGTAAAACGAAAACCCCACGAGAAGAGTGGGAAGATCTCAAGAAGAGAATTACAGAGGGGAATCCGCGACCTACCTGGGAGCAAGCCAAGGACGAGATGAAACGAATCTACGATCGCATACCGTGGTATGACGCTGGCACCAAGAATGACATTTATTACGATATGAACAACATAATCGTGAACTACTACGGAGGTCATATCGTGAGTGACATATTTTAGCAGCGTAGCGTGCGCGGTGCGCACGCTATAAAATTGACTGAAGGCAGGAGGACACAATGAGGCATCAATAAGACAAGGATCAGCCTATGAAACGTCAACTGATCGGTTGCTATTTAATTTTGATGCTGGCTTTCTGGTTTCTCGCAACCTTGCCCCAAAGCCATGCCCAGCAGCCTACTGCGATACATGCCACATCTATACCCTCTGGGCCGCCTGGACCTGGGCAAGACTTACCTGTTGACCCTGGGCTGGGGGGATGTGAATTAGATTACATTACTGAAGTGCAAATGGGCCTGAACCGGTTCTGCAGTGATGATGCCCTTGGCAGCCTGATCTGTAACATCGGCGATGCGCTCCAAAACAAGCCACGCAGTGAATTAAAAACTCTCTGTGATGAATACAAAAGAAAATTCCTGGATAATCCCATCTCGCTTCCTCTCTATGGCGTCGATATTCCAATAGGAACATTATGTGATCTCCTTGTTGGGTTAGATGAGGAAGGAAACGGGGTCTTTTCCAAAAGGGTATACTATCACGGCAAAGACTATGGAGAGATTGGTAATCAGAGCGCATTCGATCGGGCGCTTAAAGACCATATAGGTGAACTTAAGCGGTGCTCTCCGACTATAACAAGCTGGCCTGAAGGATATGAAGAAGAACTATCAGGCTATGGGAAGTTCTACTGTACGGTAAAAGCGCAAAGTCCTGGAGGCAGTGCTGTAGCAGATGTGATGCAAGAAGCAAGTAAACAATTTCATAGCCGCGCCAAATTCCAGTCGGCTGATGCAATGATGCAAAGAGACGCTATTGCTGTGATTGCGGAACATACGCTCTGTCCATCTGGACATCTGAATCCTGTGCCACCGTAGCGTGCACTGCGTGCACGCAGACCACTGAGATCATTAATGGGGAAAGAGGCGTCTGGCTGTTATCAAATACAGCGTTTCACCAACTCACGGTACACGCGGTCTTCGCACCCATCTCCCACCAGCTCAGCCCGCTGCGGCGCACGCGCACGACTTTGCCCATACGTTGAGCCTGAGTGCGAAATGAACGATGCCCCAGGAAGCGGCGAATGTATTCAGCGGCCTCGGTGGGCCACACATCGAGATAAACAAGGCAGTAACCTTCGTGAAGTAGTGCCTTTTCGTAGTAATCTTGATCGCAGGTGAAGAACGTCGGGCGTCGCAGCTTATGCAGCAGCGGAATAATATCGTTACGATCTTTCATTCCACGCCTGCCGATCTCGAAACCGACCTGACGGAAATGAATCTTCAGAGCACCCAACCGGTCGCGTTGGCTTTGCACGATGTTCTCATCAATGATGATCACGCCGCCCGCTTTCGCCTTTCGATCTGCTTCTCCGTCTTCTCAAGAAGTGCTCTGCACGCTAGGTCGATTGCTTCGGCAATAGCTTCACGAGGCAATCCGTAAAACTCCTTCGAGATAGTGTTCCAGTCGTAGCCTTGAGCCACGAAATAGAGCACATCCTTAACCAACATCCGTGTGCCTTTGAACGTCAGATGTCCGTGACAAATCTCCGGGTCGGAAATGATATGTTGGCCAAACTCTCTGCGCTTACGAGCTTTCATACGTTGCGCTCCCACTCGTTCGAGCAGCGAATGTAGCACACCACCCGAACTGCCAACAATGCTGGAGGAGCGTAGCGCGCACTGCGCGTGCGAAGACCACTCAACCCGACGATTTGCAGAAAAGCCATGGCCGACGATACCAACAACCTCGGCACCCTCGGGGCTGCAATCCCACAACTATTCTTCGACATCATTGCGTGGCTGATTCCGGGCGCGTTTGTAATCGTCGCGAGGGATAATGAAACTTATGAAATGCCCTCTTCATACAGTTTCAAGGGATAGAAACGGGCAATCGTAGGGTAGTCTCTGTCTTTGTGAAGCAGAAGAAACCGGCAACGCATAGCCAAGGCTGTAATAGGACAGTCAATAGGACTGCGAATAGTAAATCCCCGTTTCCGTAGTTGCCGATAGATATTGGCGGCTTCGACATGGTCAGAGAATTGGAGGTCAACGCAGGGAAAGAATCCCAGGAACCGAAAAGTTTCACGATACTGGGTGTCATCCCGAATCCCTTGCAGAATCTCCTGGACAATAAGGCCGCTCGTAGCAATGTACTCTCGTTGAGCGAGGCACACTTTCAAGATCTCTCTTTCGCGTGAAGGTTCCCCACGAAAGAAGTCAATCCACACTGACGTATCAACCAAGATCCGCAAAGCGTTCGTTCCTCATTGCCTGCAGATCCCCTTCCCATTTGACCTTTCCCTCTAGCGCCAGGATGCCTTTCGCCTTTTCGCGGCGGATGATTTCCCGTAAGGCAAAGTCGATGAGTTCTTTCTTCGTCTTTTTCTGAAACAGTTTCATGCCTTCTCTGACGAGTTTCTCATCCAGCACAATGTTGATTCTCTGCATGGGAGGTTCTCCTGAGAGCAGGAATATGCCACATTTACGTCACTTGGTGTAGGGAAGCAAGGAAGAACACCGGACGCCACAGGTGAAGATGAAAAAATGAAGAGTGATGAATGAGAAACAAGCTGACAGCTGGAGACTGCGCCGAGGAAGGGCGCGTCCCACGCGCCATCACGTCGGCGTGCACAGCACGCCCCACGATTCTGGAGGAGTAGAAAGGGAGCCTGGATGGAGCGGGGTACAATCTCAGGACTCGGCAGTTTTCCCCAGATTCCGCCGCGCTGCATCTGGGCTACAGCGCTTCATCAGTGTTTCTCACAAGAAAGATTTGGAACCAAGTAGGGTAGGGCGCGTATCACGCGCCATTTGCTCTCACTCCACCGCCGGCACCACCGTAAACTTGCCATATTGGGTAAAATGCGGGTCGAAGCTCATGACATGGCGAAGGCGCAGTCGTTCCATGACCGCAAAACTGGTGGCATCGCAGTACGAAAATTCTTTGTCGCGATAGCGAAAAAGAATCTGCTTAGCCTTAGCCTCATCCTGTGCCGTGACGCGGACCACCGCAGCCGGCACATCACGAAGCCAGTCCGCCGCCAAGTCCCGACCCAAGCGGGTCAACACTAAGGCATGGGTTTCCGAAAGGACAAAATTGGAGGTGAGCAACCGCCATGTTTCCTGTACTGCATGCTCGAAAAGCAGGGCCGCTTCCCCATGATGGTGGTCTTTGCTGTTCAGCGCCGCGTAAAATGCTCCCGTGTCGACAAAGACTCATCTTCTCGTTTTCCTTCAATGGCCAAAGCCACATAGCGATATTTGTTGCGACTGACGTCAAGAGCTTCATCCTTGCCTTTGCCGATCAACTTCAGAAACGGGTGGTCCTTACGGAGGACTCCTTGCCGTTTCTTGCTGGACTTGTGTTCCTCTTCCTCGCCAATCTTGAGTAAGACAGCCCTTGGTTTGCCATGATAGGTGATAATAACCTCTTCGCCTGCTTCGACGGCTTGCAGGAGTGCGGCAGTATTTGCTTTCAAGGTTCTGACATTCGCGAATTTCATAGGTGGGTTCTCTCCTGAAACTCAATTGTATCTCAATTGCGACTCGTATATTGCCAGACGACAGGGAGCAAGCGGCATGGGGAATGTGGTCAGGTCTGCCTATTGACTCCTAGGGCCGCAGGCCGGGATGAGCGGAAAGAAACCCCGTGTCTCTCGAACGACGGGCCTGAGCGAGGGAATAAAAACGCTTGCTTTCCTGCGACTCAACGCGGAAAATGAGGGCAAAGATCGCAGCCAAGGTGAAGCAATGAAAGCCTGCGGAACTATCCGAGGGAAGGTGGTAGAACGTGAGGAATCTCCGGGATTGCCCGATGGGCAACGAGTGGAAGTCGAACTCACGCCAATCGTGGAAGACCCTGTGTTAGCTGCTGCTGCACGGCTCAGGGAGCGGTTGTTGCACCGGTGGGGGAAGCCGCTGAACTTGTCCCTGGAATTGCTTCGCGAGGATCGCGCGCGGTGATGCGCTACGTTCTTGACGCGAGCGCGCTCGTCAAGCTCATGGTCCCAGAAGACAATTCCGACAAGATGTAGGGTGCTTGCGGCTTTGCATCGCGCTAGAACCATTCGGCTTTTGGCGCCCGACTTCGCCCTGACTGAGTGCGCGAACGTACAGGGAAGGTACGCACGGCGCACCGGTACGCCTCACGAGGATATGCAAGAAGCGTTTCAGCTTCTCTGTCAGTTGGGAATTGAGGAAATTGAGCATCGGACGTTGGTGGAAGAAGCCCTCACCCTTGCTGTACAGCACGACCGAGCGGTTTATGATGTTCTCTACCCGTCGTTTCGTTCTGACCCTTGTCTCGTTCTCACAGAATGTACAGCACGACCGAGCGGTTTATGATGTTCTCTACCTGGTGCTTGCGCTCAGGGAGGGAATTTCATTGATTACCGCCGATGAGCGATTTGTAAGCGCACTGAAGCCAAAAGGGTTTTCTCTCATCTTGCTCAGTGAGTGGAGTGTCTCCTTATTGAATGAAGAAGTGTCGTAGACTGAGTGGTGTAGGGCGCGTATCACGCGCCATTTGCCTCGGCGCGCTACGCACGCCCTACAATTCTATTTCACGACGCCGCGAATAGACGCCATCACCTCCTCGAGGCGAGTTTCCGATGATGGTTGCAAGTTGGCCTGGCGATCAACGTGTTTGTGGTGAGGGAATGTATCCAGGTGTGTGTGATGTGGAGCATTGTCCCAACCGATCTTCAATTCGTTCTCTGGGGTTAACCAATAGTAACTGTAGCGTTCGAGTTGGTCGCCATTCCATTGTTCGGTGAGGCGAAGGTTCGTGCCATCTTTCAGGTACAGGATGAGTCGTAAGGTTTGCCCATCAAGTTCGAGCGGAACGATGCGCGTGATGGCGGTGTCAAACCGTTGCTCGATTTCCAGCAGCCGTTCAGTCGCCAACATCAGGCGCAACCTCTCCGAGGAGACCGTGCTGGGCGATCTTTTGCAATGCGGCGATGTCCCGGGCGGTTTGCCGGGCGACGTTGGTCCAATGGTGCCACATAATGTAATCCTCGTGCATCTCAACACCAGCATCATCGGGCAGCCCGATCGCGTCCAATTGCTCCAGGGTTGTGTGATACCGCTCCACAAATGCACGAACCTTGCCTTCGGCTAAAAAGAGCCGTTTGTTAAGGTCGGCCAGCCGCAACGCAACCCCATGCCGAATAATGGTTTCTCGCTCGGCGCGAGGAAGGGCAGAGAACACACGTTCGATTTGGGTCAAAGCGTCGGTACTCATAAATGTGGGGGTATTTTACCCGCATCGAGCGTGAGAACCAAGAGTCGCGTAGCGTGCGCTAACGTACGCAGTAGTGTGGGGCGCGTCCTGCGCGCCATCGAATCGGCGTGCTGCACACGCCCTACAATTCTGGAGTACGCACGGCACATCCCAGCAAGCGCTGTCTTTACGCCCAGGCATTCAAAGAGCAGCAAGAGAGTGCGGCAAATTTGACCAAAATTTGACCGTACTTCTCCTGCTCTCTCCTTCGCGTCCGGGTTTTGGTTTTCCCTCGCAGAACCGGAAATCGACAAAATCGCCCATCTCAGCCTCGATGCCACCATCTCGCTTCGTCTGCCAGAGTTTTTCAGCCCTGCTGCCGAAGCCAGGTGGTGGCGCATGCAGGAACAGATCTACAATCTTCTACAGGCTCAAGCGGCGGTTCCGGTCACTTTCGTAGATCAAGATGGCAGTTTCCGCACAGAGCCCGTGGGAGTCAGTTCCCTGCCTCTTCTCGTCGTACTCAGACGGACCTGGCTCATCTATCTGGTCGTCGTGGTCTGTCTCAGCAGTGCGGTGTCGGTCTTCCGCCGCCATCATTCGCCGCAAGGTGCTGTGCTCGCCTTCTTTTTGTTAGCCAGTGCCTTGTATTTCACCAGTTCGGCACCGTTGGTTGCACGGTCCATCACTCTCACGCCTTTCGCTTTCAAGCTGTTTACCGTCACTCTTCACACCGCAGCCGGTGGCCTGAGCACTCTTGCCCATTTCGCTTTGCTCTTTCCTGGACCCAAACGAATCCTGAAGAATTACCCTTGGATGTTGTATCTCCCCTACGCCAGTTTTCTCCTTGCCACGACCTTGTATTTGTCTGGCATGACCGCTTTCGGAACAACGTTCCCGTTGCTGTTTGCCTGGGTCATGGTCACTGCCGGCGCCTTTCTGCACTCGCTCATGAAAGCAGGGGACCCCTTCTTACGGAAACAGATCCGTCTGAGCCTGATGGCGCCGGTCCTCGTCAGCCTTTTCTTCATCTGTTTGTATTTACTGCCTGGAGTGTTACGGCTGCCACCGGTTGACTTTCGCTACTTTGCCCTCTTTTTCCTGCTCCTGCCCTTTGCCCTTCCTTTAGCGATGGACAATCTTGCGCTCTACCACGAACGGCTAGCTGTGGAGCAGGCGTCCCAACAGGAGAAAGAACACATTCGCGCAGACTTGCATGACCTCATTCTCAATAACCTCGCGGTGATCTCGCGTACGTCCGAAGTCGCGCAAACGCAGTTAGGAGGAGGGAACGTAAGTGTCAGCAAGAGGCTGGAGACTATCCAGGACCTCACGGCGAAAACCTCACGTCGCTTGCGCGAGTTTCTCTGGGTGCTTGATGATCGACACAGTAGTTGGGACGCGGTCAGTAGTCACCTCCGTAGCTGGGGCCATGAGATCACGGAAGACACCGGCTGCGAGTTTGAGCTGGAAGTCGCGCAGGAGGTGTCTTCCTTATCTCCGCCTGACCTGCGCTTACGGATCACGTTAGATCGCATCTATAAGGAAGCTATCCTCAATGCTGTCACCCATGCCCGTGCAGGCCAAATCAAAGCAAGCTTGTTCTGTCATGGGGCGACTGTCATCTGTGCCGTGCAAGACAACGGCATTGGCTTTGTCCTCGACACAGCGCTGGACGGTCACTATGGCATCAGAAATATGCAGCGACGAGCGGAAGAGCTAGGAGGTACGGTGACCATCACTTCTCAGTGTGGCCAAGGGACAAGCGTCAAGATCGAACTTCCCCTCCAGTAAAAATACTCCAATTGGAGTATTGCTTTCTGACCAAGCCAAGCGGTATGTCAGCGGTCCAGATGGGCAGTGGAAGCGGGAACATTACCCCCATTCGGGTCGTACTGGTTGAAGACAACCGGCAGTTCTTAGCGGAACTCACCACCCTTCTTTCCTCGACTCCGCTGATTCGAGTCGTTGGCAGTTATACGACCGGTGAGGCTGCTTTGAAGGGGATCCCACAGGTCTGCCCTGACGTGGCCTTGATTGATCTCGGGCTGCCAGGCCTCTCAGGCGTCGAAGTTGTGCGCGGGCTGGTCGAACGCGGGTGTCAGACAGACTGCGTCGTCTTGACTGCCTATGATGACGACGCGCACCTTTTCGCCGCTTTAGAAGCAGGAGCGGTGGGATACGTTGTCAAGGCGGAAACCTCTTTAGCGGATCTTGTGCGAGTCATTCAGGATGTCAGGAATGGTGGGGCTCCTATGTCCTTAGGCATTGCGCGGCGAGTGCTCGACACCTTCCGCGCTCGTCCTCAACGGACGAGTAATCCCGAGGTGACTCAGCTCACAGCGAGAGAGCGCGAGATTTTAGAACATCACGTGCCGGGGTTCACCACCAAAAAAGTCGCGCAAACGCTGCATATCAGTTACGAGACCGTGCGGCGGCATCAGCGGGCGATTTACGAAAAACTGCAGGTGCACTCTATGGTGGAGGCCATCGCTGCGGTGCACGGCGCCCGAAAAGTAAAGGGGTGATGAGAGAAAAAATACCCCAATTGGAGTATTGCCTTTCAACTCGCGACTGGAGTATAGCGCCGCGGTGCATCGACGTTAGTTGCCGATCGCTCAACTAGACGTTGACCGCTCACGTCCGGAGAGACTGTCGTGACCTACACTGACGCCACGTGGTTTAGACACATCTGCCGCCTCATTCTGTTCTGCTTCATCTTCACCACCTTTCACCCCACCAGCCTGCGCGTCCCGTGGACTTTGCACTTTGCACATTGGACATTCGACTTTGGCCCGCCGCCCGCCTACGGTCAAGCCGCCGACCTCGCCCCTACGCCCGATGCTGACAGCACAGATCCGTTTATCGTGCAGAAGGCGCAAGAGCTAGGGAACAATGCTGCCCAGATCTTTGCCTTCGTGCGCGATGAGATTGGCTATGAATCCTACAAAGGGTCATTACGCGGAGCCCGGGGGACCCTGTGGAGCAAAGCAGGCAATGCGCTGGATCAGGCTAGTTTGCTGATCGCGCTGCTGCGTGCCTCTAACATTCCAGCGCGATATGTACAAGGTACGTTGCCAAACAATCTGGCACGGAACTGATTCTCTCGATGTTTCCCGCGCCGTTGCGGGTGGTGGGGTGCCTTGACCCTGGCACAGAACTGGCCGATCCAGCTAACGATCCGCAGTTGCTGGCGGAAACCCGTGAGCACTATTGGGTGCAGTTCAACACAGGCGGTGGCTTTCAAGATGCGGACCCGACATTTGCCGGTGCGCAGATCGGGCAGACGTTTACTGCTGTACAGGGCGCCTTCACGGAAATGCCGGACAATCTGCGGCACAAGGTGACCATCCGTTTGCAGCGAGAACTGACGATTCCTGCAACAGGGCTTTTTGCTGGTGGATCTTCACAGGATGTTGCGACAGTTTTGGATGAAACCTTCAACACGGTCGAGCTTGTAGGGAAGCCACTGTCAATCGGACACTTTGTCAACACGAATTCTATGTCCGCTGTTTTTACTTCCACGACACATACCTACTCGCCCTACGTGCGTATCAACCGCGAGGACGCGAACATCGGGGGTGATCTGCTCATCCGTGGTACAGATTATCAAGAAGTGCTGACTAACTTCCCTTTTGGTAGTCAAATTTTGACAGGCCTGTTCCTTGCAGTGGTCCTCTTGTTCCCGGATGGGAAAACCGAAACAGTCAAAAAAACACTCTTCGACAGAATTGGGTTCGCGGCTCGGCAGAATGGCGGCAGCTCTGGTCTTAATATCGGAGCGGATACAGGACCGGCCATCAACGGGTTCAACACTGTTACGTTGTTAATATCTTCCTCGCGTCAAGCAGAATCGGCACTGACAGCGAGACAGCAATCACTGGCGACACTGGGCGAAGAACTGAACTCCCTACTCCCCCTGTTGAATCAAACCGATCCGGTTGCACGGGCGGATGCTCTACAAAGGATATCTGCCCTTTCGGAAGGCACGGCCGGCCGCGTCGCGTCTTTTCTCGGCGAAGCCTTTCTGGTTAATTCGGACCGCTTCGCGGAGAACTTCAGTACATTCACCATGACGCGCATCTACTCCGACTCGCCTCGCATCGTTGCGGTGTCTAGTGAGCCTGTGTTGAATCAGGCTACCCAAGCGGTAACTGCGCGTTTCGAACTCGATATTCTCTGTGGGGCCCGTCGTAGCCAAGGATCGCCACTGCAGGCGCAGATCGTGCAACCGGCAGTGCGGTTTGCCCTGGGAGTCGAAGACAAAGGAATTGAGGACCTCTTAAGTCAATTGCCTCCGTTCACTGGCGCGCAGCCGTCTTCGTCGTACCGAACGTTTCTGGCCGCCCTCGAAAGCGGCGCTAAACTCGTTGTAGTAGATTCCAGCAATTTCGCTGAGGTTTTGGCACTACCACTCTCTGACGAGGCGAAGGCCAGAATCACGCAGAGCGTCCAGACTGAACGTGTCATTTTGGTTCCCGATACTATGGTCGACGTCGAAGGCAAGCTGACGATTGCATGGCTTGAGTCTGACCCCGACTCCGGCGAAACGACGCTGGTGTCCGAGGATGGTGGCCATCAGACCATTTTCGAAGATATCGCACGCCAGTACATTGCGGCATTCAAGGGAAGCTATGTCGCCGCAGAGATCATTGCGGCAGAGTACGCCTCGCTCTTGGTGGTAGAAACAACCGCGCTTGCCTCGTTGGAGGCAGCTTACACAGCTCAGCCCTTGAAGGTAGTTCTTGCCAAATGGACCTTGGAGGTTACCAAACAGATCTCCGCCTTGGCCCTTCCTTCTGCTGGACTCAAAGCGGTCCTCCTCCTCAACTATGAGGTTATGATGGCGGCTGCCATCGTTGCCGCGGCAGCATTGGGCGACCCGCCCGTGGCACTCTCCTCTATTCGCCCCCTTCTTCCCCCGAGTTCGGCAACCTTGGTTCTCAGACGAGCCTCGTCGCCGACATTGTTGCAGAGCCAGTATTCTCAGTACCGGTCGGCGGAGCTCAGGTTCCAACCGTATTCAAAATTGGAATCAAGAACAATACGTCTGGCACCGACACCTTCGCTTTAGACTTTACTAATGTTCCATCTGGCTTTACCGCCCAGACAAGTGTGCCGCAGATTACCATTCCTTCCGGGGAGACTGCTGAGGTAGGCGTCTGCTTGCGACCAACGAGCGGACTGCCTGCTCCAGGAACGCCAGCATCGTTTACGCTAAACGTCGTTGGCACAAACGCGTCAACTTCCGATACTGAACCCTTCACTGGAGTATCACTTACGGCGAATCCTCCAGCGGTAAACACCACGCCAGGGGCGCCAGGGGAAACCATGCTGACGATCGAGTCGGTGGGGAATGTCGCGGAAAATGTAACCTTCACTACAGCTTTGCCAACAAACCTCACCCTGACTGGGCTCTCGCCGACTTCGCTCGCCGTGGGGCAGGCGATCACGCAAACGATCATGCTGACTCCGAACGCCACTGTTCCTCTGAATAGCACCTTGACCGCTCGGATTTCAGCCAACTTCGGCGCGTCGGAGCCGCAGATTTTTGCGATTCCCGTGCGTGTTGCCGTGCCAGGGGCGGATGCTATCGCCGATGCTGCGGTTGCTGCAGGACAACTCGGGAATGACGCTCTCGCCAACCGCCTCAATGACCTCAGCCTCGCGCTCACGAATCTGGTGCAGAACCCAAATAGTGCAGTGTTCAAGAGCCAGGCGCTGGCGGCGCTCGATAGCATCCTGAGCCAACTCGCCAACGATCCGAACCTGTCGTTTTTTGTCGGTGATTTGACGGCGGCAAAAAACGCCTTGGCTGCAGCGAGCACGCCAGGAGTCATCCAGACAGCGGTGAACAATCTCGGCGGATCGCTTGATGCCTTTGCCGCCGCTGCCTCCGGCCTGGCGCGGCATAACTTTGAAGCGTTCTTATTGCCCAACACCCAGGTGGCGCAGCCGCAAACGCCGGCTGTCTTTGAGCTGCGGCTGCATAACATCGGCACGGACACGACGACGTACAATGTCAGCCTGGGCGCTCTGCCTACCGATGTGACTAGCCAGTTGAGTCAAGCCGCGGTCACGTTGGACCGAGATGAGTTCGCCTCGATCCAGGTGACGCTGACACAAACCTCGACGACACAACTCCTCGCGTTTAATTTTGAAGTTGTAGTTTCTCCGGAGGAAGCGCTGTCGATTACTCGCACCGTGCACGGCGCGCTCACCGTGCGCAATGCGTTCGTCTCGGTTGTCTCTGTCATCACAGATCCTCCTTTTACTGATCCAGGAGGCCAGGTCACTGTCTCAGCTCGCTTGCTTAATGCTGTCAACATGGAGCAGCAGGCGTTGGTATCGTATCTTGTCGAAGATCCGAACGGGCAGACGGTATTTACCTCTCAACCGGTACAAACCGCCCTGAGCGTGCTCACCTCGCTGACTACCCTAGATCTGGGGATGTTGGACACAACGGGGTTTACGCTCGGGGACTACACAATTCGAGTGAGAGTGACGCAGCTCAACGGTGATCCTATTCCCGGCGCAATCGGGGAAGGCAAATTGCTCATTGGCTCACCCGTGACCGCGAGCATATCTATCGCTCCCGACACCTTGCCTCCGGGCAATGGCGTGGTGACGAACACCTTGCAGATCAACACATCGGCCTCGTTCACTGATCCCTTCACTCTGATTGGACAGGCGGCGCTTGGCGGCGCCAACAATGTGGTCCGGCACCCGGATCAGAACGTCGCCATCGCCTATGTCTGCGGCAACTCCGGCATCAGCCTCTTCGACATCACCGATCCTGCCCAGCCGCAATTTATCAAGACCGTGGGGTCAGCGGCCAATGTCTGCCGCATCCGTGGCGATCAATTGGTGGCGCTGCGCGGCGGTAATACCTTTGTCGTCGCAATCTATTCGCTGGCCGATCCGCAGAACCCACAGCTTTTGGGCAGCACGCCCGAGATCCGCTACAACTTCGCGGCGGACCTGTTCGTCACCGCTACCCATGCCTTTGTCACCACGTTACAGTTCGTCTTCTTCACTTCCAACAATGACATTTTTGCTCAAAACGGCGACATTCTGTCGATCGACATCTCGAATCCCAGCGCCCCGCAGCTTGTTGATGTATTGCTCAATACCAACGGCACGAACAATGACGGCATTGGCAGCGTCGGCGGCGTGGACCAAAGCGGCGGTAACTTCAACATGTGGCAGATCGCCCAAGCCGACGCGCAGACGCTGCTCGTCGCCAGCACCACCTCGACCGGCGGCGACCCTCAGATTGGCGCTGGGGTGGTGCGGGTGATCGATATCAGCGATCCAGCCAACCTCAGCGAGGTCCGCACGCTGTCTATTCCCAACGCCGTCCAACTAATTGGACTCGCCCGGCAAGGGAATCAAGCGCTGGTGACCGCGAGCTCAGGCGGCTGGCAAGACTTCTTTAATGATAACAATGCAGGCCTCGGCGGGAATCTTGTACTTGCGACTCTAGACCTCAGCGATCCTCGTGCCCCTCGGCTCATCGCCACCCAGACGCTCAACCGGGCGTCGCGAGGGGTCAACGGCGCGATCGCCCTTGGCAACGGCAAATATGCATTCTCGAGTCTTGGATCAGCGCCGGCGGGAGAGAGCCCGCAACTCCATCTAGTAGATGCAAGCGCTCCCGATAATCTGATCGTGAGCAGCATGGACGTCCCAGCCAATATTGGCTTTACTATGGCAGCGGCGGATAACCTCCTCTTCGCTACGAGCGCTGCAGGTTTGTCGATTTACGATATCGGTGAATCCATCGGTATCCCAGTAACTGCACAGGTGCAGATTCCTCAGAATACAGGGGTAGATGTTGATCTCGGTTCTTTTAACATTCCACCTACCCAAGTCATCACTGCAACGAATACCCTCCTGTGGGACCTGAGCCTCTCTTCTGGCAACACCAGCCAAGTTCTTACCTGGAAGACCAACGTGGCAAACCTCCAGCCCGGCGAAGTACGGGAGGTTACGTTGGGAACGACTGTGGATTTCTTCGTTCAGGGCGCGCCAGGGCAAATTACCCTGCCGCCTACTGTGGTCGCCAGTCAACACATTCTAGCGATCGAGCCAACGACGCAAACCGTGCGACCGGGTGAAGAGGCGCTCTACACTTTGACGGTGAAGAACCCCACCGGCGCGCAAGTCACCTATGATTTGTCCGCGCAAGGCATTCCCCAGGGGTGGGTGGATCTGGCGCCCTCGGTGGTCGTGCCAGCCAACAGTGAGAGCAACGTTGATTTGACACTCACTTCTGATCTGTTTGCCGCGTTGGCGGAATATGGATTTGTGGTGACAGCTACGGCCAACGGCGCAACTGGATCGGTACAGGCAAGTTTGGTGCTCGACGGTGAGCCTGTGATTCCGGAAGCTGATGCACAAGCGCGCGGAGTGGAGGTTGCACTTACTCCCACCCAGGCGACAGCCGGGCAGGGTACAGAAGCTCATTTTACTGTCCGGGTGACCAACACCGGGAGTGAAACCGATACGTTTGCTCTTGGAGTGATTGTTCCTCCGGGACTGACGGGAACGTTTGTCCAGAACGTCTTTGACATCGCGCCCGGAGCGAGTAACTTCCGCGAGGTTGCGTTGACCCTAACGCCGACTCCCGGTACGACCCTGGGCGACCAGCCGTTCAGTGTCACTGCCGTCTCGACCCGGCAACCGGCAGTGAGTGACACCGCCTCGGGCGCGGTCACGGTAGTTGGCAATGGGGTGACGGTCGATCTTTCGCCGAGCAGTGGTGGGCCGAGCAGTCCCTTCCAGTTAACCGTGCGCAACACCGGCCAGGTCTCCGATACCTTTGACCTGGCCCTGGGTGGTCCCGTCGGCGTGGTTTCCACGCTGAGCACGAACGTAGTGACCCTCGGCCCTGGGGCCTCCCAAGTCGTCCCCATTACTGTTGGCACGCTGAACTTCGCTTTTGCCGGTACTCTTGATCTGGTGGGGATAGCGACCTCGCGTGGTAATCCGGCGGTGCAAGACAGCGACACGGCCCAGGTGCTCATCTCCAGTACCAAGAGCATGACAGCCGAGTTTAACCCCGACACGGTTACTCTCCCTCAGCCTGGACCAGCCACCTTCTTCTTACTGGTGCACAACACCGGCAACGAAGAAGACGCCTACACGCCCGAGATCATTGGTGCGACCGGGCCAGTCACTGCCGCCCTCAATGGGCTGGACGGGCAACCCACCCAGCAGATTGCACTCTTCCGCCTGCCAGGGCTCTCGACCGGAGCCCTCCTTCTTAACACCATCCTGACGACGCCAGGCCGGGGTGAGGTGACGGTGAAGGTGACCTCGCTGAGCAATGGAACGATTACCGACACCTCGCTGGCCGCCGTGCAGACGCAAGGCGCTCCCGAGAACCATACCCCGGTGGTCAATGCTGGGCCGGATCAGAGTGCGCAGGTAGGACAGACGATTAGTCTGGCGCCGGCCACCTTCACCGACGCTGACACCTCTGACACCCATACTGCCACGGTAGATTGGGGAGACGGGGCACAAACCGGCGGGACGGTGAATGAGACTAATGGCAGCGGCACTGTTACTGCCTCACACAGCTACACCCAAACCGGTGACTTTACTGTGACGGTCTGCGTCACCGATAACCACGAGGCCATGGGCTGCGACACTCTAACGGTCAGCGTGACGGAGGCGGGCGCAGTAGATCCTTTCCTCTGTTACAAGACGCGGTCCAGCAAGGGCGATCGGTGTACGGCGGACGCACCAAAGAACGCTGGGAGCATCTGTGAAGAAGAGAAAGACTGCGGCGGGAGCACTGATGAAACCAGTTTCTGCCTGCCCGACAAATTCCCCACAGGGCTCCAGGTCTCCCTCACTGATCGCTTCGAAGGCGGGAGCTTTGTCCTGCAGAAACCAGTCAATCTCTGTAATCCCGCCAGCGTAGACGGGGAGGAGATCAAGGACGCCAATACCCATCTGCGCGGTTATCAGCTCAAGCTAACTAAGGGACAATGTGCGGCTGAAGCACCCCAGCACGCCGGCGAGGGCTGCCGCCGGGAGGAGGACTGTGGCGGCATACCCGGCCAGACCGATTTCTGTCTGGCGCAGGAGAAACCTGCCAAGCAAACGGGGATTCAGGTTCTGAACCAATTCCACCCCAACGGGGCTGAGTAGGGGACAGTAATTGGGACTCTCAATTGTCAGCTCCTGCACGCATGGCGAGATGCCAGTGGAAATTCACCAACTGTCCACACTGCCACAATCGCAAGACGAACCGCAGCCCGGTCTGGAACAACCTCCGGGTCGG
>DATLYA010000382.1:0-14746 GCA_035575235.1 Candidatus Methylomirabilota bacterium
GGCCAAAATGTTCGATCACGCGCGCCACCGCACCGGGGATCTGCGCAGTCTCCGCCAGATCAATCACCACCGCTAACGTCTTGCCGCCCGACTGCCTGCCCTGCTCGGCCACGGCATGCGCGCCAGCTTCATCACGATCGAGAACCGCCACGGCCGCCCCGACCTGAAGCAGTCCCATAACTGTTGCGCGGCCAATCCCAGATGCGCCGCCAGTGACGAGCGCGACTTTGCCTGCGAGTTCAGCACTCATACACGCCTCCTTTTCTTCAGAATCTCGTCATCCTGCTCAGGACGAAACTGAAGCACTGTAGCATCAAGGCGGTAAAATGTAGAGGAGCGCTTGCGGCGCTCCAATCCACCCCCGCTGAGGCGGTTTCGTCAGAAGGAAGCCAATAACCGGCGAGCGTCGTTGAGGCTTATCGAATCAGCGGTTCATCGGATTGCACGTACATCGTCCCTTTCGTCATGCCCTGACTGTCCTCCGACATTGAGTGCGAGGAGAGCAAGGGAAGGAGGCGCCCGAGCAGCGCCCATTCAAGTGAAAGTTGCCGATGCGCCGCCTTTTCAGTTACCATGAAAAACAATAAAGAGAAGACGTCAATCAGCACCTCATGAGGGGCGGGGAGAAAGGATGATGACGCGGCCCATACCAGAGGACCCTCCGTTCCAGAATACGTTTCTTTTCGTTACTGGACGCACGCCCCAAGTCATTACCGAAACGCTCTTCTTCTTTGTCGTACAACACACTCCTCCGCTCATGCCCCGCCAGATTCACGTCATTACCACGACGACGGGCAGGGAAGTGCTCCTTCACCAGCTCCTTGCCCCACGGACCGGGCGCTTCTACCAGTTCTGTCGGGAGTATGGGCTTTCTGCAAAGGACGTTCAGTTTTCAGCGGATACAGTCAAAGTGATTGTGGATGCGGCGGGCAACCCGCTCGCCGATATTCGCACCGATGCAGATAATCGTGCGGCCGCGGACTTGATCACCGCAGAGGTTCGCACTCTGACGTCGTATCCCCAGACCCGCCTGCTCGCTTCTATGGCTGGTGGACGGAAAACCATGGGGTTGTACTTGGGATTAGCGCTGCAGTTGTACGGTCGGCCCCAGGATCGCCTCACGCACGCGCTCATTGATCCGCCTGAACTGGAGAATCATCCGGAATTTTATTACCCCCCGGCAAGAAAGAAAACTCCGAAGCGATCTCACGGCCCGACAGCGACAGTGACGGTGGCCGAGGTGCCGCTCGTGCTGCTCGGCCATAAACTGCCGGTCCTGCGCGACCGCGCGGCGTTGAGTTATGGAGCGTTAGTGGCGCAGAGCCAGCAAGAGGTGAATTTGTTGACCATGGTGGCTCCCCTCACGCTTGATCGGGTAAGACGACAGCTCTGTGTCGGGGAGGCGTGCATTCCGCTTTCCGGGTTAGAGTTCGCTCTCTATCTCCTTGTGGCCAAAAAGAGAACCCAAGCGCCATGTGCGCCTGCCTGTCCAGGCTGTGAGGCGTGTACGGTCCAAAGCGGAGATTTTCTTGAGCTCAAGACCATAGCGAGGTTGGAGCAGATCGCCACCGAGGGAGGAGCGCGCGATCCGCGGTTGCGGCAGTTGCAATGGTGGGCGAAGGAAGGCGAGGAAGGTAGGAAACGATTTCTCCAGGTGTGCGCTCGCATCAAGCAGAAAATACGCGCTGTGCTCGGTGACGCCAGCCGATTGTATGTGATTGCGCCGTTGAAGGATCGCCAGAAACGCGCCACGCGGTATACGGTCCCGCTGAGTAAAGCGCTCTTTCGGGGTGTGGAGCCGGCAACGTTGCCGCCGCAGTAAGGTTGCCGCCGTTTTTTTTTCTTGCATCCTGCACAAACAGTGTGGCACGATAGGGAAGTTAACAATGGAAACGATGAGCACACTCAGTGAATCGCTTGCGGCGATCAGTTTTCTGCAGACGCAGATTACCCTGCGCGCCAAAGACCCGTTATTCCTGCCGCCGTACAAGGGCTCGACGGTGCGCGGCGGATTTGGGACGGTCTTCAAAGAAACGGTGTGTGTGGTGGAGCATCGGGACTGCGCGCGCTGCCTGTTGCGCTCGCGCTGCGCCTTTCCCTACGTCTTTGACACGCCAGTGCCGGAAGACGCCGCGCGCATGCGCAAATACCAGGCGGCCCCGCATCCGTTCGTTTTCTTACCGCCGTTAGAAGAGCAAACGCTGTACAAGCCCGGAGACGCACTGACCTGCGGATTAACGTTGATCGGCAAAGGCGCAGATTTCCTGCCCTATTTCATCTACACCTTCGAGCGGTTAGGAGAACGGCGCGGCTTGGGCAAAGGGCGCGGACGGTTCGCAGTCGAATCGGTAACCTGGCGGTCTCCGCACGGCGAAACAATGCCGATTTATAACGGCGCAGAAAAGACGTTACGAAACTCCTTTCGCTCTGTGACCGTACAAGACCTGGACTCCGAACTTTCCACTTTGCACTTTCTTACTTTACACTTCATAACGCCGACCCGCCTGGTCTACGCCGAGGCGCTCACGCCAGCACCAGACTTTCATATCTTGATACGCACCCTCCTGCGGCGTCTATCCAACCTGGCCTACTTTCACTGCGGCGCCGAGTTAGATCTGGACTTCCACGGCCTGATCGCCGCTGCGGAACAGATTGAGACAGTAGACAGCGAGTTGAGTTGGTACGATTGGGAGCGCTACTCCGCCCGACAGGACGCGCGGATGAAACTGGGGGGGGTTATCGGAAAAGTCACCTATCGAGGAGACCTCCGACCGTTCCTGCCGCTGCTGCAGTTAGGCGAGATCGTGCACGTAGGCAAAGGAACAAGTTTTGGGTTGGGGAAGTATGAGATGGAGAGGGAATAATGAACTGTCGTGACCAAGTCATCTACGGAACGCTACTCCATGACATTGGCAAATTCATGCAGCGAGCAGAGACTCCATGCCCGGGGTTCACCGATGATGCAGTAAAGCAACGCATTTGTCCGTTTGACAAAGGTCGGTTTACGCATCTGCATGCGTTGTGGACAGACCAGTTTTTCGCCGACTATGGAAATCTTTTCCCTGAGCCGACCGAACGCTTCCCTGAGGCAATTGATAACTTGCCGAACCTAGCAGCTTGGCACCATAAACCCTCTTCGCCAGCGCAATGGATCGTGACTGAGGCGGAACGGATGTCCTCGGGTATGGATCGTAAGGCCAGAGATGAAGACGATGAAACAGGGCCAAGAGCGTACAAGAGCACACCGCTCCGATCGTTGTTTACCCACATTGATCTGAAGCGTGGAGCATTGCCGCAGGACCGCTGGGAATACTCTCTTGCTCCGCTGGCGCCCGTCAAGACTGTACTTTTCCCTGTTAAACAACAAGGTGAGCAGAAGTCGTTAGTGAGCGCATATCGCTCGTTGTGGGACCAATTTGTTGGAGAATTGGAACCACTACACCGTTTGCGTGGCCAACCCGCACTATTTTTCCAGCGCCTACTCTGGCTGTGGCAGAAGTACACGTGGTGTGTGCCTTCATCGACTATAGATCTGCCAGATATCTCTCTCTACGATCACTCGCGGACAGCCGCCGGTATTGCCGCATGTTTATATGATTATCATCAGCAAACGAAGACCTGTGATGAACATGAGATTCGGAAGCGTGAGGTAGAAAAATTCCGGCTTCTCGCCGGGGATTTGAGCGGCATTCAACGGGCAATTTTTGCATTTGCGCCAAACCGTTCCAAAGGCGTAGCGAAGACTCTGCGGGCTCGGTCTTTCTACCTCTCGATGCTTGGAGAGGCGGCTATTGAGTTTGTACTGGCGCGACTGAACGCGCATCCAACTCAAGTTTTTATGAACGCTGGCGGACGCTTTCTAGTGCTATTACCCAATTTGCCCGAAGTAAACTCACAGCTGCAGGGAATACAGCTCGCAGCAGATCGTTGGTGCCGCGATCGCTTCAATGGGCTTCTGACTCTCAATCTTGACTGGAGCATTACGCTTCGTGGGTGGGATTTTTACTTGAGCAGACATCAACCATATGCACCAACCGAGCAAAAAACCTTTTCCATCATCCTTCAGCGGGTACAGCAGGCGCTGGAGCAGAAAAAAAGGCGGAAATTACATTCCGTGCTCGTCAGAGCAGATGGACAGTGGCGTGACATTGAAGCCTTCCTCCTGAGTGAGCGATACGAGCGATATCAACAAGAAGGGAAATGCGAGACCTGTGGAGAAGAGCCAGCAGAGCCAGATGAAGTAGAGGGGATGAAAGTCGGGACGTTTTGCCGGGCCTTCAGGGATCTGGGCCGAAAGTTACTTGATAACCCAGTCCTTGTCTGGGATACAAAGCAAGCGGATATTTCTTTCTTTAAGAATGAAGTTGGCGTCAAAGTCGTACACGCGAAGAATCTTCAGGGTGTAGGAAACCGCATAGAGGAGCTGAATACAGACAAGCAGGGATTCGCGTGTCGTTTCATGGCGAACCATGTTCCACGTCTACAAGAAGGCCAAAAATCATACCTCCAACGTTTCTGTAAGGATGAAGAACTCGACGAATTAGAGGAAGGAAACATACTCCCTTTAAGCGCTATTGCGGCAGCATCGAGACGAGAAGAAGGCCAGGACATTATCGGGGTAGACTACCTCGGGTTGCTCAAAGGCGATGTGGATTTCCTTGGCCAAATTTTTTCATGCGGTCTTGGCGAGCATCTTTCGGTCTCCCGTTACGCCACTTTGAGCCGGACGCTCGATCTGTTCTTCTCCGGTTATCTCAATACGCTAGTCAAAGAAGAATACGGCAATACTTACGCCGTCTATGCCGGCGGCGATGATTTCTTCCTCATTTCGGACTGGCAGAATACCATTCCTCTGGCGGAAAGACTCGAGCGTGATTTTCGTGCTTATACGTGCGACAACCCAAACGTAACGCTTTCGGTGGGACTGGCCCTGGCTAAGCCGCGCTACCCCATTCGCCTCGGAGCAGAACGGGCAGAAGAATTATTGAAGGAAGCTAAAGATAAAGGACGAGCGCGCCTAGCCATATTTGATCGAGCAGTCGCATGGGAAATCTTTCGCGAAAAGCTCGAACCGTATTTTCAATTTCTCGATGACGCCATCAAGACTGAGCAGTTCGGCACTGGTTTTCTCTATCGACTCCTCAAGTACCACAGGATGCATCGAGAGCTAAAAGAAAAGGGGAAAATTGAGCGGGCTCTGTATCGCTCCCTTATGAGCTACGACATCAAACGCAACATTGAGAAGCGAGAGGGCGGCAAAGTGATAAACCAGGAAGTGCTCGATCAACTCCATCGTCTGTTTGATTTAGTAAAGCAGGATCAAGTGCTGATGGATAATCTCTCTATTCCCGTTCAATGGGCATTGTATCGCAACCGCAGAGGAGGATGAGTATGTGCGCCATGCAAAAAATGGAAGACTATTATCCCAAATCCAAACAGGGGCAGCGCGGTGGTGGCGGATCAGGAGGGCGTTTTACTCCTCCTGGAGGAGGTGGGTCGGGGCCGGAATGGCCGCCAAAGCCTGAGCCGTATCAAGCAACCTATTTCCGAGAGAATGGTCGCTTGAAAGAAAACCTATTGACTACCTATGCCGAAGAACAGGCCGCCTCTTTTGTGGAGGGTAGGCTAAATTCCAGCCAGCTCCGAAAATTCTATCATGAGGTAAAGGCGCTGGAGGCGAAAATAGATGCTGGCGGATTTGAAGCCAACGCTCCGCTGGTCAAAATGCTGCGCTCAAAGGTTGCTTATGCTTGCCCCTTTAAAGGGGACAAAAAGATTCCAGAATCTTTTGCCCGATTTCTCTGGAAGCACGTCGACCAAGTAGGCTCAAAAGAGAATTTCAAGGATTTTTGTCTCGTTTTCGAGGCTGTCGTTGGATTCTTCTACGGCAAGGGAGGAAGGTAAGATGAAACTTCTTAAGCATCGAGTAATCACTGGTAAAATTCTCCTGAAAACGGGTCTACACATTGGTGGAGGAGGTGAAACCATCCAGATCGGCGGCATGGACAACCCGATTATCAAAAGTCCCTTGAATGACTATCCCTACATTCCCGGCTCTTCGCTCAAGGGCAAGATGCGGAGTTTGCTGGAATGGAAATACGACAAATCGCCGGACGGCAACCCTTGTAAATGTTCTCAATGCGATATCTGCCGGATCTTTGGAACATCTGGGGCGGAAGAAAGCACCCTCGGTCCAACCCGCATTATAATCCGCGATGCGCATGTGACTCAAAGGTCTCGTGAAGACTTGAATCGCATGCGGCAGGAGAAAGGGTTAATCTACGCGGAAGAAAAGTACGAAAATTCGATCGACCGGCTCAAGGGCACAGCAAAAAACCCCAGGCCAACGGAACGAGTTCCAGCTGGGATCGACTTCGACTTTGAGATCGTCTTGCGCGTGTTTGAGGGAGACAACGAGCAGGAAATGATGAACAAAGTGAGAGAAGCGCTTCGTCTCGTCCAAGCCGATGCGCTGGGAGGGAGCGGCAGCCGAGGATATGGAAAAGTTGAATTTATATCCTGCAAGGACGAGAGCGGCGTGGAGTTTACCTTATGAAGTCTTACCGAGTCGAAATCACGCCGCGTTCGCCTTGGGGGACGCCGCTTCATGCCGACACGCTGTTCGGCCATCTCTGCTGGGCGTTGGCGTACATCCAGGGAGAAAAAGCGCTTAGCGACTTCCTACAGACGTTTGCTGACGCGCAGCCGCCGCTTATCTTATCGAATGGGTTTCCCACAGGATATCTTCCTCGCCCCCTGTTCCCAGCGTCTGTTCTGAGACAGGATGACCACACAGTCAAAGATCGCAAAAAGCTCAAGAGAGTGACGCTGCTTGCAGAATCGTGGCTCCTCGACGCACGTAACGGACTGACCGAAGAAAAGATCCAAAGCGCTCTGCTCGATAACGAAAAACTGGGAAACGAAAATCCTTGGAAGGAAGAACTCGGATATCACAACACCATTGACCGCCGCACCAACACTGTGCGAGCCGAAGGCGGCTTCTTTCAGAGCTTAAATTACCATCTTCCGCCTGATTTCGGGCTGAACGTATACATCAAAACTGACTATTTTTCTGAAACTGCACTGAGCGAGTTGTTTGACGTCATTAAAAAAAGCGGCTTTGGACGCGACAAATCAGCAGGTCTTGGCTCTTTTAACTTTGCCCTTTCAACTTTCGCTTTTCCATCTCTGCAGGGAGCCAACGCTTTTATTGCGCTCTCGAACTTCGTGCCTTCTCCCCATGACCCAACCGACGGCTTCTACGATCTGATGACCAAATTCGGCAAGCTCGGCGGGGATTTCGCTGTCGGGCCAGGAGAAGGCGGAGGCAAACACAATCCCTTCAAGAAGCCAGTGCTTATGCTGCGGAGCGGATCAATCTTCCGCGCTACTCCGGTACGGGAATGGTATGGACGGCTAGTGCCCGAGGTCCATACCGATCCTCACATCCGTCATTATGGGCTGTGCTATCCCCTGGAGGTGCGGCTATGAAATGGGAGAGTTTCCCCATCACTCTCACTCCGTTGACCCCGCTGCACATCGGCGACGGTTCACAGCTTGAAGCCTACGAGTACACAGTCGTCAAAGACCGTTTCTATCGTCTCTCGCTTGATCGGCTGTTGGCACGTCTCACACCGGCGGAGCGAGAGAGCATCAATCGATATGTCGAGCGCGACCTCGTAGGACTGAGAAAGTTCGTCCGCGAACATTTCTCGCCGGACATAGCAGAATATCAAGCCGCTGCCTCTCCTCGATTTCGTGAAGTGTATGAGAAGAAGTTGAGTGAAGCGCAAAACCAGATGATCGTCTTCCCTTTTATGCGCAGCCTGGGTGCGCCTCTCATTCCCGGCTCCAGCCTGAAAGGCGCTTTGCGGACGGCTATTCTGGACCGCCTCATCGCTTCACCCATATCGAGCCAGACGTATGCCGATACATTAGAGGCAGAAACGCTCAGGTATATGAGCGATAGAGGGCGACCGGACATTCCTAGCGACCCGCTCAAAGGATTGCGTATCAGCGATATTGCCATATCGGCAGAACATATCGTTGCAGAGCAAATTGAAACGAAAAAGAAGGAAGCTGGGCGGCTCACAGATATGTCACTGCAAATTCTGCAGGAAGTCACGATTTCATTGGTGACGGGCCAGGAAATTTCCTTGACTGGAGAGATCCGTATCTATGACGGTTTCTTGAATCAGCCCACCGCCCCTCTCAAAGACGGGCTAGGGTGGTTGGCCGAAGCCTGCAATAGATTCTATCGTGATCAGGTCTTAAAAGCCGAAGAAGGATATTTCCAGGGATTGAAACAGGTTGAAGATACCTACCACCGCATCCGTCAGGCGATCAAACCGAACAGCTTCTTGGTCCGACTCGGCTGGGGATCAGGATTGGATAGTGTTTCTTTGAACCTGCGGAAACAGTCCCCACGACCAGTGAAGACCCGCAAGCTGATCGATGATCGCGTGCCGATGGGATGGCTGCGCGTCGAATACAAAATTTAAAGTGCAAAGGGAAAAGAGCAAAGGAGGGATGTATGGCCTCCAGTTTTGAAGACTTGAAAGTCTGGCAAAAGGCGCGGGAGCTGGCCAATTTGATCTACTCTGCCACTCGACAGAGTGAGTTTGCTCGTGATTATGGTTTGGTAGATCAGATTCGGCGCGCTTCCGTTTCCGTCCTCTCCAATATCGCTGAAGGCTTTGAGCGGGGAAGCTATACCGAGTTCATTCAGTTTCTCTACATCGCCAAAGGTTCGTGTGGCGAGGTGCGAGCACAGCTCTACATCGCGCGGGATCAGAAGTATTTGCCCGAAGCAATGTTTCACCAATGCCATGCTCTGGCTGTGGAAATCTCCCGCATGCTCAGCGGCCTGGCCGATCATCTCAAAAGCAGCCAGCAGCGCGGCGATAAATTCCGCCGCCCGCAACCGAAACCCTGGGCGGAAGAGGTCAAAGACCTTATGGACGAACTGATGAAAGAATAACTTTACACTTTGCACTTTTCTCTTTGTACTTTGCACTTTGTACTATGTTGATGCTCTGCCTCGTCAGTCGCCAAACCCTGCAAAATCTACTGCCGATCCTGCACTACCGGCCACAGCAGGTCTTTTTTCTTTCGACCAAGGAAGAAGATGCCAGCCGTGGAGCGCTAGAGCCCGTGCTGCGTGAACGCGGCATTACTTGTGAGACTCTCGTGTACGTGGATGCCTACGATCCCGCTCATATTGCTCAAGTCTGTGCGACGGTGCGAGATCGTTTCCAGGGAGAGCAACTCATTGTGAATCTCACCGGTGGCACCAAGGTGATGTCGCTGGCTGCATATCGCGTTTTTTCTCAGACGCCTTGCAAGATCATCTACACCGATACGCTAAACTCGCGTCTCCTGGTTCTACACCCGGAAGGACATGAACCTGAACCGTTACATGCCAAGCTAGATATCCTCACCTATCTCCGTGCGAATGGCCATACTGTCTCGATTCGACCACAAGTAATCGAAAGCAGCTGTCCAACTCTTTCGGCTTTCATTGGCCAAAACATCCCAGCGCTCTCTTCATTTCTGTGGGCGTTACGTGGGCGAATTGGGCAAGGAACCGACTTGCATGCGCGACTGTCATTCCTACCACGCCAGGGGAAAGGATTTTCGTCACTGAAAGGACGACCGCTCACCGGGCTGACGCCGGAGACCAATCAATTGCTGGCGCAAGGAAAAGAGCTGAGCCTGATTCATCGCTTCAAGATGCTAGAGAACGGCGTCGAACTGACACTTTCTGACTCCGCCGCCCGCGCGTATTTTTGTGGCGACTGGTTGGAGGAATACGTTGAAGAAGTCGCGCGAGGTTCTCGCTTCGATCAAGTCGCGCGAGGAGTATCGCTACGCTGGAGAGCCGATACCAATACGGAAAAGGATGAACTCGATGTGGTTATTTTGCACCGTTACCGCCTACATGTCCTTTCTTGCAAGACTGGCGCATATAAAGACCACATCTATGAACTGGAATCGCTCAGCAAGCGCGCCGGTGGGCTGTTCGCCTCCGCTACGCTCGTGATCAGCGACGAGCGGAGGAGTGTCGCTCCAGCACTACGTGCGCGACTCGATGAACTGCGTGTCCGCCTCTGGACGGCGGAAGATTTGCCTCACTTGATGGATCGAATGCGGGAAGCGTTTATATAAGGAGAGCGTATGCCTCGCGGACTTATCGTCTCTTTAGGCACTGGCCCTGGCGTGGAAAATGCGATTGCCAAGTCAATTCGTCACGCTAACCCGACAGACCTGATGTTCATTGCCTCTGAGACCAGCCTTGCAACTCTTGAGAGGGTACGTACGGTCCTGGGGCGATCACTCGAAGACGCTGAGCGCATCACTGCCGACGAAAACGATGTAGAAGAATGTTACAAAGCGACGCTTAACGCTATCCGGCTCCTGCAGAAAAAGGGGCTGCCGGCATCAGACATCGCTCTTGATTTTACCTCCGGCACGAAAGCGATGTCCGCAGGTCTTGTGCTTGCGGCTGCTGCAATGGAGGTGGGCAGCGTCATCTACGTGTATGGTCGTCGTGGACCTGACGGGCGTGTCATCTCTGGTACAGAGCGTGTCAGCTCCCTAGACCCCCTAGAGCCATGGATAGATGTCCGCGCAAAGCTTGTACGGGAGTTTTTTAATCTTTATCAATTCAATGCCGCCTTGCGACTTCTGGAGGAAATGAAAGAACGAATGCATGATGAGAAGGCGCGAGATGCCATTGACGCCGCCTGTCATCTGGTTCAAGCGTATGACGCCTGGGATAAGTTTGATCATGAGAAGGCGGACGGTCACTTCCATGAGATCAAGAGCCTTGACCAACTCCAGCGCTGGAGTATTGCTCTGCAGAACAATCGCAGTTTTCTCGCCGCTCTTCTCAAGAGAAAAAAGCGTGCACAGGAAACGAAGCAATTGGAGGATCGCTTTTCTTTTGACCTCATTGTTGATCTGCTCCTCAACGCTGAAAGGCGAGCGCAAGAGGGCAAGTTTGATGATGCGGTGGCAAGGCTTTACCGATTTACGGAGATGTTCGCCCAAGCCCTCCTCGCCCAGCACAACATTGATACTTCGGAGGTGGATGTTCGCCTCGTCCCAGAGACGCTGCGAGAGGAACTTGAGAAGTCTCGCAATGCAGAGACTCACAGAGTCGAGATTCCTCTGGCAAAAAGTTACGCGCTGTTAGCAGGTCTCGGCAATCCAGCCGGCTCCGCTTTTCGCCACAATAAAAATCTGAAGAACTATCTCAAACGTCGCAACAGCTCGATTCTTGCTCATGGCGTCGAGCCGATAACAGAGAAGGACTACACGGAATTACGTCAGGAGTGTGAGGAGCTTTTAGCAACAGCCTATCCAAAGTGGCAAGAGAGCGCGGCGAGAGGAAGGTTCGCCCGCCTGGAACTGGCTGGATAAAACATTGACGAGACTTCCAACCCAAGGAGTGAGGACAGACGCCATGCCTACTGTTGCCCTTGACTTCGACGGTGTGCTCAGTCTGTATCATGGCGACCCTTCTCAGCCTCCCGGGCCGCCCGTGCCCGGCGCAAGGGATTTTGTTGAACAGTTATTCAGAAGAGGATTGGACGTGGTGATTTTTTCCAGCCGGGAACAGGAGGCGATTGCCCAATGGTTGCACACCTATGGCTTCCCTGCCCTGCCGATCTTCTATAAACCGCCCGTCCTTGCCCTGATTGATGATCGCGCCGTGCGCTTTCGCGGGACCTTTGCAGGGTTGACAAAGGCGATCTGGGAGCGTCCATGGTGGCAAGAGCAAATATGACGCGGAAAAGTGGCCGCCGCTGACGGAGCCTGTCACATGGAGCACTTCTGGCCGTTGCTCAGCGCTGTGGCCGATATCTTCGGCATTCTCTCCGCAATCCCTATGCTGGCGGCGGCGGTGTTGTTCGCGCAGCGCGCTCGCCGCTATCGTCAACGACTGCAGGAGATGGAAAGGCAGACGACACCGCATCCGATCGCGCTTGCCGTGTCGCTCACCGGCCTGGATATTAGTGAGCAAGTGCGGGCGTTTCTTGTCAGGCAAGGAAAGCACTGGCCTGTACGCGTATATCGCCACGATGAAGCAGTAGACCCTGCCACGTTGCCGGGAGTGATCCAGCAGCTCGTGCGCTTAAAGAATGAACTCAGCCTGGACGGCGTGACTGAAGTGCATCTGTTCTACGCGGGGCCGGTGGCGCTTGGCATTATGCTGGGCGGCATGTTGCACAACTGGGCGCCGGTCAAGGTCTACCACCTGAACTCCTTGACCGGCCAGTATGAATTCTGGGGCGTGATTGGCGCGTCGTTCCCGCGCTTTTCACTCTCGACGCTAAATGCTGAGCCGTAACTTTACACCTTGCACTGTCGACTTTGCACTTTACACTTTTCACTTTGCTCTTTGCACTTGAGTATGGCGAATCTCTATCTCATCGAACAAGGCTCCGTGCTGCGCAAGACCGGCGATCGATTAATTGTTGAAAAAGACGACAAAGAACTGCTTGAAGTCGAATGCTTTAAGATCGATACGATCTTTCTCTTCGGCAACATTCACGTCACGACGCCGGCGCTGACCGAACTGCTTGAGCATGGCATTGAGCTTGCCCTGTTAACCCAAGGCGGACGCTTGAAAGGACAACTGACCCCGCCGAAAGCGAAAAACGTCCTGCTGCGGATGGCGCAGTATCGACGGAGCCAGGACCCGGCTTGGGCCATGCCGCTCGCGCGGACTTTCGTGGACGCTAAGGTGCGGAATGCCTGCGCCTTGTTGACTCGCCAGCAGCGCAATTATCCAGAGCGTGGGTTTGCACCCTATCGCGAAGAACTCGATCGTCTGCGTGCATCAATAGCGAGTGCGGACACTCTGGACTCCCTGCGTGGTGTGGAAGGCGCAGCGGCGCGCAGCTATTTTGCCGGCTTAGCGCTGGCCTGTCGCACCGAACTGACTTTTGAGGGGCGGCGACGGCGTCCGCCTACCGATCCTGTCAATGCGTTATTGTCGTTTGGGTATACGCTCGTGGGCGCTGAATTGGCGAGTCTGCTTGATGCAATGGGATTCGATCCCTACATCGGCTTCTACCATCAATTAGATTATGGTCGCCCCTCGTTGGCGCTCGATCTGCTTGAGGAATTCCGTGTCCCAGCGGTGGACCGTCTGGTGCTCAATCTGGTGAATTTACGCACCCTACAAGCAAGCGACTTCGTCATAGATGAAGAGAGCGGCGGACTACGCCTCGACCGCAAGGCGTTGGGCAAATTTTTTCGCGCGTATGAAGGACATCTCAACAGAGAAATCAGTGATAAGAAGACGGGAGCGACCCTGACCCTCCGCAAGGCGTTTCAGCAACAGGCCGAACGGCTTGCTGCACAGCTGACCAAAGGGGAGGCGTATGTCCCGTTCCTGGCGGAGTGGTAGCTCCTGGACCGAACATGGAAAACTTTGTCCTTTCTTCCTTTTCACTTGCTTGCTTTCGATTGTTTAGAGAACGGACTTTTCTCTTTTCACTTGCTTGCTTTGTACCGAGATGTTCTACTTGGTAACCTACGATATCTCTGACGATCGGCGGCGCTCGCAGGCCGCGAAAATTCTCGAAGACTTTGGCGATCGGGTGCAATACAGCGTCTTTGAAATGGAACTTGAGCGTTTCGAGCAGTTCACAGAAATGCGGTGTCGATTGGAGAAAATCGTTGACCTAAAAACGGACAGCGTGCGAATCTATTTTCTGTGTCAAGGATGTCACACGAAAGTTACGATTCTTGGACAAGGAGAAGTGTACCAAGATCAAGAAGTGTACATCGTTGGAGAAGACTGCTAACCTCTTTGCGGGAGAAAAAGGGCAGGGGTTAGTAGAATAGAATAAGTAACTGACATTGCAAAAGAATTGGTTGAATAGAACGGCGTGGAGGTGAAAAGATGAGGACAGAGAGATACCCTATGGAAAGGAGGTTAGGCTTTAGTGAGGCAATTCTCATAACTCCAAGCATACTTAGGATGGATGCCGAGTGAATGCTTGACCTGATGAAGAAGGGATTGAGACGCGCGAGCGGCGTCGAGATCTCTCAGACCAATCTCGAGAGAGTGAATGCTTGACCTGATGAAGAAGGGATTGAGACCAGCACGCCTCCTTTTTCGGAATGCCAGAACGCCCAGGCGAGTGAATGCTTGACCTGATGAAGAAGGGATTGAGACGCGATCTGCCTGATGATTGCAGAGCACGTCCACCCGACGTCCGAGTGAATGCTTGACCTGATGAAGAAGGGATTGAGACCCAGGTCACCCGCCAGGCGCCGCAAGGCGCCGGCGAGTGGGCGAGTGAATGCTTGACCTGATGAAGAAGGGATTGAGACTTCGTCACCGTCCACGAGAGCGTCGTGGCTCCCCCGGGTGAGTGAATGCTTGACCTGATGAAGAAGGGATTGAGACACAGCATGATCGCAACTCACTGTCATACGGAAACCATCGTCCGGCCGAGTGAATGCTTGACCTGATGAAGAAGGGATTGAGACACTCAGTATTCAGCACCGTCCCCACCCCTGACGTGTTAGGGAGTGAATGCTTGACCTGATGAAGAAGGGATTGAGACGCAGAGGACATTGGGTGGACATGCTCTGCAATCATCAGGCGAGTGAATGCTTGACCTGATGAAGAAGGGATTGAGACGCATTGTTAATGCCATTGCGAAACTTTTCCTTTTTTGCTGCGAGTGAATGCTTGACCTGATGAAGAAGGGATTGAGACGAT
>DATLYA010000383.1:0-18359 GCA_035575235.1 Candidatus Methylomirabilota bacterium
ACGTATTCGGGCACGTTGGCCATGGGTTTGACGGCGTCCTTGAACGAACCGTCTCGCTTCACTTTTTTGATTAATAAATAGAGCCCCATCCCACATTCAGGACAGGACAATACTGTACCCGGATTAAGCGACGGCATCGAAGTGATGAGATCCCGCGAAGGATACGGCATACCTCCTTCTCCTCTAAACGAGACGGAGAACCGGAGCATGGGGGAATCATCGGGGAGCACGCAGAACTTTTCTTTCTCTGATTCTTCCCGTCTCCATTTCTCCGGTCCGTTTGTGCAAATCTCCGTTTCTTCCTGTCTTCGATTCTCCGCTTCTTTTTTATTTGTTAAACGTCATTTCGCTCGGCATGGACACCGGAGCCACGGTGACCTTACAAGAAGTACCAGAAATCGCCGATCATTGGCAGTCCTCTCCCTGTTCACTTCACTCTTCTCTGTTGGGCGAAAAGCTCACAGCTTACCGCATCCGTTGGCGTTGCGCGGCCTGCATGCGAGCGGCAAACTCGCTCGGTTTCATAATTAAGGACACCGGGCGCTCTTCTTGCTCATGCCGCCGCTCGACTTGATAATGCAGCGCAACGCTCTGTCGCACAAGTTCTTCACAGAACGGAATGCCCTTCCCTCCCTGTTCATTGCGCTTGAGCGCCAGGGCGACCGCAAGCGCGCGGCGCGCGGCTTCAAGCCGTCCAGTCGCCGCGAAGTGCAGCGTCACTTCTTCGAGACGCCTGGCGTAGGCTTTACTATTCTCTGGCGAGAAGACCTCACTGATCGCTTTCTCAATGATGGCTTGCATGCGGTCTTGCTGCTGGTAACGGTTCAGCACCAACGGGCTGTCCTGGGCTTGCGAGATCTGTTCAAGGTACGGTCTCGCCCGCTCGGCGTCCAGCAACCAGCGTTGCAGTTCGTCTTCCTCAAGCAGCTGCACGGACGTTGCAAGGAGATTCTCATCGACGGCGATGGTTTCTTTCTCAAGAGCAGAAGGAATTGGAACCTCCACGGGCTGTGCGGGAGTCGATACTACATGCGAGCGCAAAGCAGGATAGGATTCCACCTCTTTTCCATCCCGCGCGCGGGCGCGCTCATAGCCTTCGTACATGACCGCATCGCAATAGCGCCACGGCGCCTCGATCATGGAGATCTGCATGCGTTCGGCCAGATCCTGGCGCATCGCGCGGAGCATCTTCCGCGTGACCTCATGTCCCTCTACGAACCGCATCCCTTCAGGTTCATTCACCAGAGCAGACAAATAGTGTAGCCCGCCGCCTACGCGTGATTTGATTAACCACACTAAGCGGTCGCCCCGTCCATCCATCACAGAGAGATACCCCTCTGGCTCAATCGGGGTGAGCACGGAGCGTAGCGGCTCTGACGTGGGTCGGTCAGCCTTAATCCCTTTCTGAGAAAGCTTATATAAGGAACGGTGAATTTCTCGCCGTAACGTCTTGTCCGGCGTCTGCGTTTCCCACTTGACGAGCAGCTGCGCCGATTCTGGAGCGGCATAGTCGCCAAGCAACGCGGCCAGCGCGAGATCCGCCGCCGCCTCCTGCCCGATTCGTCCCTCAAGATCAGCCGGCGTCAGCGAACGGTCTTGCAAGCGAGCCAGTGTCACGCCCCACTGCTCAAGCAGTTTTTTCCCCTCGCCGAGGCGTGGATCGCGTCTGGTATCCTTCTTGGCCATACTTTCCTCCAGATTCTCCGGAACGGGAGCACCTTACCCACCCCGGTTTGGTGCTGTCAACGGGAAGAAACTGACCTAGCTGCGTGGGAAGATTGCTGCTACGAGTGAAAAATATGAGGCGCGGTGCGTGATGCGTGGCGCGTGAAACGGAACGCGCCACAGCGGACGACCACGGCTCTTTTCAAACGATAGCCAGAACGAAAAGGATCTTCGAAGGCGGCAAACCTCATTATGACTGAAGTCCAGTTTTGCCCTCACTGTGGCGCACGGGTTATTCCTCAGGCGAACTTTTGCGCCGCGTGTGGTTCGCCTCTGCCTGGGCAACGTCCCTCGCCTGCTCGGCAACAAGCGGCCTCTTCCTTCACATCACCTCGGACGCTTACAGCAGGTTTATTTGTTTTGACGTTCTATTTAATTACCGGAATGGGCCTCTGGCTCTTTGTGTTGCGCACCCAGCCCTTCCCTACGGCGTCTCCTATGGGCGCAGGAGGACAGGCCAGCACAGGCGGCTCAGCCTTACCGCAAAATCATCCCGAAGTCGCTCTTCCTGATGAGGCCAAAAAAATTCTGGCGGATCTGGTCGAAAAAGCCAATGCCGCGCCGCAGGATGTAAAAGTCTGGAAGACATTGGCTGGAGCGCAGGCGCGCGCAGCCCGGCTGGACTCTAGTTACCGCAGCGCCGCTCTTGCTTCCTATCGTCATGTGCTCGAACTGGCGCCGAATGACCTGGAGGCGCTGCAGGGCGTCGGCAACATTTACTACGATTTTGAAGAATTCGATAAAGCCATCACCTACTATCAAAAGTATCTGACGCTGAAGCCTGATGACCCAAGCGTGCGCACGGATATGGGCACGATGTATCTCTACAACAACAATGTTGACCGCGCCATTCAGGAATATCAGACCGTCATCGCTCAGGCCCCAAACTTTTTCCAGGCGTATTTCAACCTCGGCGTCGCATATCAGGAGAAAGGCGATGCGGAAAAAGCGCGTGAGTTTCTCCTGAAAGCAAAGACGATGGCGACGGATAAAACCGTTCAAGAGCGGATCGATCAGGTGCTGGCCCAGTTCAGCGGAGGGGCGCCGCCTGCCTCGCCGGCAGTCTCCAGTCCTTCGTCTTCGACGGCTGTTGTCGCCGTTGACGCCTCCCTTTCTCCATTCCAACAAGCAGTCGAAAAGTTGTTTCGCTCGCATGAGATCATGGGACCGCGCATCAGCCGCATCGAATGGTCGAGTCCCACCACCGCGCGCGTGCTCTTTCAAAATTTCCCCATGTCAGCTATGCCTGCGGAAGTACGGGAGCGATTTTTGGGCAAGCTGCGCACCCAGCTTACCGAGGCAAGGAATACGAACAACATTAACAACCCCGTGACCATCGAACTTGTCGATGCAGACACGAACCAAGTCATGGACACGCTATCGACGACAACATCATGAGCATACATCACCACCATGAAACACCCTATTACCTTCCGATTGGAGACGAAGCGGAAATCTTCCAGGCCGCGTACGAGTGCCGCTTACCAGTATTGTTGAAAGGTCCAACCGGCTGCGGCAAGACGCGGTTTGTCGAATACATGGCGCACTCTCTCATGAAGGAAGAGAAAGAAGGAGCGCCAGGTAATCTAATCACTGTTGCCTGCCATGAGGACTTAACCGGTAGTGACCTGGTCGGTCGCTATCTCATCAAAGGCGATGAGACAGTATGGGTGGACGGACCCTTGACCCAAGCCGTGCGCATCGGCGCAGTGTGTTATCTCGATGAAATCGTGGAAGCGCGCAAAGACACGATCGTCTTGATCCATCCGCTGACCGACCACCGCCGCATTCTGCCGATCGACAAAAAAGGCGAGATCCTCGAGGCGCATCCGGATTTTCTGCTGTGTATCTCGTACAACCCTGGCTATCAGAGCATTTTGAAAGATCTCAAGCACTCCACTCGCCAGCGTTTTGTCACCATAGAATTCACGTATCCGCCGCGGGACAAAGAAGCGGAAATCATTGCACACGAGAGTCAGCTTGAATTTGACACCGCGCTTGATCTCGCTAAGCTTGGGGAAAAAGTGCGGCATCTCAAAGCGAGCGGTTTGGAAGAAGGCGTCAGCACGCGGTTGTTGATCTACGCTGGACAGCTCATGAAACGCGGCGTGTCCGCGCGCCGCGCGTGCTCCGTGGCCGTGTCGCGTTCACTGACGGACGATATCGACTCGCAACGCGCCATCGATGAAGTCATCAACGCGATTTTTCCGTGAACGCAATTGAGCCATTGAGGCATCGGGGCATTGAGTCGTTGGTTCCTGGCGTCGGGAGGGAGATTCCTCCGAGCGCGGAAGGGCATAGTTTGACCGACGAGCCGCGGCGATAAAAGCAAGAAGCTCATCGGTCGCAATGATGGGGCCGGGGAATAGGCCCCCAATGGCCTTACGCAGAGGAAGAAGGCCGTCCTCTGGGCGCGCCTGGCGACAAATAACGTTTCTAACTAATTGTGAAATTTCGCTCTGTGGCGACGGTTGGGATCGCTTTGCACGCTTTTGGACTTACTCTTGCTGACTCTCATCCTCCTCTGTTGACTGGTTTTGCCGTCCTTCACCCTCATTCTTCGTCAGCTCACCTTGGTCCTGCGTCTGTGTACTCCGGCTCGGGTCGCCGGCCATAGCTGCCTGTTCCTGTTGCTTCTCTCCCATTGCCTGGTATTGCTGTTGTGCTTCCCGTTGGATCGTCTGCACGTCGTCCCCGCTATCGCTTGTAGAGGACTGAGGCTCTAAGGGAGCCGCCAAGCTGTGCACGGGTACGGTCCACAGGAACGTGCTAAAGCCAATGGCGAGCACGGCGGTCACATACGGATGAGAGCGATACTGCATATTCACCTCCATCGTTATTTGTTACTGATGTACAGCAAGAGGAGGGCCATGGAGCAGCCATGACGCTAGTAGGAAGTCTAGAAAGCGAACCGAGCGGGTATTGCCTGAAGGGAAGACTTCCTGCGTCACGAGGAGTGCAAGGCGCGCCTGTTCGCTTTCTTCTCCTGGCCGTAGCAGTCCCTATTTACAGTGTCCGTCCATAAAAATAGGGTAGGAATGAGGACAAAACCGCACGGGAACAAGAACGCTCTTCACACATTCGCGGTGAATGCTTGCGTGCGGAAAGCCTCCTGTTTTAGTCCTAGATTCCAGGCCCCTGAGCGCCAGTCTCCATGGCGGCATCGTCGGCTACTCTCGGGTTCGCCTGGGAGAGAAAGGGCAATCGCTCATGCGCTTACACATCTGGCTGAGAAGAACTGTTTTGCTCTGTCTTCTGAGTTTATCTTGCATGGTTCTCTTGGCGCAGTGTACGGCGCCCCGTCAGCAGCCGACGCAGAACGCCGAACAGCGCCAGGCGCCGACGCTTCCACCTGAAGAACAACTTGAACTATTTAATCGATTCCTTGATGATGCGTGACCAAGAGCACTCTGCCGGCAGTGGATTCGTCCCTAGCAAGAATCCTGGCGGCCCGCTTGCCGGGCTGCCGGGTTGCATGGTAAGGTGCCTCACGGTCTCAGGCGTAGCGTCGTGAGGAATCGTGTACGAGCGAGAGTTCCCGAATGGATGGGAGAGCACGCGACTGGACGCTCGGAAGCGAGGACAGAAAGAATGCTCATCGGCCTGCGCTGCCTGAATCGAGACTCCGCTAAGTGCGTGATTTTCCTTTGCGCGAAAGTGGCGGAACTGGTAGACGCGCAGGATTCAGGATCCTGTGGGGTAAAACCCGTGGGGGTTCGATTCCCCCCTTTCGCATAGCCATGAGGGGTTCTGTTCTCGCGTAGCAACGGAACCCCTTTTATTATTGATGTCTATGGCGCTCGATAAAACGTACGATCCCTCTACGGTTGAGAAGCGATGGTTCCCCTTCTGGATGGAACACGGCTATTTCCGTCCGGAAATTCACCCCAATGGTCAACCCTTCTCCATGGTGATTCCTCCCCCTAATATTACCGGCTCACTCCACATGGGGCATGCGTTGAATAATACGCTGCAGGACATCCTTTGCCGCTACAAGCGCATGGAGGGCTATAAGGTGCTCTGGGTGCCGGGAACGGATCACGCAGGTATTTCCGCCCAGTATGTAGTGGAACGGCAGCTCCAGCAAACAGGGCTGGACCGCTGGCAGCTTGGCCGAGAAAAGTTTGTCGAGCAGGTGTGGACGTGGCGTGATGAATCCGGCCGCCAGATCATCAATCAGCTCAAGGCTCTTGGCGTTTCCTGTGATTGGTCGCGTGAACGGTTCACCATGGACGCCGGCCTGTCGCGCGCCGTGCGCGAGGTATTCGTCCGTCTGTACGAAGAAGGTCTTATCTACCGGGCGCGATATCTTATCAATTGGTGCCCGCGCTGCGAGACGGCGCTGTCTGACCTGGAGGTCGAACAGAAAGAGAGTGAAGGTCATCTCTACCACATATCCTATCCACGCACTGATGGTGCAGGAGCGGTCACCATCGCGACGACGCGCCCTGAGACCCTGCTCGGCGATACGGCTGTTGCTGTGCACCCTGAGGACGAACGCTATCGTGATTGGATTGGGAAAACGCTGACGCTGCCTATCTTAGGACGCGACATTCCGGTGATCGCCGACGAGCGAGTCGATAAGGACTTCGGCACTGGCGCACTAAAAGTGACTCCGGCGCATGACTTCACCGACTTTGATATTGGTCGAGCCCATAACCTGCCTTCTATTTCGATCTTTGATGAAAAAGCGCGAATGACGAGCGAAGCCGGACCCTACGTCGGCATGGACCGCTACGAGTGTCGGAAGAAGCTAGTCGAGGATCTGCAACAATCCGGCGTGCTGAGCAAAATCGAGCCGTACAAAATCATGCTCGGTCACTGCTATCGGTGTCAGACAGTTGTCGAACCCTTCTTATCCACTCAATGGTTCGTGAAGATTAAGCCCCTGGCGGACGCGGCGCTGGCCGCCGTAAAAGACGGACGTACGCAATTTTTCCCGACGCATTGGGAGAAAACCTATTTTGCGTGGATGGAGAACATCCGTGATTGGTGCATTTCTCGGCAATTGTGGTGGGGACATCGCATCCCTGCCTGGTATTGCGGCAACTGTGGTCAGATGACGGTGGCGCACGAAGATCCGACGATATGCCCTCACTGCGGTTCCTCGCAGCTGACGCAAGAGACTGATGTCCTCGATACCTGGTTCAGCTCGGGATTGTGGCCTTTTTCGACGCTCGGCTGGCCGGATCAGACCGAGGATCTGAAGACGTACTATCCCACCTCGGTGCTGGTGACTGGGTTCGATATTATTTTCTTTTGGGTCGCGCGCATGATGATGCTTGGTCTGAAGTTCATGGGCGATGTGCCGTTCCGTCATGTGTACATTCATGCCCTGGTGCGTGACGAGCAAGGACAGAAGATGTCCAAGACCAAGGGGAACGTCATCGATCCGTTGGATGTGATGGCGACCTATGGCACTGACGCACTGCGGTTCACCTTGACCGCGCTGTCGGCGATTGGCCGTGACATTCGGCTGTCGGCGGAACGCATCACCGGGTACCGTAATTTTGCCAATAAGGTGTGGAATGCGGCGCGGTTCGTTTTGATGAACCAGACAACGGGCAACGGGCAACAGGGAACAGGCCTTAACTATGAAGAGTTAGGACTGGCTGATCGGTGGATTGCATCACGCTTGCAGAAGACGATTAGGGAAATGCGGCAGGCGTTGGATGAGTACCGTTTTAATGAAGTGGCTGCGGCGATCTATCAATTTACCTGGCATGAGTTCTGTGACTGGTATCTAGAGCTCAGTAAAATTGCTTTGGATAAGAAAGACACTCTAGAACAAGAGCGGACTAGAGTTGTATTGGCGACCGTGCTGGACACGATTATGCGGTTGCTCCATCCCCTGATGCCGTTCATTTCAGAGGAAATCTGGCACGCACTGCATCCTGAGCGGGCGAACGACAGCATCATGGTGCAGCCGTTCCCCACAGTTGATGAGGCGCTGATCGATGAGGATGCCGAACAACGCATGGGCTTAGTGATGGATGTAATCCGTTCCGTGCGGAATATCCGCTCGGAGATGAATCTGCCGCCGTCGCAAGAATTGACGGCGGTCATTATTCCGAAAACGGAGATAGTGGAAGCGCAGCTGCGCAGGCACGAGGAATTCATGCGGCGGTTGGCGCGCTTGGGGGAGGTGCGGTACCAACACAATGGCGAGCGCCCACGGGGCGCGGCGCTGGCGGTCATTGAAAACGCCGAGGTGTATGTCCCGCTTGCAGGATTAGTTAACTTGCAAGAAGAAACGAAACGCTTAGAGAAAGAAATTGGCAAGGTAACCAATGAACTTGCCGGCGTACAACGGAAGCTGAGTGATCCGAAGTTTCTTGAGCGCGCGCCGGAAGAGGTGGTGGGAAAAGACCGTGACCGCGCCGCGCAGCTTGAGGAGAAACGGCAGAGCTTGGAAAAGAGCTTAGAGCGGTTGCGGCAGATAGAGGCGTAATTGCAGACTATAGGCATGTCGCTTTATGCGGAAAGAAGCGGAGAATCGGCGTCAGACTAATCTTACCCGTGCTTCTCCGATTCTCCCCGTCTCCGTTTCTCCCATTCCTATGAATGTTATGTACCCGTTTGATCACCCTACAGTGGCCCGCCTGATCACCGCTGCTCTTGAGGAAGACCTTGGGCGTGGCGATGTGACAACGATGGCGACAATTCCTCCGGATTGCACCGCTACGGGAACGATTACGGCGAAAGCGGATCTCGTTATTGCCGGTCTTCCGCTTGCGCGGATGGTGCTCAACACCGTTGATCCGACTGCCGGCGTGCGGTTGCTCAAAGCTGAAGGCAGTGGGGTAAAGAAAGGGGAAGTAGTGCTTGAATTATGGGGCAGCGCGGCAGGTTTATTGGTCGCCGAGCGGACGTTGTTGAATTTTCTGCAGCATCTTTCTGGGGTGGCGACATTGACGCGGCGTTTTGTTGACGCCGTTGCGGGGACGAAGTGCAAAATCATCGACACCCGTAAGACCCTGCCAGGCTTCCGGCTGTTGGATAAGTATGCGGTAACCCAGGGGGGGGGAACAAATCACCGCATGGGCTTGGATGACGGTGTGCTGATCAAAGACAATCATATCACTGTCTGTGGCGGTGTGGGAGCGGCGGTGCGTCGGGCGCGGAGCCGTACGTCTGCGTTGCTCCGCATCGAGGTTGAATGTACGACGTTAACGGAAGTCCAAGAAGCGATTGCCGCGCAGGCTGATATCATTCTGCTCGATAATATGTCCACTGGACAGATGCGCGACGCAGTGCAGCTCGTCAAGGGACGAGCCTTGCTGGAAGCCTCTGGCAATATGACTCTGGAGCGGGTGCGTGAAGTGGCGGAGACTGGAGTCGATTTTATTTCTGTTGGCGCTTTAACTCATTCTGCTCCAGCGGTAGATTTGAGTATGATGATCGCGACGGAAGGGCAAAGTCCGAAGTCTAAGGTCCACAGTGAGGAATCCGGAGGCCGTACGCTATGAATGATCGGTCTGACCCTGACGGGCAAGCATTTTCACTTTCTCTTTCTCGCTTACTCACCACGAAGACTTTCGGCAAACCGCTCCATTTCTTTCCCTCTATCGATTCGACCAATACTCACGCCGCGCGTCTCGCGCGTGAGGGCGCTACGGAAGGGACTGCTGTCATTGCCGACGAACAAACCGGCGGCAAAGGCCGTCTTGGCCGTAGTTGGGTGTCTCCGCCTGGCGTGAACCTGCATCTCTCTCTGATTCTCCGCCCGCCCCTAGCCACGACGCTGGTCCCGCAGATCAATTTACTGGCGGCGATAGCAGTGGCGAATGCAATCCGTGACGTCTCTTCTCTTTCACCCGCCATTAAATGGCCTAATGACGTGCTGCTGCAAGGAAAAAAAGTTTGCGGCATTCTCGCCGAGATGCAAACGGAAACCGGAACGTTACGCTCCGTTGTGCTGGGCATTGGCGTGAACGTCAATGCTCCGCTTTCCGCCTTCCCACCGGAGCTGCATGATAAGGCGTCGTCTCTGTTTCTGACGGGTGGACAATTCATTGATCGTGCTGTGTTTACCGCCGCTTTGCTCACCCACCTTGAGAAATTGTACGTTCTATGGCTAGAAAGGGGCTTCCTGGCTGTGCGGCCTGCATGGGAACACTACGCCGCCGGATTGATTGGTCAGCAGATTACCGTTGCGGCTCCGGAAGGGACGATTACTGGAGTCGTGCTGGGCCTGGATAGCGATGGCGCGCTGCTGCTCCAGGACGAGGGAACGACCCGCCGCATCCTTGCGGGTGACGTGACCGTCGTAGGGGGATATGCGCGTGGAGAAACCTCATGATCCTCGTGGTTGATGTCGGCAATACCCATACAGTGATCGGGATCTATCAAGGGAAAAAATTAGCCCGGCACTGGCGTCTCTTGACCGAAGCGGAACGTACGGCTGATGAGTACAGTGTTCTCTTACGCAGTTTATTCCAGGCGTCTGAGCTGAGTTTTTCCGTGGTTGAAGGCATTGCGGTGTCCTGCGTCGTGCCGCCGATGACGAACGTCATGACCGAACTGTCACAAAAATATTTCCGCATGCAACCCCTGATTGTTGGCCCGGGGATTAAGACCGGGATGCCCATTCTCTATGACAATCCGCGCGAAGTCGGCGCCGATCGCATCGTGAACGCTGTCGCCGCGTATGAGCGCTATCACGACGTTACTATTGTTGTTGACTTTGGTACGGCGACGACCTTTGACTACGTGACCGCTGCTGGTGAATACCTTGGCGGGGCCATCGTGCCGGGCGTAGGGATCTCACTCGACGCGCTCTTTCACAAAACAGCCAAGTTATATCGGGTGGAACTGGTCAAGCCGCCAAAGGTCATCGGTCGCAACACCGTCCATGCAATCCAGTCGGGCGTTGTCTTTGGCTACACCGCCCTGGTGGACGGCATGATTGATCGCATTCAGAGAGAAAACAAAATCCGAGCGCGCGTTATTGCTACCGGAGGGTTCGCGAAGTTGATCGCGTCGGAATCCGCGAGCATCGAAGAAGTTGATGAGTTTCTCACGCTCGAAGGGTTGCGCATTTTGTACGAACGAAATCAATGAGAAAAAGTTGTTAGTTCTTAGTCGTTAGTTATCAGTTCAACGAGAACACTCGTCTGAGTCTTGCCCGAAACTAAAGACTAAAAACTAATAACTGACAACTGAAGTAAGGAGGGCAGTATGGCTGTTGACGACATCCGCCGCATGAGAACCGTCGGCTTATTGGCTGAGGGCGGGGCGGGAAAAACGACGCTCGGGGAAGCGCTGCTGTACGCCGCGGGCGCGACCACGAGACCGGGCCGGGTAGAAGACGGCAGTTCGGTGTTTGACTTCGAACCTGAAGAAATCCGGCGCAAGATTACGCTGTCAACCGCCTTTCATTCATTGACATGGAAACGTCATCACGTTTTTCTCGTTGACCCTCCCGGCTACGCCAATTTTCTGGCGGACACGCGGTACGCCATGGAGGCCATGAGCAGTGCGGTGTTCGTGGCGAACCCAAGTGGACAGCTGAAGGTCGAGAGCGAACGCCTCTGGGGGTGGGCCAACGACCTTGGGCTGGCTCGATTAGTGTGCATTTCTCGCGCTGATCGCGAAGAAGGGTCGCTGGAGCAAGCCCTGACTGAGCTGACGAGGACGCTAGAAGCAAAGCTGGTTCCGATTCAGACGCCAATTGGCGCTCAGGCCAACTTCCGTGGCGTAGTTGATTTGCTATCGATGAAAGCGTTGATGTTTGAGGGAGACAAAGGCGCGATTCAGGAACAGGACATCCCTGATGAGGCGCAAGGAGAGGCGGACGAGTATCGCGAGAAACTTATTGAAGCCGTAGCCGAGATGAATGACGATTTGCTGACGCGCTACCTGGAAGGCGGAGAGATCACTCCTCAAGAGCTGAAACAGGGATTGCGCGAAGGGGTTGTGTCCGGGCGGCTCTTCCCCGTTCTGTACGTGTCCGGGCTGCGTGGGGCGGGCATTCAACCCTTACTGGATGCAATCGTGGACTATTTGCCTTCGCCGGCCGAGCGTCCTGCGGTCACTGGCGCGAATCCCAAAACGCGTGAAGCGGTTGAACGGAAACCTGATCCAGCAGAGCCTTTCTCCGCGCAGGTGTTCAAAACCTTGGAATCTCCAACGGGGAAACTCTCAGTTTTCGTCGTGCGCTCCGGAAAAGTGGATAGTGATTCCGTGGTCTACAACTCAAAGCGAGACGTGAAGGAGCGTCTCGGCCAGCTTTTCCACCTCGACGGCAAGAAGCAACAGCCTACCCCCTCGGCGCTGCCCGGAGAAATTGTCGCTGTCACCAAGTTGAAGGATACCCATACCGGAGACACGCTCTGTGATGAGAAAGCGCCGGTGGTGTTCCCGCCGCTGCCGGACTTTGCTCCAGTGATCTCGTTTGCTCTTGGTTTGAAGTCGCGCGGCGATGAAGAGAAAATTATGTCATCGCTGCATCGCCTGGCCGAAGAAGATCCGGCGATCAAGGTGGATCGCGATGCGCAAAGCAACGATATCCTGTTAGCCGGAGCGGGGCAGCTGCATGTTGAAGTTATCGTCGAGAAATTGAAACGTCGCTACGGCGTAGATGTAGACTTGAAAGCGCCGAAAGTGCCGTATCGCGAGACCATCACCGCGAAAGCTGAGGCGCAGGGACGCCTGAAGAAACAGACGGGCGGACGAGGGCAGTTTGGCGACACGTGGATTCGCATCGAGCCGCTGCCGCGCGGCAAGGGATTTGAGTTTGTGGATGAAATTAAAGGCGGCGCTATCCCACGGCAGTACATCCCGTCTGTCGAGAAAGGGGTCGTCAACGCCTTGGCCAAGGGTTTTCTGGCAGGATATCCGCTGGTTGATATCCGAGTGGTATTATACGACGGCTCGTACCACGAGGTCGATTCTTCCGATCTTGCGTTCCAGATCGCCGGTTCCTACGGTGTGCAAAACGCGATCGAAAAAGCGCGCCCCGTGCTCCTTGAACCTGTGATGACGCTTGAGGTTACCGTACCCGAGGAGAATACCGGGGATATCACGGGCGACCTCAACCGCCGGCGTGGTCGGTTGTTGAGCGTCGACGCCAAAGGCCACAATCAGGTGATCAAAGCGGCTGTCCCGATGGCGGAAATCTTGACGTATGCGCCAGATCTACGCTCCATGACAAGTGGGCGTGGAACGTTTCAAATAGAATTCTCGCATTACGAAGAAGTGCCGCATCACCTGGCAGAAAAAATCATTCAAGAAGCAAAACAGGCGCAGGCTGAACAGCAGGCGCGTTGAGGCTGTCCAGGGCAAGGCTACACCGCGGAGGGGCGTGCTTGATCAAACCCGGCAGTGACGGCCCCCTCCAGCTGCAACTGTGACAAGAGGCAAATGTCTCGTACTCTCATTTAGACGGTCTTACTGTAAAACCTTGCCTACACTGACATTGACAAGGTTTGTAAGGCTGGTAGATTTTGAGAGTTGCTCTTCCGTCAGGGAGGTTATTATGGAAGCAAAAGAAGAAGCTTTGATTCGCTCGTTAATGGATACCGACCCTGAGCTCCGCCGATATTACGAGGAACACGTCGAGTTAAAGCAGCGTCTAGAAGCTCTGCGGCAAAAACCTCACCTGACTGAAGAAGAAGAACTCGAACAGAAGCGCATTCAAAAGCAGAAGCTGGCGGGAAAAGACCGGATGATGGAAATCCTGGCTCGTCACCGCCAGGCCGCGGCGTAAGGGGCGTTACGCTTCCCGAACAGCATCAGGCCGGGTGGGGGCTGTGTGAGGCGCGGTGCGGCATGCCCTCTTCCCTTCTGCGGTCCAGCTCGCGTTGTTATTGAGGGTCCATGCGTCACACAATCTCTATTTTGGTCGAAAATGAATTTGGCGTTCTGGCGCGCGTTGCTGGGCTGTTCAGCGGCCGTGGTTTTAATATCAAGAGTCTCACAGTCGCCGAGACTCTCGATCCGACTGTTTCCCGCATCACTCTGGTCACTGAGGGAGATGATCAGATCGTTGAGCAGATCACTAAACAACTGAATAAACTGATCTGCGTCATCAAAGTGATCGACTTTCAGGACTCCATCCACGTAGAGCGAGAGATGGCGCTGATCAAAGTGAGTGTGGATGAGCGCACGCGCAACGAGATTCTCAATATCGTTAATATCTTCCGCGCCAAAGTCATTGATGTTGATCCCCGATCGTTCATTATCGAGGTGACCGGCGACGAAGAGAAGATCAACGCTATTCTTAACCTTCTCATTCCACTTGGCATCAAGGAGATTGTCCGTACGGGAAAAGTAGCTCTTCACCGCGGCGTGCAGATTCTTTCTGCCTCCAGTCGTGGGGAGACGGTTGAGCTGAACAAGAGGAAAACCCAAAAGGAGAAGGCAGCATGAGCATGCATATCTACTACGATAAGGATGCTGATCTTTCACTCGTGCGCGGGAAAAAAGTCGCCATCGTCGGGTACGGCAGCCAGGGACACGCCCACGCGCTCAATCTGCGCGATAGTGGAGTCGATGTCCGGATTGCCCTGAAAAAAGGAAGCATCTCATGGTCCAAGGCTGAAAATGCCGGATTTCCTGTGCGAGAAGTTGCGCAAGCGGCGGCGGAAGCCGATATCATCATGATTCTCACGCCTGATGAAGTCGCCAGCGAGATGTACGAATCTGATATCCGCATGCAACTAAAACCTGGGAAGTATCTCGCTTGTGCGCACGGCTTCAATATCCATTTCAAGAAGATCGTGCCTCCGCCTGAGGTCAATGTTTTTATGGTGGCTCCCAAAGGCCCTGGCCATCTTGTCCGCAGCGAGTTTGAGAAAGGACGAGGCGTGCCGTGCTTGATCGCGGTGGCGCAAGATCCGTCTGGCAATACCAAGCAACTGGCGTTGTCCTACGGTTCGGCTATTGGCGGCGGTCGCGCGGCTCTTCTCGAGACAAACTTCAAGGAAGAAACAGAAACCGATCTTTTCGGTGAACAATCCGTGCTGTGTGGCGGCCTGACAGAGCTGATGCGCGCCGGTTTTGAGACGCTCGTGGAGGCGGGCTACGCGCCGGAGATGGCGTACTTCGAGTGCATTCACGAAATGAAGTTAATTGTTGACTTGATTTACGAAGGCGGCATCTCGAACATGCGCTATTCAATCAGCAACACTGCTGAATATGGCGATATGACGCGCGGCAAACGCGTCATTGGCAAAGAGAGCCGGGACGCGATGAAGAAAATCCTGGCCGATATTCAATCGGGGGAATTTGCCGACGAGTGGATCAACGAATACCGCGCCGGCTTGCCGCATTTTCGAGAACTACGGAAAGAAAGCGAGCATCATCCCGCCGAGCAGATTGGCGCCCATTTGCGCTCGATGATGCCCTGGTTGCAACAAAACAAACTCGTGGACAAGACGAGAAATTAGGGCCTTGGGCCTTGAGACGTGGGGCGTGATGGGGAGGGGAACAAATCCCTAGCCCCTGGCCCCTAACCCCTAGCAATAATGCACTTCGCCCCTCCTGGCTATCCCCGTATTTTTGCTCTCGGCGTTGCTTCCCTCCTGCTTAACCTCCTCGGCTTTCCGAAGCTCGGTCTTCTTTTCCTCCTGCTGACCCTGTTTGTTGCGTATTTCTTCCGCGACCCAGAGCGCAACACTCCTGAAAGCGATCGCTTGCTCATTGCTCCCGCCGACGGTCGTGTGGTGACGGTGGAGAAAAATTTTCCAGACACCCGTTTCCTTCCTTCGCCCGTCACACGGGTTGGCATCTTCATGTCGCCGCTTGATGTACACGTTAACCGCGCGCCTATCTCTGGTCACGTGACTGCCGTGCGGTATCACCCTGGTCAATTTCGTCCCGCCTTTGCCGCCGACGCCACCGAGGTGAACGAGCAAAATGCAGTAGTGATTCAGGATGACAAGGGACGGCGTGTGGTGATGGTGCAAGTTGCCGGCATCCTGGCGCGCCGCATTGTGTGTTACCTGAAGGGTGGAGAACGGGTGCATCGTGGTGAGCGGTGCGGTATGATTATGCTAGGGTCGCGAGTTGATGTCTATTGTCCTGCTGAGGTTGCCATTGCAGTGCAGGTTGGCCAGCGGGTGAGAGCTGGAGAAACGGTCATTGGCGAGTTCCATGACGCCGCTACGGAGTAGAATCCGCGTCCTGCCCGGACGCAAAAAAATGAAGACGCCGATCCAGATGCGGAAAGGCGTCTATATTTTACCTAATCTTTTTACCTCCGGCGGTCTCTTCTGTGGGTTCTTCTCCGTGGTCGCCACTATCAAGGAAGATTACCTGCTGGCGGCAGTAGCGATTCTTATTGCGCAAGTGTTTGACGCGCTCGACGGCCGCATTGCCCGGTTGACAAAAACATCGAGCCAGTTTGGCGTCGAATACGACTCGTTGGCCGACGTCATCGCCTTTGGCGTCGCCCCAGGGGTGCTGGCGTATCGCTGGGCGCTGGAGCCATGGGGGGTATGGGGATGGTTGGCGGCCTCTCTTTATGTCATCTGTGGGGCGCTGCGTCTCGCGCGGTTTAATGTGCAAATTGATAGTGTTGACAAGAAGCATTTTGTCGGGCTGCCGATTCCGGCGGCGGCGGCAGTCGTGGCGACCACCATTCTGATGTACTTTTTCCTCGGCGGAGAAGGAGCAACCAACAAGCACATTACCCTGCTGCTCCTCATCTATGTGCTGGCCGGACTGATGGTCAGTAGTATTCCGTACTACAGCTTCAAGGAATTCCATTTGCATAATCGGCAACCGTTTGGCATTCTGCTGCTGAGCATTATCATGATCCAACTGACCATCGCCGAGCCGCAAATTATGTTATTCAGCGTCTTTTCCTTGTACGCTCTCTCTGGACCGCTCTGGGCGGTCGTGGGGGTTTTCCGGAAAGAAACGCCGAGTGCGGATGCTGGTCTGCGCGCAGCCGGCGACACGCAGCGAGCAGGACACTCACTTGACACTGATGAAGAAAGTTCGGTATAAGGGTTCGGCAATGATGCACACGGTTTCTTTCGGACTGCTATTCGGGGATCTGGGCTTGCTTCTAGGCCTGCTGCTTAGCACCCCGCCTGGTGGGTCCGAGGGGAACGCGTAACAACGCAAAATTTCTCAAGGGCCACGGGCGGGAACATAAGCCTGTGGCCCTTCTGTTTTTTTAGGGCTGCGGGTGCTCTCGCAGCCCTTTTTGTTTTTCTGGAAGAAGGAGGATTGTTATGGAACGGGAAGTCGTAAAAATATTCGACACCACGTTGCGCGATGGAGAACAATCGCCCGGCGCCACAATGAACGTCGAGGAAAAGCTCCTCGTCGCCCAGCAACTGGAAAAACTCAATGTGGACGTCATCGAAGCTGGTTTTGCCGCATCCTCGGATGGCGATTTCGAGTCTGTGCGTCGGGTCTCGGAACTGGTCTCGCACCCGATCGTTCTGAGTCTTTCGCGCACCAAAGAGGCTGACGTGATGCGTGCTATTAAAGCAGTGGAAAAAGCCAAGCGGCCAGGCGTCCATATCTTCATTGCGACTTCCGATATTCACCTGAAACACAAGCTGATGATGAGCCGCCAGGAGGCGCTCGACGCCGCGGTCTGGGCTGTGAGTTACGCCAAGAAATATCTCGACTACATTGAATTTTCCGCTGAGGATGCATCGCGCACGGACCCGCAGTACCTTGTGCAGATCTTTGGCGAAGCGATCAAAGCCGGCGCGGTCACGATTAATGTGCCCGACACCGTCGGCTACGCCATTCCCCATCAATATGGCGCCCTCTTTAAATTCCTGCGGGAAAACGTGCCTGGCGGTGAGAAAGTCACCTGGAGCGCACATTGCCATAATGACCTTGGCCTGGCGGTGGCGAACTCATTAGCCGCCATCGAAAATGGCGCTCGTCAGGTGGAGTGCACGATCAATGGCATTGGCGAACGCGCAGGCAACACGTCGATGGAAGAAGTCGTCATGGCGCTCCGTACGCGCGAGGATATATTCGCCAACGTGAAGACAAATATCATCTCCGAGCAAATTTATCCCTCTAGCCAATTGCTGGCACAAATTACCGGGCTGACTGTCCCGCAAAACAAACCCATTGTTGGCGCGAATGCGTTTGCTCATGAGGCCGGCATCCATCAAGATGGCGTGCTGAAGTACAAGTTGACGTACGAAATCATGAAGCCCCAGGATATCGGTCTGGATAGCAATAAACTCGTGCTGGGCAAACATTCCGGCCGCCACGCATTTGTCGACCGGCTCAAATTTTTAGGCATCGATTTCACCGGCGTTGACATGAACAAAGCGTTCGAGCGGTTTAAGACGCTCGCCGACAAAAAGAAAAATGTCTACGACGAGGATTTGATTGCTATTGTCACCGAAGAATCCATACGCGTGCCGGATAAATATGAGTTGGCGTATCTCAACGTGACCTCCTCCAGCATGGGGGTGCCGTATGCGACAGTGAAAATGAAAATTGACGGCCAGGAATTTCTCGATAGCGCTTCTGGCGACGGTATGGTGGACGCATGCTACAAGGCTATCGCGAAGATTGCCGGAGTTGAACCCAAGCTGGAACGCTATGCCGTGAAATCCATCACTGGCGGCACGGACGCTCAAGGCGAAGTGACGTGTATGCTGCGCGAAAATGGCATGTCGGTAAACGGGCAGGGGTCGCATACG
>DATLYA010000384.1:0-13059 GCA_035575235.1 Candidatus Methylomirabilota bacterium
CAGAGAGTTGGTGTGGGTAGCGACCCGCCAGTCCTTCCAGTTGCACGAGCCTGAGCAGTTCATGGACCTTGTCACGGATGGCAGACTTTGTGGGCCGTTCGCGCCGCCGCTTGACACGCAGGCCGAACGCGACATTCTCGAACACCGTCATATGGCGAAAGAGGGCGTAGTGTTGGAAGACAAACCCGACCTGCCGATCTCGTATGCTCCGCTCCGTCGCATCCTCACCGTGGAACAGCACGGCTCCGTGATCCGCTGCTTCTAAACCTGCGATGATCCGTAAGAGCGTCGTTTTCCCCGAACCGGACGGCCCGAGCAGGGCCACTAGTGCGCCGGTTGGGACCTCGAAACTGATGTCACGTAACGCGGTAAAGTGGCCGAAGGTTTTTCTGATATTCTGGACGGCGATGCTCATAGGGCGTCCTCCTGAGACGTTCGTGCCGCGGCGCGCAGCGCTCGCCGGGCTTTCCATTCCACGACGCTTTTGGCTGCCAGCGTCACGAGCGCCAACAGCGCGAGTAAGGAGGCCACCGCAAACGCGGCGGCAAAGTTGTATTCGTTGTAGAGAATCTCGACGTGCAGTGGCAACGTGTTGGTCTGCCCACGGATGTGACCCGATACGACGGACACAGCGCCGAATTCGCCCATGGCGCGGGCATTACAGAGAATCACGCCGTATAACAGTCCCCACTTGATATTGGGCAACGTCACGCGGAAGAAGGTTTGCCAGCCGTTAGCGCCAAGCACAAGCGCGGCTTGTTCCTCCTCCGTGCCCTGCTCCTGCATCAAGGGAATCAATTCGCGCGCGACGAAGGGGAAGGTCACAAACGTCGTGGCCAGGACAATGCCCGGGACAGCAAAAATGATTTTGATGTCATGGTCGGAGAGCCAGGGACCCAGCCAGCCTTGCAAGCCAAACAGCAGGACAAAAATCAGTCCGGAGATCACAGGGGAGACGGCAAAAGGGACATCGATCAGGGTGATGAGCACACTTTTGCCCACAAACTCGAACTTCGCGATGGTCCACGCCGCCGCCGCGCCGAACAAAAGATTGAGAGGAACGGCGATGGCGGCGGTAAACAAGGTCAGCTTGATGGCGGCGAGGGCTTCGTGTTCGGTGAGCGCGGCAACATAGACGGCAACGCCCTTTTGCAAGGCTTGGACGAATACCGCCAGTAACGGGACGCAGAGAAATATGCTGAGAAAGAGGAGGGCCGCGCCAATCAAGAGCGTGCGAATTACTCTTGGCTCTGTCGGGGCGCGCGGCCCTACGGTGACGACCGGCGTGTGGAGAACAGCAGCACTTCCTGCCATGAGCTCCGTTTCCTTTCTCGTTTAGGCTGCGACGTGACGGGTGCTGCTCCAGCGCTGCAACACATTGATGAACAGCATGAGTATGAACGATGCTACAAGCATCACGACCGCCACTGCGGTAGCGCCGGCATAGTCGTACTGTTCGAGTTTGGTGATAATCAGTAAAGGAGTAATCTCTGTCCGCATCGGCATGTTGCCGGAAATGAAGACCACCGAACCGTATTCGCCAACCGCCCGAGCAAACGCCAGGGCGAAGCCGGTGAGCAGCGCCGGCAGCAGCGTAGGGAGGATCACGTAGAGAAACGTCTGCGCGCGACTTGCTCCTAAACTGGCGGCGGCTTCTTCGATCTCGACGTCAAGATCTTCCAGGACAGGTTGCACCGTGCGGACCACAAACGGGAGACCAATGAAGGTGAGCGCCACAATAATACCCAGCGGCGTGAAGGCGACCTGGATGCCCCACGGCTCTAGATATTGTCCAAACCATCCATTCTTGGCGAAAATCGAGGTCAAACTAATGCCGGCCACCGCGGTCGGCAGCGCAAACGGCAGGTCGACGAGCGCCTCCACCAGGCGTTTGCCGGGAAACGGATAGCGTACGAGCACCCACGCCACGAGCAGGCCAAAAAACGCGTTGATACAAGCCGCGATCAACGACGCGTACAAACTCAGCCAATAAGACGCGAGAACGCGCGGCGCGGTGATGGTGGTCCAGAACTGCTCCCAGCTCAGCGTCGCCGTGCGTAAGAACAACGCTGCGAGAGGGATGAGCACGATGAGGCTGAGATACACGAGCGTCAAGCTCATGCCTAACCCGAAACCAGGGAGAATGCTGCGCTGTTTCAGAAACATCGCCGTTGCCCTCTCGAAGATCCTTTAGCGCCCAGGCTGATAAATCTGGTCGAATGTTCCACCGTCGGCAAAATGGGTTTTCTGGGCGTTCTCCCACCCGCCGAACACTTCATCAATGGTGAATAACGTCACCTGGGGAAATTGCTTGGCGTACTCAGCGGCCACCGTGGCCAGACGCGGGCGATAGTAATGCTTCGCGGCAATCTTTTGGCCTTCTTCGGTGTAGAGATACTCCAGGTACGCCTGCGCGACCTCTTGCACGCCGTGTTTCTTCGCCACTTTGTCCACCACCGTCACCGGCGGCTCGGCGAGAATACTGATCGAAGGGGCAATGATCTCGAATTTGTCAGCGCCTAATTCTTTCACGGACAGCAAGGCTTCATTCTCCCAGGCGATCAGCACATCACCGATGCCGCGCTCGACAAACGTCGTGGTCGCGCCGCGCGCGCCGGAATCCAGCACCGGCACATTCTTGTAGAGGCGGGTCACAAAGTCTTTTGCTTTGGTCTCATCGCCGCCCGAGTGCTTCAGTGCATACCCCCACGCCGCCAAATAATTCCAACGGGCGCCGCCAGAAGTCTTCGGGTTCGGGGTGATGACCGAAATTCCCAGTTTTACCACGTCATCCCAGTCCTTGATGCCCTTGGGATTGCCTTTGCGCACCAGCAGCACGATTGTCGATGTATAGGGAGAACTGTTATGCGGCAGACGTTTTTGCCAATCGAGGGGGATAAGCTTCGCCTTCTGGGCGATTTCGTCAATGTCATAGGCGAGCGCCAGCGTGACGACGTCGGCTTCCAAGCCGTCGATGACGGCGCGCGCCTGCTTGCCGGACCCGCCGTGGGATTGATTCACGGTTACGGTGTCGCCAGTTCTTCTCTGCCAGTATTTCGCAAACGCGGCGTTGAACTCCTGGTACAATTCCCGCGTGGGATCGTAGGAGACGTTGAGGAGTGTGCTGTCTTTTCCAGCCGGCGCCGGGCTGACGACGCCGAGGATAAACGCCAGCGTCAGAGTTGTCCGCATCAGGAGGTAAACAAACATCATGAACCTTTCTTCCAGGGGAACGAGCGCATTTTAGAAGGTGATTTGAAAACGACTCAGGATCACGCGTTCTTTAGGGCGTTCACCTTTCACGCCGCCGCCAGTGAAGTCGGTTTGCTCGTAGTTCAACTGGAATTTGACGTTGCGGTTGAGATACCAGTTGAATCCCACGCCCCAGGCTTGCGCGCCGCGCGCGGATTTCGTGGGGTCGGCGAAGAAGGGAAAGGCGTCTTTGTCAACATGTAATTCTCCGTACCGCGCCGCAACTTCGAACGCGCCCCAGGTTCCTTGCGCTAAGTCGAAGGGCTGGGCTGGCGAGACGCTGCGGTATGAGGCGTCCTCGCCGGTGAGCACATACGACGCCGCCACCTGCCATGCGCTGTTATCCAGTGTCGCGTGCGTCGACCCGCGCTGCACACGCTGGTACGACTGCACATACTCCCACAGCAGCCCGAACGGACCAAAATAGTAATACCCTTGTGGCGCGAAACGAGAATGAATGCCGTTGGCGACAGTCGTACCGGCGGCCGTGCCGTCCGACCGATAGGTAAAGAAGGTCTGTTGTCCTTGCGTCCTCAACGTTGGCAAAAAGGGCGAGCCGGTGCTGCCTCGCTGATCTCCATAGGTTCCGGCCAAGCCAACGCCTAAGCCTTGCAGAGTATAAATGGAGGCGTTCTTGAACGGTTGCGCAAACAGACGACCAGCAAACTCTTTGCTGTCATTAGTATCAAGATCGCCGCTGCCGCCATCGATCACGCCGTTAAACACGCCCAGGGCGTAGGTGAACGCGCCTTCATACAAATCGCCATGCAATTGTGCGCCGACGTCGCGATTCGGCACGAGGTTCGTGGGCAGGCCGCGTTCGACAAAGAGTAACTCAGACCCTGACTGCAGGCGTTCGAGGCCCACAGGAGGTTTATATTTGCCGACGCGGAGTTTAGCCCATGACCATGGGTGAGCGTCCAAATACGCGTCTTGCACCGTCGCCGTGCCGCCGCCAAAATCGGTCATGATCCTGAAATCGAAATACTTGCCGACGGTTCCTTCGAGAATAGGCCGCACGCGGCGGAGGAGAAAAGTATCGACGTTCGCTCGCTCCTTGTCGTCGGCAAAGAACCGCCCGTCGGCCTGGAGGTAGCCCCGAATTCTAAGCTGAGAGCCGCCGTCGGCCGATCTCAGCGAGAAGCCTTCTCTTCCTGCCGTGAAGACCGACGCGTCCTTCGCTTTTGCCGCCGCCTGCTCTTGCTCAAGCTCCCACTTGCGCTCGAGGACCCGCACCTTTTGGTCGAGCGCTTGATACTGCTCGCTTTGCACCGCTGGTGGCGTAACCGTCACCCCTGCCCCGGCGCCTGTCTCGAGAGATTGATCGAGGCGCTGCTCCAGCATACGGAGTTTTCGTTCAAGATCGTCCACTTTGTCCTCTAACGCTTTTTTCTCAGCCAGCGCTTTCTTCAGCGCTGTTCCTTCCGCCTTTATAGAGGAAGGCGCTCCTCCTACGACACTCGCCGCCATCGCGGCGAGTATGAACAACCGGTTGCGTTTCATTCCCTCTACCCTTTCTCGACATAAACGCCTCCGGTTGTCCGGTCGGCCAACAAATTTTTAGAAGCTTTACTTACGTCTGTTCCGCGACGCCTCCAGTCGTCTGGTCGGCAGATCAATACCGTTAGTGAGGAAAGAGAATGTCATTGCGAGGAGCGCGAGCAACGAAGCAATCTCAGGCAAAACAAGAAGTGCTTCGCTTCGCTCGCAATGACAGCTCAGCTTAACTGACTGTCATTAATTGGCGGCTCTCTCGTTAATGCTGATGTCCACTCCTCGCTTCTTGTTTTCCGTCGTGGTCTTATCGAAGCGAATCTTTTCTTTGCGCTCGATTTGCACGACTTTCGAGTCATGAATGATAATCTCCACGGAGCCGTAACGAACCTGTTGAATGGCAGTCAGAATTTGCTGTACAAGGTCCTGGCTCCACCCCGGCTCCGAGGCGCTCGTGTGTGGCATAAAAATCCCTTCCTTGTCGCGTGAGTCCGCTCTTGGCGACGCAATAAGAATGCCGCATGGCGTCTGAGCCGTCTCTTGTTTCTCTGCGGGCGAGAAACTCTAAGAAATTGTACTGTTTTAGCCTGTCTCTCTTCCCTACTTGTGCGCGAACAGAAAAGTAGGAGCCTTCCCATACTGTATCTTTTCCGTTAAATATGCTGGAATATCGTGATATTTAACGGATAAATCTAGCAAATATGACGACCGCGGAAGTATGAGACAATCGTCTGAACTGATGTTAGGAGTATGGCGTGAAGTCAGCCGTCACAGTGAGATCGCAGAATTTACCGCCTCTCTCGCTGCGATGTTGACGCGGTGGTTGCCTATTGAGCAGCTCCTGATCCGTCGGATAGACCAGAAGCGCATGCGCCTTGAAACACTCGCCATGGCGCCCGCTTCACATAGTGAAGTCTCTCTCCCTGAGACGACCGAGTGGACAACAAAGGATATGGACCGGCTGCTCCGCTGGTGTCGGCGGGGCGAAGTTCAACACCGGCCTCTCCGTAGCCAACCCAAACATATTGCGTTTGCCGCCCTCCCTTCTTCTGTACAAGGGGAAGCGCTTATCGGTCCACTCGTCAGCGAACATGGCGTGAATGGAGTGTTGCTCGTACAGGCGCCGGCGGCGCAGCGATTGACTGCTGAACACGAACACCTCTGTCAGGCCTTGCTTGAACCGTGCGCCGTTGCGCTGGACAACGACCATCGGCTGCGCGAACTCCGCGCGCTGCGAGACGCCGCTGAGGCGGATAAACGGTTTCTGCTCACGCGTCTCGGACGAGAAGATCTGACGGTTGCTGTCGTCGGAGCAGAGCGTGGGCTGCGGGCAGTGATGGAACGTGTGGCGCTGGTGGCCCGTTCCGACGTGCCTGTTCTGCTGCTTGGTGAAACTGGCTCGGGAAAAGAGGTCATTGCCCGGGCGATGCACGACCGCTCTCAACGGGCGCGCGGGCCCTTCATTCGCGTGAACTGTGGAGCCATTCCTGCCGAACTGATTGACTCGGAGCTGTTTGGCCATGAGAAAGGGAGCTTTACCGGCGCCACCGCGACGCGGCGCGGCTGGTTCGAGCGCGCCAATGAGGGCACGTTGTTTCTCGATGAGGTCGGGGAGTTGCCGTTAGCCGCGCAGGTGCGACTGTTGCGCGTGCTGCAGGACGGATCGTTCGAACGAGTCGGCGGGGAACACGCCATCAAAGTCGACGTGCGGATCGTCGCCGCTACCCACCGTGATTTAGCCGCGATGGTCCAAAACGGAACCTTTCGTGAAGACCTGTGGTATCGGATCGCCGGGTTCCCGATCGTCATCCCGCCGCTGCGCGAGCGCCGAGAAGACATCCCGCTGCTGGCGGAACATTTCGCTCGCCGTGCAGCCCTGCGGTTTGGCTTGAGATTACAGTTGCCCACGACCGAGGATCTTGCTTTGCTTGTTGCCTATCCCTGGCCCGGCAATGTTCGCGAACTAGGCGCGGTCATCGACCGGGCAGCCATCCTCGGAGATGGCGAACGGCTTGAAGTGGTAAGGGCCTTGGGAGTAGCGGCCGATCTCGCGACACCGCCCAAGACCGCGAACGCTCTCCAACCAATGACGCCGCCTGTGACACCAGCCGTGCTCTCGTTAGATGAAGCGGCGAAGCAGCATATCGAGAGGGCACTGGCGGTGACCCATGGGCGTATCGAAGGTCGGCACGGCGCAGCAGCCCTCCTCAAAATTAATCCGCATACGCTACGGGCGCGAATGAGAAAATTAGGAATCCGCTGGACAAGTTTTCGACACTAGAGAGGAGGCAGGGAACCTCTTCTCTATGAGTCTTTAAGGGGAGAGTCGCCCCGGAAGGCGTCTCTCCCGTGTGATGGAGTTGTCGCTTCGCTTAGCAGAGCTTCCCCAAGGGATTCCTCTGCCGCCATTCCGTCGCGACCTGACTCATAGTTTTGAAGACCACTCCTTCGTGACTTTTCATATACTCGATCAAACGTTCGAGCATGAGGAGGCGATGGGCGCGGCCAATGACTTGTGGATGCATGGTGAGAATGTAGACGCCTGTGCCCAGCTGTTGGTAGAGAAAATCAAAATCCGCCGCCCAGATTTTGTAGACCTCATCCGGCGTGCGCAAGCCGACATGGTGCGCCGGCCAGTGCAGACCAAAATACGGCCAGTCATCAAGACTCCAGTCCACCGGCAGCTCGACGAGGTTGACTTCTTTACCAAACTGGTAGGGCCCGTCCAGGGGCGCTTCATCGCCAACCCGGCAGTAGTACGGGGTGAAGTCGTTCGCCATCAGGCTGGAGTCGTACTGAAAGCCGAGTTCCAGCAGAAGAGGAATAGACTGCGGACTCAGGTCCCACGCCGGCGAGCGGTAGCCTTGCGGCGCTTTGCCGGTGACGCGGCGGATGCATGCGATGCCGCGCTCCAGGATGCGGCGCTCTTCCTCAGGCGAAACCGACGCTGGGTTTTCGTGCAGGTAGCCGTGGTGGCCAATTTCGTGTCCGGTGTTGGCAATCTTCTGCACCAGCTTCGGATAGGTGTCGATCGTATGCCCCGGAATGAACCATGAGGCCAACACTTGCTGCCGGCGCAACACCTCAAGCACCCGCTCGGTCCCGACCGCGCCGAATTCGCCGCGAGAAATGGTGCTTGGCGACTTGGAGCGCATGGGACCAATCCAAATAGAAATGGCGTCGAAATCAAAGGACAGACAGACGGAAACGTTTTTGGACATGATAGGCCTCTTATAATTTCACGAACAAATCCTTGACGCCTTCGCTGGTCAGGCGCGACACCGTGGTGATCTTGTCGCTGAACTCTTTTAACGCGCCGATAGAGTTGGAGCCTACGTCAATCAAAATCGAGAACAGCGAAAAGCCCATGTTCTCTTTGTCGGCGCGGAACTGCTCCGCCCACGCAGGGCTCACCTGACATTCCCCGTCAGTAATGAAGACAATGTCTCCACGTTTGAACCGGGATTGCTTCAGACACTCCAACGCAGCGTTCAGCGGCGTTTCAAAGTCTGTCCCGCCCCCGGGGAAATATTCGGCCAGCTCCATAACCTTGCTCAGCTCCACTTCGTAGTGCTCGCGGGGATTGAGATCAAGCACGCGCAGCGGCGTGTCAGCGGAGGAAAAGCAGATTGACCGGAACAGTCGACGTTGACGGCGAGCGATTTCCAGGAGCGTGAGCGTGAGCGCCTTGGCCCAAATTTCCTTGTCGCCCATCATGGACGAACTGCCGTCGAGACAAACCACCACTGGCCCTTTGCCTTTTTCTTCAATGCCGCGCAGCGAGTATAATAATAATTCGTTTTCAATGAACCGGCGGGTGAAGTCTTTGCGCAAAACGGGATGATGAAAGGCGGTCAATTCATGCGGCAGCAACCGGCTGACCTCGGCGCCTAATCCGACCTCAAACAGTTCTTCGTTGGTGCGTTCAAAAATCTTGCGCCGCAGCGCCAGCGCATGTTCCTTCATGCGGCCCACCATCTGCGCGAGTTTCTTCAGCTTCTCATTTCCAGCGAGATGCTTCCCGAGTTCGATTTGTTTTCCTGGAGATGACTTGTACCCGCTGCCGATTGTCAGGCTCCACGACTCGGCTTCCTGTGCGGCGTCCTCAAGATGCCGCGTGACCTGATTAGCTTCTTTAAGAAAACGAGTTTCCATCTCCTTCTGTGTATGGGATAATTCCTTACGGAGTTGCTTGCTCTGTTGACGCAAGCGCGCTTCTTCGGCGCGTGCTTCGCTCGCAAGTTTATTGGCTGCTTGCTCCAGCAATTCTTTCGCCTCCTTGGACAGCTCGCCTTGTTTTGTCAGGTCTTTCGTCAGCTCTTTAGCGTCATGGGCTTCGCTGATCTTTTCCTGGACAATCTCCTCCTGCTTTTGCAGGTTCCAGAGGTCAAGCAGATCGCGGCGCGTCAGCGGCTTTTCCGCTTTCAAGAGACGTAATGCGCCTTCGCCGAGCAACACGGTCGCCAAGCCGGCTTTTCCTTCATCCAAGACGGTGGCTTCTCGGAGCAATCGAGCAAGTTCAGTCTGATGCAGCGACGAGAGCAGGGTATGGTTCAGCGCTGCGCTTGGCAGGACATCCTGCTCTGTAAAAAAGATGACATTATATTTGAAGAGCGAACAGAAGAGATCTTGCAGGAGCGCGTCAAATCGAGGCGCAAGGGTTCCGCCGCTCTCTTCGAGGCTGCGCAATGAGGGCGATTCCTCCCGCAGTCGTTGATAGGCGGCGCGGTCATAGGCGTCGCTCTCGATCCAGTTTGTATTCTGCGGGATCGGCGGCGGTGGCGGCAGCACGAACTGTGACTTCTTTTTAGCGGGTAAGCGTCGAGGCATAAGGGTAGTCGTTAGTTGTTAGTTATTAGTCGTTAGCTGTTAGTTGTTAGTAACGAGTCGTCGGACCTGTGCATTGTCTTGTGTTTAGCTTTTCGCTAGAGATTCGTGATAGCGTAAATCAATGATTCATAACTAAAAACTAATGACTAAGAACTAATAACTACTAACTCATAACTCATTAATTAAAACTTCGTCAACAACTGCTGTTGAATCGCCTGAATCTCTCGCTTGATGGTTTCCACTTTCTCGAGGGGACGGCCGAGTTCGTCGGCCTTTTGACTGATTTCGTTCACTTTAGTCAAAATATTGCGAATCTTCGTATGCGCCTCAATTATGGCGCGCGCTTGCTGGTCCTTACTGTCCCACTGCCGTTCGGCGTAATCACGCAGCTCCCGCGTTTGGAAGAGCAGTTCCTGCACCTCATCCTCATAGCCGTGAATCAGGCCATGAATCACAGTGTACACCTCGCCCTGCTCACCAGGGTCTTTCCATAACACGTGCTCAAGGAAGAAGAGATCAGCCTCAGCCACTGCCGCACGCCCTTGCAGGTACGCCAACGCCTGCAGCAGGCTGAGGCTTTGCCGGTACCGACGATCGGAAGCGACAATATTTTTCTTCTGCAGCTCCCGGCGAATATCTGCGAGCCCGCGCAATACGATTGCCGGGACCGGCAGCGCTTGCGCTTCCGCTTGCATGAGGCGCAACTCTTCCAAGGAAATGGTCGTGCGCTCTGGCGGTTCTTTGGCTTCTAACATCCTGAAGAAAAAACGGTCTTCGCTGATGTAGTTCACCACAAACCGCAACAGAAAGCGGTCATACAAAGCAAGCAACTCATCGTCTTCCGGCAGCTCATTGCTCGCGCCGAACAGCGTCAGCAACGGCACGTGCGTCACCTGGCGACCGTTGTGAAACAGCCGTTCGTTAATGATGGTGAGAATGGCGTTCAAGATCGAGGAGCTGGCTTTGAACACTTCGTCGAGAAAGGCGATATGGGCTTCAGGAAGTTTATTCACTGTCACCCGGCGATAATCATCCGCCTCCAGCGCTTTAAGGCTGACAGCGCCGAACAGCTCTTCTGGTGTGGTGAACTTGGTCAGGAGCCACTGGAAGTACGTGGCCCCGGAAATGCGCCGGCACAGCTCGTCGGCCAGCATTGACTTGGCCGTCCCAGGCGGACCGATAATCAGCACATGTTGAGCGGCAAGCAGCGCCGCCAGCGCGCCGTCGATCAGCTCCGCGCGCTCCAGGAAGATCTTTTGCAGCTCATCGCGAATTTTGCGCAGTTTTTCTCGTGGCGTCACAATCTTGAGGCTTAGCAGATTGGGCGTCTGGCGTACAGCATATGGCCTGCACGCACTAGCCCAGTGTTTCGTGGTCCGATTGAGTGAGCAAGCATAGCGAACAAGCCGCCAGAGCCAGAGAACGAGCAACGCCGCCGAGCCATGGAGTGAACGCTGCGAACGAGCTATATGCTAATGAACTTTGATGAGCAAAATCGGTAAGGCGAGTGCCGATCAAGCGCGGGCTAGAAGCCCGCGCCGCCAGAGACTCAATGACCGAACTTGTTTGTCAAAAATCATCAGACGCTATGCAGAGTAAGGAGGAACGCCATGGCTGGAGCGCTAGACGGCATTAAAATTCTCGAACTCACCCGCGTGGGACCCGGCGCGTTTTGCACCATGATGCTGGCGGATATGGGCGCCGAGGTGCTGAAAATCGAGCCGCCTCCGACGGGCAAACTGGCGGGCTCAGGCGCTTCGCCCCGACCAGAGAAGGCGCGTAAACTGGCGACCAGTTTTACCAACCGCAACAAAAAAAGCCTGACGCTCAACTTGAAAGAGCCGGCCGGACAGGCGATCCTGCAGGAGCTGGCGAAGAGCTATGACGTACTCGTCGAAGGCTTTCGTCCAGGCGTGATGAAGCGGCTTGGCGGCGACTATGAGACGCTGAGCAAACTGAATCCCCGGCTCATTTATTGTTCCTTGAGCGGCTACGGGCAGGACGGACCTTATAAGGATTTCCCCGCCCATGATTTGAATTATCTTTCTCTCGCCGGCGTCGCCAATCTGATTGGGCCGCCGGAAGGTCCCCCGGCGATTCCATTGAATATCATTGCTGATTACGCGGGCGCGTCGATGCACGGCGTGACCGGCATTATGTTTGCGCTGTTCGCGCGGGAACGCACAGGGAGAGGCCAGCTGGTCGATGTGTCGTATCTCGACACGACCATTTCCTTGCTGGCCGCGACGCCCAACGTGCGCGATTATTTCGCCGACGGCGTGATCCCTGGCCGTGGAAAAGGCGTTTTCGGCGGCGGTCACGCCTACTATAGCTTCTATGAGACCAAAGATCACAAGATGATCACCATCGGTTGTACGGAGCCCTGGCTGTTTGACAATCTGTGTGACGCCGTGAATCGCCCCGATCTGAAAGATTGCGGCATGAAGGAAGGCGACTTTTCCGGACCGCCAGGCGAACGGCATGCCTATGCGCGAGCGGAATTACAGAAAATCTTTTTGACCAAGACGCGTGATGAATGGTTCGAGATTCTCACGAAAGCCGATGTGTGTGTCGGCAAAGTCTATGAGGTGCCTGAAGTCTTTGAGGATCCGCAAGTGAAGCATCGCCAGATGGCGGTGGAATTGGATCACCCGATAGCAGGAAAAGTCATGCAAGCGGGCGTCGCGGTGAAATTATCGGACACGCCGGGCTCGATCCGCTCCTTCGCCCCCTGGCTTGGCCAGCACACCGAAGAGGTGCTGCGCGGAATTGGCTACAGCGATGCGAAGATTGCGGAGCTGCGGGAGAAACGAGTCGTCTAAAAATGGTCCCGAGTAATGAGTCCTGAGTTCTGAGTAAAAACTCTTGTTCTCTTCACTCAGCACTCATTACTCAGCGCTCAGGACTTTGTCTTCCATGCGTTTATCGTTTGATCTCGGCACTCTCGTGCTCCATGACCCGCCGGAGGAATTCCAGCCGCCGGCATGTTTTCGTTGGGACGGGCGCGTCGATCGCTGGCGGGCGCAAGCATATCAGTATCGTACTATTATTGAGGAGTTTAAACAGATCGGCGTGCAGTATGCCAACACCGCGCCGGCCTACCGCACGCTCAAGCTATCGAGCCGTCTGACCCAGACGCCTCATCCCTTTCAAACCGAAGCGTTGGCCGCCTGGAAGAGTGCTGGGCGGCGTGGCGTCATAGTGCTGCCGACTGGCGCCGGCAAGAGCTATATCGGCCAGATGGCGATGGAGACCGTGCAGCGCGGGACGCTGATAGTCGCGCCAACCATTGACCTCATGAGCCAATGGTATGATCTGCTGTGCGCCGCATTCTGCGAGCCAGTCGGGATTATCGGCGGCGGGTACTATGAGCCCCAAGATCTGACGGTGACGACGTACGACAGCGCGTACAGCCACATGGATCGTCTGGGCAACCGCTGGGGCTTCGTCATTTTTGACGAATGCCATCATCTGCCAGGCGAG
>DATLYA010000385.1:0-12898 GCA_035575235.1 Candidatus Methylomirabilota bacterium
GGAGAACATCAGCAGGGATCTCGATAGTTAACGGCTGCATACAGAATTTCCTTTCCTTCGTTTGTCGGGCGCCTTTTTCCTCGTCGAAGAGCGTGGCTCTAATTTACGTCAACTCCCCCAACAATGCCCTCGCCTCCTGCAGATCCTTCGTATCAAACCCTTCGGTGAACCAGTTGTAGACATGCGATAACAATTCATGAGCCTCGGTTCTCTTTCCTTGACTCTGCCACAAGCGGGCAAGACTGGTTGCCGCGCGCAATTCCCAGGACTTGGCCTGCTGCTTTTGCGCGATGACGATAGCTTTGAGGAAACACGCTTCGGCTTCGCTTTGGGGATCAGGGATTAGGGGTCGGGGATCGGTAACTGTGAACTTTGAACCTTGAACGTTGAACTGTTGGAGTGTGAGTTCTCCTTTCAGCCGATACAGCTCTGCTTCATAGAAACGTTCCTCTGACCTGTCCACGAAATCCAACGCTTCGACCATCGTGGTGAACCCTTCTTCTATCTGTCCTCCGTGTCCATACGCCTCAGCTAAGAGGGCAAGATAATATGGACGATATACTTCTGCCCCCGTTGCTCGATGCGCAGCGAGGCCTCCCTGTATCTGGGCTCTTCCCTCCTCTTTCCGTCCCTGATCAATTTGCAGCCATCCCTTCCAGAGAGTCGCTTGTGCCAGTAATTGTGCAAATCCGTGTTCACTAGATAACTTTAGTGCTGCCTCAGTATGCTCTTGGATTTTCTGCCGCTCACTGCGGAACTGATGTACGATAGAAGCTAGACAATGAGCCCAGCAAAGGCTGAGAGGATGGGCAACTTCCTGAGCTAGCTGCAGCGTTTCGCAAAGCTTCTGGAGAGCTTGGTCTGGATAGCCTAAACTCCAAAGCACCCAGGCAAGATGGCCGAGACACACTACCCCAACATCCTGACCGGAGCGCAAGGTTTGACGGCGATGCTGCCGGGCATCGTATAAGGCCACTCCCCGCTCAAGATGCGCGCAGGCAGTGGTAAACTCCCCCATATAGAGCAGGGTAGCACCCAATGCCTGGTAAGCCCCAACGAGGCGTATTGGTCGGTCCGCTAGGTGCTGAGCTATGCTGAGAAGCTGTTCGCCCAATTCTCGCGCTGCCTTGTGCTCTGCCCGCGAGGAATAAAACCTCAACAGTCCAATCAGCACTGGGAAGAGCCGCGAAGTATCTTTAAGTTGTTGGCATAACTCTCTGGCTCGGGTATAGGCCTGTTCTACTTCAGGAGCTGCATAGCCCTTGGTGGCCATTAGTGAAGCTCCTAGCGTGATTTGCAGCACTAACTCTTGATACAAGTTGCCAGGCGTATCTGGCAGATCCTGAAGGAGACTCAACCCTTTACTCAAGTGACGAGTCGCTTCTGCATTAGCTGAATGTTCCATGGCTCGCTGCCCCGCCCGCTGCCAGTAGGGAATCGCCTGCTCGATTAACCCCGCCTCGGTGTAGTGATAAGCCAACAACTCAGGCTGTGTTTCTTTCGCCTCAAGGAACCGTTCGTCCAACACCTGAGCGATCCGTTGATGATACTGCTGCCGGGTGCTCTTGAGGAGTGATTGATAGGCCGTGTCCTGGATCAGCGCGTGTTTGAAGAAGTAGCGTGTTTGCTCTCCTACGCCGCGTTGATAGAGAATTTCGGCGTCCACCAGTTTCGTGAGCGCGGCCTGTAAATCAGCTTCATTCAACGGCGCGACAGCGTGTAGCAGTTCATAAGAAAACTCTCGTCCTAAGGTTGCCCCTAACTGTGCAACCTGCCGCGCATCGGACAAGCGATCCAGCCGCGCCAGCAGTGCTTCTTGCAGCGTGGCGGGAATGGTTTGTAGGGACGCACGGCCGTGCGCCCCTACGTTCTCAACGACACTCTTGGTTAGCTCTTCCACAAACAGCGGCACCCCATCCGTCTTGATGCGAATCTGTTCGATGATCTCGGCGGATAGGCCCTTGCCCGCCGCTACTTTCTCGATCATCAGCTCGACCTGTCTCTTGCCGAGACGATTCAGCACAAGCTGGGAGATATGCGAGCGCGGCTTCCACGGCGGGGTAAACTCGGGCCGGAAGGTCAGCACAAGCAACAGCTTGGTCGTGGGAATCTGTTCGATGAGCAACGAGAGGAATTCCAACGACGAGGGGTCGGCCCAGTGCAGATCTTCCCATACCGACACCGTCGCCTGCCGCTCCGCTTGAGCGATGAACAACTGTAGCAGCGCCTGGAACGTGCGCTCTTTCTGTTTCTGCGGCGTGAGCTGCAAAGGCGGATACTGTGGCGGAGTTGGCAGCGACAGCAGCGCCGTAAAGAGCGGCAGGGTTTCCTGCATGCCGTAGAGGGCTAAGGCTTGCTCTACCTTCTGAGCCTTTTCGTCTTCTGGTTCCTGTCGGTTCAGTAGCAAGAGACGCTGTAACATGTCAATCAAGGGATACAACGCACTGTGCTGATAATAGGGCGAACAGCGCGCTTCAAAGAGTAACGAGCCTTCTGCCCTGATGTGTTCTCTTACGGTGTAGGCTAACCGCGATTTACCGATGCCTGGCTCGCCAGAGAGCAAGACGACGTGTCCGCGTCCTTCTTCGGCTTGTTCCCACCGGTCAACCAATAGCCCAACTTCTTGCTCGCGTCCCACCAGCGGCGCCAATGTGGTTTTTCCAGCCAAAGGGGAGAGGTGCTGCTGTTCACTCTGAACATGGTAAACGGAGATGGGTGTCTCAATACCTTTGAGCACGCGCGAGCCAAAGGGCTGACACTCGAACTGTCCGTCGACCAGCCGCTGTGTGGCGGCGCTGATGAGGACCGTGTTCGGTTCGGCTAGTCCTTGAATCCGGGCTGCAATGTTCGGCGTCTCACCTAAGGCGAGCTGTTCCGTGCGGCCACCGGCGCCAATGTCGCCCACAACCACGAGACCAGTATGAATGCCGATGCGGACCTGGAGAGGGTTTTGTAGGGGCAATCCATGAATTGCCCCTACGATTTCCAACCCCGCACGCACGGCCCGCCGCGCGTCATCTTCATGGGCCGAGGGATAACCGAAATACACCAACAACCCGTCGCCCAAATACTGGGCAATGTGTCCCTCATGGCGCTGGATCACCGCCGCGCAGGTCTGTTGATACTGCCGCACGACTTCACGCAAGTCTTCGGGATCAAGTTGAGTGGAAAGCGCGGTCGAGCCAACTAGATCGCAGAACATCACGGTCAGTTGCCGCCGCTCGCCCGCGGCTTGTGAAACGTGATGCGTAGTGCGTGTTACGTCAGAGAACTGGGGGCTAGTGCTTGGAGGCGGAGTGGAACTTGGAACCGGAAACTTAGAACTTGGAACTGACGCTGCGCTGGCCCACACCAACACCTTACCGTTCTCGTCACGCGCAACCTGCTCGGCGTCGATCAGCTCATCCTTGAGATCCTCCAGTGCTTGATCATCAAGAGCAAATTCTCGCTGCAGCGCGCGGTAGGTAATCCGCCCCTTACGCTGAAGCAGAGCCCTGGCCTGCTCGACTACTTCCGAGAACTTCATGCGTAGGCTTCCCCTCTTCTCACATTTCCTGAGTGCTCTCGGTGCGCAAGCAAGCGCACCCTACATTACTTCATCTGCACCGCCCCATATTTTTCGTAATACGCTACCCACGCGTGCCGTACGGATTTGTCCAGCGAATTCTTCACCAGAATAAAAATATCCTGCATGGTAAGAATCGCTACGGTTCTGATGCCCAGCTCTTGTTCCAACGCTTGCACGGCGCTGTGTGAGCCGGAAGTTTGCGCGTCGCCCATGAGTTCTTGACGGTCAACGGCAATCACCATGCCCGCGAGCACGTATTCTTTCAGGAGTTTTATCTTCTCCAACGCCTCGTACTTGGCCTGACCAGTCGTAATGACATCGTCCACGAGTATCATCGAGCCGCCCGGAACAAATTTCTCGGCGCCGACGATCACTTTGCCGGCGTCAGTTCCTTGGGTGGCTTCGCCGTAGGCTTTTTCTTCTTTGCGATCGTAGAGATAACTGGTGTTTTTGCCGAAGAATTCGTAGAGCCCTTCGCAGGTGAGCGCACAGAGGTTGATGCCTTTATACGCAGGACCAAAGACGTATTGAAAATCCTTCAACATCCCACAGTTGACTCCATCCGTCGCGGCGTGGCTGTAGCCTTTCTTAAGCATAGAAAGGCTCTCACCATCAGTGAGTGCGCCGATAGAGACAAAGGTCGGACTCAGACGCCCGCTTTTCAATTTGAAGAAGGAGTTCGTGTCTTTAGCGATTTTGAAAGCATTTTTCTTGATGAGAAGATCAAGGAATTCGCGTTTGTAGTCTGTCATAAAGCTCCAGGTTCCGGATTCCAAGTTCCAAGCCTTGCGCGCGAGCGCGCCCTCCCAATTCTCTGCCGCTGTCTCTATCTCTATCTGAAATGCGGCATGACTTTCTTGGCGAACAATTCCATGCTGCGCATAACGCAGTCGTGTGGCACCATGCCGCCAGGATTAAACCAACAAATCATGCGCCCTATGCCGAAGTCTTGCTGGTATTGCTTGAGCCGCTCGATACAGACGTCCGGCGTCTCGAAAATCGCCATCACCTCGCACATCTTCTCATAGGTCATCTGGCGTACCCGCTCTAACACCTCTTTCAGGCGGCTTTCCGGCAGCGGTCCTGCTGACGCATAAATCGAGGAGACCGACTGCAAAAACCGCCGGATGCTCGGCTCTAACTCCCGTCTCAACTGGGCCTGATCTGCAGCCACGTATAGCGGACCCAGAAGAGTGATGTCGTCAGAACTCGGCTCTCCATGGCCGGCAGCTTTTCTTGCCTGGCGATAGATCGGCAATAACTCTTTGATTTTGCGGAATGGGTTCACTTGCGACGCGACGAGAATAGAATATCCTTGCTGACCGGCCCACTCAAACGTCTCAGCGCTGTTTGTCGCGATGCGTACAGGAGGATGAGGTTGTTGCACGGGCTTGGGAACAATCGCCGCATTCTCCACGGTCCAGAACCGCCCGCGAAAAGAAAACCGGTCAGCCCGCCATGACTGGAGGATAATAGCCAAACTTTCTAACATGCGGTCGCGGCTTTCAGACTGCTGTACGCCATAGCCGGTAAAGTGTGTGGGAATAGATCCACGACCGACGCCGAATTCCACTCGACCGTTGCTAATCACATCCAGCGTGGCGATTTCTTCTGCCACCCGCACTGGATGTGACAAGGACAGCAGCACTATAGCAATCCCTAAGCGTAGATTCTGCGTGCGTTCCGCAATCGCCGACAATGTCAACAACGGAGCCGGCGAGATCGACAGTTCCGAGTTGAAATGCTGCTCGACCGGCCACACCGATTCAAACCCCAGTGTTTCGGCGTACACGGCCTGTTCAATCGTGTCACGGTAGCGTTGCACCGGCGATTGCTCGGGCCGGCAGGGTAATTGAAAGTGTAGTCCAAATTTCATATGAGGCCCCTCCTAACCTCAAGGCAATTGCGTCATCAAGTCATCAGGTCATCAAGTCATAACGTCTGATTTCAGGAGGTTTTTATTGACTTGCGCCTTGAAGACTTGACGACCTGATGACGCAATCATCACTCTTTACTTTTATCCTTCTTTAATCACCCGACACACCTCCTCGGCGACTGCGCGTGTGCCTTCTATTGGACACCCGTCATTATCAATCCACACTTTTTTATCTCTGCATACAATCTCGACCGCTTCAGTCACACGGTCCTTTGCCGAAAATTCGCCGAGCCATTCCAGCATCATCGCCGAAGCAAGAATGGCGCTGATCGGGTTCGCTCTATTTTGTCCAGCGAGCGCCGGCGCTGAACCATGTGTGGTTTCGAACATGGCGTGCTTGTCGCCGATGTTCGCCGCGCCGCAGAAGCCCAACCCGCCTGCGGTCGCCGCGCCGAGATCGCTAAAAATGTCACCGAGAAAGTTCTCACAGACGATGACGGAAAACCGCTCAGGCCAGAGCACCAGCGCCTGCGCGGCGGCGTCAGCGTAGAGACAGTCTTTTTCGATATCCGGATACTGCGCGCCAATGTCGAGGAACACTTGACGAAACAAGGCAAAACTGCGCAGTACGTTGCTTTTATCTATGCAGGTCACGCGTTTCACATTATCGAGCGGCGCGCCGGAGCGTTTCCGCGCGAGAGCAAAGGCGTGACGAACAATCCGTTCCGTCCCGGCGCGAGTAATGGAGATGACGTCGCGTGCGCCTTCTGGCGTCACCTCGCCGGCGCCGCGCGAGAAATATGCGCCTTCGGTGTTTTCCCGCACGATGACATAATCGATATCGCCCGCCCGCTTTCCCGCGAGGGCAGAACTGACTTCCGGAAATAAGCGAATCGGGCGGATGTTGGCGTACAGATTCAAGCCTTTACGCAGCACGCCGCCTAAGATTCCCGCCTCCGTACCATCAGGATTGCGCACGTCCGGCAACCCCGTAGGTCCTTTGAGAATGGCGTCGGCTTTTTCACACGCGACGAATGTTTCTGGCGACATATTCACGCCAGTTTTCTGATAGTATCTCGCGCCGGCTTCGTGAAATTGCAGATCGAGGTGAAACCGCTGCTCGCGTCTCTCCACTGCAGCCAACACCTGCAATGCGGCGTCAATGATTTCCGGTCCGATGCCGTCGCCTTGCAGGACCACAATGACGTATGTTTTCATACCCAATGCTCTTTCGGTCAGAGGGGCGTATTGGAAGACGTCTCTCCAGAAGCAATTGCCCTTCATCCATCCCATTCTGTCACCCCTTCTGTCAAGCGGCAGCGGCGCTCTTGCCGCCGTTGACGAAGCGGAGGGTGGTCAGTACACTCGGCGCATCTTGCATTCGCCACGGTGAGGCTGTTGTGTTTACCTCTGAAGCAATTACGCGAGGCGTTCGTGTTCGGGTTGAATCCCGCTACGACCCCACTCGCTCACGCCCACAACAAAAGCAGTGGTTCTTCTTATACACAGTGCAGATTGCAAACGAAGGCGCGACCACCGTCCAACTCATCAGCCGGCATTGGGTCATTACCGATGAAACCGGCAAGGTGGAAGAAGTGCGCGGTCCAGGAGTGGTCGGGGAGCAGCCCGTGCTCAGGCCGGGACAATCGTTTGAATATACGTCAGGCTGTCCACTGACGACGCCGTTCGGCACGATGCACGGCGAGTATCAAATGGTGGACATTACCTCAGGCGAACAGTTTGACGCCACCATCGCCCCCTTCACATTAAGTGAACCCCACGCACTCCATTGACGCACGCAGGGCAACGCGTAAGACTACATAGTATTATGCAGTATGAGGAACTCGAACTGACCCGCGATTGCCCGGCTGAGCAAATTCCCTTGGGTACAGTTGTTACGTTGCGCCAGGGAACGCCGGTGGTGATTACTCAGGCGCTGGGAGACACCTATACCGTACGCTTGCCCAATGGCGGGCTCTACCGCATCGCCGGCCACGACGCCGATGCGCTGGGGAAAGACCAAGAACCAAGCCTTACTTCAGCGACAGCCACCTCCGATAACGGCCCAGTCACCGAAGAAATGGTGTGGTCTCAACTAAGAGAGGTCTATGATCCCGAGATTCCCATTAATGTCGTGGATCTCGGACTCATCTATGACATGCGGATCGAGCCGCTTCCCGACGGCGAGAGTAAAGTGTTGGTGCAGATGACGCTCACGGCGCAAGGCTGCGGTATGGGGCCATCCATCGCCCGCGATGCGCAACGACGCATCGAAGCGTTGCCTGGCGTGGCGGAAGCAGAGGTGCGGGTGGTGTGGGACCCGCCGTGGCACCCGGACATGATGTCGCCCGAGGGAAAAAAGAGGCTAGGCGTCGAGTAGCTGTTCCGTCCCTGGTGTGGCAGTTATCCCCTTTAGTACTCTCTCAACTCATTGACGCGGGCATCCTTCAGTTGAAGCAAAAAATCATCGGATTCCATCAAGACGAAGTTGGTGATTGGGTTGCCGATCTGGCGTGCGGGCATACGCAACATGTCCGCCATAACCCACCGTGGCAGGAGCGACCATGGGTCACAACGCCTGAAGGGCAACAGAGCAGGATTGGCGTGGAGCTGGACTGTAAAAAGTGTGAAGAAGAAAACACGTAGGCCTGGGCGCGCTAGCCCCTTACCCCATAGTCGCCAACTGCTTTAGCGCCGCGCCGCTGATCCGATACGGCAGCCATTCTTCCATATGCGCCAAGCCGAGCCGCTCATAAAATTTGCGAGCGGGATTCCAATGCAGCACCGATAATTCCAGTCGTCCGCAGCCGCGCTGCACGGCAATGGCGGCGAGCGCGGTCATGAGTTGATAACCAACGCCTTTCCCGCGCTCTTCTGCAATGACAAAAATGTCTTCGAGATGAATGCCGGCTTTCCCCTCCTACGTTGAATATGTGGGAAAGAACAGTGCAAACCCAATCGACTTGCCGCTACGTTCAGCAATCAGCACCTCAAACTTGGGCTGAGCGCCAAATCCGTCGCGCAATAAGTCCTCCTCGGTGGCGTTGACGGCGTCCGGTTCGCGCTCGAACGCAGCAAGTCCTTTGATGAAAGCGAGAATGGTTGCGACATCGGCGGGAATGGCGGGACGGATAACCACATCAGGCATCAGACTGTCTCTCTGGGCATATATTATATAAGGAATAAAAGGGAAAACGTGTTCCGTGATACGTGTTGCGCGACATATAGCCGCGACGCAGAAAACGCAACACGTATCACGTTTCATGCATCACGAGCCACGGAGTTTACGGCTGCGTTTTCACCAAACGAAACTCACCCTTCACCGCGTTGCGATAGAGATTAATCTGGCCAATGTGGCGGCTGCGGCCTTCGTGGTCTCGCACGCCAAGTCCATCCTCTGGCGCCAGACAGCGCACGGCAATTTTGCCAATCTGCATGTTGTGGTGCACACGATACGCTGCTTCGCCTGTTTGCTCGAGCGGATAGGTCTCTGATAACAAGGGATGAATGGCGCGTTTGCAGACCAGGCGGTTCGCCTCCCACGCCTCACGATAGTTCGCGAAATGCGAGCCAATAATGCGCTTCTTGTTCATCCACAAATAGCGGTTGTCGTATTCGTGATTATAGCCGGTGGTGGAAGCGCACGTGACAATGGATCCGCCTGGCCGGGCCACAAACACGCTGGCGGCAAACGTCTCATGTCCAGGATGCTCATAAACCACATCGGGATCTTCACCGCCGGTCATGTCGCGAATTTTTTTACCAAAGCGGCGGAGTTCCGCCACGTTTTGCGATCCATCCGGATTCCAGAACTTGTAGCCCTCAGCGCGCCGGTCGATCACCCAACGTGCGCCGATGGTTTCGCACAGTCGGACACGCTCTGGCGACGACACCACACAAATAGGAAAAGCTCCAGCATTCAGGACGTACTGAATAGCAAAACCGCCAAGTCCGCCGACAGCGCCCCAGATCAGAACAATATCACCTTGCTTAATCTGCACGCCGTTATGGCTCACCAGCATGCGATAGGCGGTCGAGTTCACCAGCGGCATCGACGCCGCCTCTTCCCAGGTAAGATGAGGCGGTTTCGGCATCAACTGGTTTGCGCGGACCAGGGTAATTTCCGCCAGGCCGCCAAAGTTTGTCTCAAACCCCCAAATGCGCTGATCAGGGTCGAGCATGGAATCATCATGCCCATCAGGCGCCTGCATATCCACGTAATTGCAGTGAATCGTGACTTCATCGCCGGGCTTAAAGAGCGTGACGCCCGGCCCCACTCTCAAGATCACGCCGGCGCCATCGCTGCCCAGGATATGATAGGGCAAATCATGACGTTTATCCCACGGGCTGCGTTTCGCGGCGCGTTCGAGAAACTGAAATGTCGGCAGCGGTTCGAAAATGGCGCTCCACACTGTGTTGAAATTAATGCTCGAGGCCATGACCGCCACGATCGCCTCGTTCGGCCCAGGTTCGGGCACTGGGACATCATCAAGATGTAAGCTGCGGCGCGGATCCTTCTGCTCCGACTCCAGCCCCTCGAACATGCGAATCTCGTCTTTGTGCGTTGTAATGGCGCGCATCGATTCCGGCAGCGGCAGATTCGCATAATCGTCAGGGCTCGCTTGTCCTGAAAGAATTGCATCAAGGATATTTCTCATGGCGTCGGCCATACGTTTCTTCTCCTTACAAGTAATACCGGCGTCGTCCGTTCTCATGGATCGATAAGCACGCCAGGGTTCAACAATCCTTGCGGATCCAGCGCGGCTTTCGCGGCGCGCAACGCCGCGGCAAACAACTCCGGACGCTGTTTGTCATACCACGGTTTATGGATGCGCCCGACGGCGTGATGATGGGTAATCGTTCCTCCTAACCGAATCACCGCGTCACAGGCGGCTGACTTGATCACTTTCCATTGTTCAATCTCACCTCCACGTTTTCCTAAGCCGAGGAAGGTGAAATATGGCGCAGGCCCGTCTGGATAGACATGCGTAAACCGGCACGACACAATGCCCCCGCCACAGACTTCGTCGAGCGCTTTTTGAATATCCTGCATCACGCCCGCATAAAAGGCGTCAAATCGCTCCCAGGTAATCGAGCTTTCCACCGTGTCAAAAATTGCGCCCATGGCCGCCATCGTAATAAACTGATACGGCATACGGATAAACGCATCGCGCCAGTCGCCAACCGACCCCTCACGACCCGCCGCTTCGCCGCCGCCCTTGATGACTACCCCATTCGGGGTTGTTCCACCGTAGTCATGACAGCACTCCAAAGCACGATTCATCCACGCGTCCAAGGGATGATCAGCAGACTCGAACCCGAGCATGACCATCGTCCCCGTGCCGTCGCCAACCTTGTTCCGCTTTACTTCCATGGGATCAAGCAGACGGCAATTGGTGGGATACAATCCCGCCTGGCTCAACATACGCACGGCGGTCACCGCTGACTCGAACTTCTCAAACCGCACGCCAGCCGAAGCGCGATACACCGGACGATGCTGCAAGCGCATCCACGCCTCGGTAATAATGCCGAGGATTCCTTCAGAGCCGATGAACATGCGGTCTGGGCTTGGCCCGGCGCCCGACCCCGGTAAACGGCGGGTTTCGACAATGCCACGCGGAGTGACAATACGCAAGGACTCCACGAAATCATCAATGTGGGTGTAGAGCGTCGCAAAGTGTCCGCCAGAACGGGTCGCAATCCACCCTCCCAAGCTCGAAACCTCGAAAGACTGAGGATAATGGCGGAGGGTGTAACCGTGTGGACGCAACTGATTTTCCAACGCAGGACCATAGACGCCGGCTTGAATACGCGCGGCGCGAGAGGTCTTGTCAATCTCTAAGACCTTGTCGAGGCGGCGCAGATCGATCGACACAACGGGGCGATGCGCACCTTCAGGCGGCGGCTCCACACCCCCAGCTACGCTTGACCCGCCGCCGAAGGGAATGGCGACGGCGTTCATCTGACCGCACCAATCGAGCACAGACGCCACCTCGGCCTCCGTGCGAGGAAACGCGACGACATCAGGCGGATTGGGAAACTGACGCTGGTAGGCGCGGATGAGATCAGGCATCGCCTTGCCGTAAGTATGCGCAGCGCGATCATATGTAGCAGTAGAACAAATAGCGGCAAGCGAGGCGGGCGGCGTCAGTCGCGGCGCGCGGAGTTGAATCTCCTCAATCTTCGGTTCAGGTTCTAATTCAATATCACTCCGGCCCAGACTAGCGGCGATCGCGTGAGCGGTGGCTTTCCGCTGTTCAAGCGTTGGCTGTTGATCTTCGTATCCCCATCCCCAAATCGATAAGCGGCGGTCTGGCATCGGTTTATATCCTTTCAGTTCAGTGCGAACTTGACAGCGAGCGGTCAGCGGTCAGCTCTCAGCTGTCAGCCAGACAAACGAAAAGCCAGGCCTCTTCTTGCTGATCGCTGATGGCTGATAGCTAATACTTCCCGAACGGCGGCGCGGTGATGGTGAGTTGCAGTTCGATGAGATGCATCTCACCGGCAGCCAGCGCGCGCTCGAGTGTTTTGCCCAACTCTTCCGGTGTATGCACTCGCGTCGCCGCCACGCCAAAGGCGTCAGCGAGTTTCATAAAGTCCGGGTTGGTCAGCCGCGCCTCATACTCCTCCTGGTACGCGGTTTTCTGCAGGTAACTGATGACTCCATAGGCGTTGTCATTGACAACAATGAGCGGAAAGCCGATTTGATGCCGCACGCACGTCGCCAGCTCCTGGGACGTATACAGAAATCCGCCATCGCCAATGACGCCGACGACAGGGGTATGCGGACGGGCAACCTTTGCGCCAATCGCGCCGGGAAAACTAAACCCCAACAACCCAGATCCTTTAGCGCCAATGACACCATTCGGCCGATAAGAGGGATAAAAATACTCCGACCAGTACCCTAGCTGCGTGTTATCGATCACTAACATGCTGTCACGCGCCAACACGGAGCGCATCACATCGAGATAATGCACTTCAGGCAGGTCTTTTTGCACTTGTTCCCTCTCCGCATCCGCTTGCTTGCGCCACTCCGCGACACGCTGCTGCCGTGGCCCGGAATATGGCTCTCCTTCCAGTTGCCGCCGTAGTTCTTTCGTAATGGCGCAAATATCGCCCACGAGCGGCACGGCGGCAGGATAGTTTTTGCCAATCCACCGCTCATCCCAATCGACGTGAATCAACTGTTCGGGCAGTACGAGGCCGCGACGTTTAGCGTCCACTTCACGCAACCGCGCGCCAATCGCCAGCGCCACATCGCACTGCGGGACAATCTCTTTCACCACCATGCGCCGCGCCGCATTCCCAAACGCCAAAGGATGATCCTCGGCCACCACGCCCTTGGCCGCTGTGCTGACAATCACCGGCGCACAGGCGGCGTCCGCAATCGCGGTCAAATCGTTTGCTAAGTCCGCGCGCGCGGCAGCGGTCCCCAGGATAATCACCGGCTGCCT
>DATLYA010000386.1:0-16386 GCA_035575235.1 Candidatus Methylomirabilota bacterium
GGATCCGTCCACGCCAGACGTTCGCGGTCACGCCAGATGCTGCCATTGCGCGTCTTCACGGCCAAGTCCGGTTGGGTCACCGCCAGGGGATTATCCTTAAAGGTGACGATCCGGGCAACGTTGTCGTCACGCTGCACGACACCGTGGTGCAGCGTAACGAAGGCTCCTGCGAGCGGTTTCTGTGTGACCACACCGACGATCCTACCATGATAGGCAACTGCACCAGCAAGCGTCGGCAACAGGACAAGCACCAGCAAGATCGTGATCTGGTCGCCCAGACACCGATCGGTGAGCGGGTAGCGGTGAGGATACTGCGCCACGGCAAAGAGAAAACGTTCACGATCCAGGTAGGCGAGTTGACTGAGCGGCAAGCGAGGGTCGAAGGCGGCAAAGAGAGTGAGAGGAGGTGGGCTTGACCGTGGCGAACCTGTCCGTTGAGGTCCGCCCGCCGCCTCCAGCTTGAGCGGCGGCGGGGGTCGTCGTGACGACAGTGGAACCAGGCAGCCCCGCCGCTGTCGCCGGCGTCCAGCCTGGAGATGTCATTGAAGAAGTAAACTGTCAACCAGTAGGGTCGATGGAGGACTTCGATAAAGCAGTGGCCGAGGCCAAGAAGGAAGAGACGCTCTTGTTGCTTGTGCGACGCGGCGACTTCACCTGTAAAAATCTGGACTTTGTGAAACAGACAGTGGCGGGATCCCCCGCACCGCCTTCAGCAGGCCCCTCCCAGGAGGGTCCTCCTGAGCCCTTCGGCAAGCTCAGGATCAACTCCGCGCAGGCGCTCTGCGCAACCCGCGCTTCTTGGGCCTGCGGCCTCAGCATGACCCCGCGGCTGCTGTCCGTAGCCTCTGCCTTTTCCTGACAGGTCCGACAGAGTGAATCCAGATTTTTACACTTCACATCATCTATTTCCAGTAGAAGGAGAGTTGTACCTGACCCTTCCCGGGCGCCTGGACCCTCTGTCGCTGGGTCACCCCCATCATTTCGGCAGTAACAGTATATTGTCCTGGCGGGAGTGTGGCAAAGAACCACGGCCCTTGGGAGACTGTTGCAAGGATGTTTCTCCCCTTAGCATCCTGAATCGTAAGGTTGACATCGCTGAGGTAGTTGCCACGCTGGAGTGCAAAGGTCACTTTCAGGTTGTGCTCTTTGCTCACGGCGCGCAGCGCTTCGCGTTCATCGAGGCCAATACCACCGCTCCGATAGAGAATCCCGGCCGCAGTTTTCTCTGCAGGCGGAACCGCTGCATCCTCAGAATGCACACGCACTGGCCCCCAACCGAGGAAGAGTACACAGAGACCACAGAGTATGAGTGTCGGCTTCTTGCACATGAGCGCCTCCTTTTCGGATGAAGATGAGCTTCGAGCAAATAACACGCCATGATTCTGAGCAACGGCGAATGGATTACGTCAGCCGACCTGCCGCAAGGGGAAGTACAGGGGAAGACGAGCGTGGCGCCGCTCAGTGATAATCTAAGTGATAATCTGAAGGAGGCATTGCAGGCCTACGAGAAGAGCCACATCGAGCAGGTGCTCAATTGGAGGGGGACAAGAAGAGTGCCGCCGAGGCCTTGGGAATGAGCCTATCGTCGTTGTATCGCAAGATCGAAGAAGTGGGCATCCATCCGGAGTCAACGACCTAACAACGCTGAAGCGCGCCATTCTGAGAGCTGTTGCATTTTCGCGAACAAATCTCGAAATTTCTTCTTACTCTTTAGAACTTTCTCGCCGTTTTTCGTTCAACTGCTTCAGTTGCGGCTGGCACGACATATGCTGTCCTTCCCTGGGAGGACGCATATGCCAGATTTGAGTATTCGCGCCTGGATGACCAGCGCCCCACCGACCATCGGTCCCAAGGAGAGCGTGAAACGCGCACTCGCTATGCTACGCACGGCGAAGGTTGCTGAACTCCTGGTCATGGATGAAGGACGAGTGGTCGGGATGGTGGGTGAGCGCGACATCTGGGAGCACTGTCCGACCAGCGCTTTGCTGCTCGACGACCAGCAGGCCGAAGCCTTGCTGGAGCAGTTCCGGGTCGGTGGGGTGATGGCGCTGCATCCCCCTCTCATTACCCCGGCTACGCTGTTGCCCGAGGCTGCGCAACTCCTGGCGCAGTCTGGGCGCTCAGGGCTCCCGGTGGTGGAAGATGGCATGCCCGTTGGGTTCCTGACCGAAGCGAGTGTCCTACAGGCTATGGCGCTGCTGTTAGGCGCTGACCAGTCGTCCGTACAACACCAGGCATAGACAGACGTGGTGGTCGAGGACGGGAAAGACCGTGGCATGACCACACGGCCACACATCGCACCTTTGCTTCTCAGCGGTAGGAAGTCTCGAGGAAAACGCGGTCATCCGCTGCCCTTCCGCATGGCAAAGAAAGAATCATGGCCTCCGCTCCCCGTGCGGCTCTCTGAGGAGGTTGATCGGCTGTTCGATGAATTGATCTACCGGCTGTGGGGTTTCAGCCGCGCGAGGGAAGAAGGCTGGAACCCACAAATCGATCTTTGTGAGACCGACACTGGCTACTTCATGCCCGAGTTTCCCGCCAAATTGGCCGAGATGGATACGCTCCTCAAATCGGTAGAAGAAAAAAAGCCCGTACGGGCGTAACCACGGACGAAGCGTTTGACCTGGCGCTGCAGCTCGAGCAGTCAGAGCTCAATACCATCTATCGTGATCTGGTGCTGATGGGTCGCGCGGCGGTCAAGTTGATGGCCCGCCACATGGACGAGTCCCTCTCGTTACCCAAACATCAGCAAGGGCTACTCGCAGGGGCCAAACGCTTCCTGCCGCCAGGGCCGGTGCGCCAACGGGCCGAAGCCTGGGCGAGGCAGCACCATATGGCGTGAGAGCCCAGGTGCTACTTTGTTGCGACCTGAGGGGCATGCACAACCGGGCAACCCCTGGCTCCTCTACTCGGGCCGACGGCGCCCCTCTACGAGAAACACGCCCGAGAGGCGCAGAGGAAAGCCGGTGAGCATACGAAGATAGAAGAGGGTGAGCGCTCTTGATGCGGAGAAACTGGCCAAAGGAGCCGTCGGGACATCCATACACTGCGGGATGTCTCCCTTTCTTATCCAAGACAACAAAATCAGCAGATTTCTTATCTTCGGGAAAAGAAGACGCGTCCTCTTTCTTTTTTACCGAGAGATTTACGTAGGGCAACTGGCACAAGGGTTGCTCCCGCAAGTATCACCACTACCGAATGCAATCAGGAGGCGCCTCATGGCTAGACAGTTTAAGAACGTGTTGTGTCCGATCGACTTCTCGACCGACTCCTTTACCGCGCTCGATTACGCGGCTGATTTTGCCAGGCAGAGTAATGGCCGGTTAATCCTCATGCACGTTGTTGATAATCCGCTGACTGACTTTTACGGTCCCAGAGGGGCCAACTTCTATGCCGAGGTCGAGCACGCGATAGAGAAGTCCAAACAGATGCTCGCAGACGCCGCGCGCACGCATGCCGCAGGCGTGCCTTATGAGATCGTCGTAAGACATGGGAACCCTTACACAGAGATTCTCGATCTTGCGACTGCTCAACATGCGGACCTGATCGTCATGTCTACGCACGGACGCACGGGCCCCCAACGCTTGATCATCGGCAGTGTGACCGAAAAAGTGGTGCGCACCGCGCCGTGTCCGGTCTTCACCGTCAAGCACCAGGAACAGGTATAACGGAGAGCGGGCATGATGATGAAACTGCTCACGCTCATCCTGTTGCTGCTTCTTCCTGCCTGTATGGAGCAACGCGCAATGGAACGGTTTACCGCAACTGTTAACCGACTCTGTGTGACTCCTCCTCTTGAACAGACTGTGGACCAGCATTTGAGCACTCACGTCCAAGGTTGTGTGCTGGTCTCACTCGAGAAGACGCTGGCCGCCGGACTCACCGAGGTAGGCATGAAGCCCGGAGTATACAAGACCCAAGCGACGAGCCTCGGGTTTACGCATTATCGCGATGAAATCCTTGTCGCCCGGACTCCGGATTCGCTCGCGGTTATGACCCCCGCCGCCTTCCATGAACTTGCCGAGGCGGCCGGTGCGGTCCAGGAGGCGCGGTGGGAAGAGCAGCAGCTCCGTGAAGGGCTCGGGGTGGTCATTCTGGGCACATTGCAGGCCTTCGCCCCTGCCGAGCCCGTACAGCTCACGCCTGATCAACTCATTCTCTTGCGGAAAGGATTGTAAGTCTGCGGTCGGTCTGCGAAGGGGCGCTCTTGTGGCGGGCACGGGGTGCAGATGCACCAGGACCGCAGCAACAGGGGATCACAGCTATGGAACTGGTTAAGGTCATTCTGCCGGTCTTTCTTCTCAGTGTCGCTTACTTTCTTCTCTTCACCGCCATGCTCTCACCAGGCAGCTCCCAAGCAACCCCTTACGCTTCAGGTCTCCCCTCGCGGAGCCGCCGGGAGTATGACCGTGAATGTTCTCCTCTGTCCAAGGGCGCCGTGGTAGGTCAACAGGCTATCATAGGCGGCAAGCATCTGCCGGACGATCGTCAATCCTAACCCCGTGCCCTTAGGTTTGGTAGTGACAAACGGTGCGAAGCTATCAATCCCCCTTTCTTGCAACACTCGACAAAAGCGCGGCGGACTACGCGAGTCTGACGTGGACAAACTTTTTCCTTGTGAACCTCCTCCCGGTGACGTTAGGAAACGTCATCGGCAGCGTCGCGTTGGTAGGGCTGATGTATTGGTTCATCTACCTGCGGCCCGAGGTCAGGAACGACACTCCGCCTGCTTCCGCTTCCGGCAGTCGGGGTTGAGTCCCGCGTATGCTCCGCTCAACTGCGGCCTCGCCGGCCAACAGCCCTCCCCCACCAATCCATGCCGTTCCGATCTCTACAGCGTACGAAAGCGTGGACTCGCGGCCCCAGGGGTTGACGCAGGTGGAAGCTGTGGCCCGCTTGCAGCGCTACGGGCGCAACACTATTCGTCAGGTTACCACCATACCACTGATCCGGAAATTCCTTTCCAACTTTACCCATCTGATGGCCCTGTTGTTGTGGGTGGGCGGTCTGATCGGCTTTCTCGCCCAGCTGCCGCAACTCGGCGCGGCCATCTGGCTGGTCAACCTGATCAACGGGGTATTCAGCTTTTGGCAAGAATATAAAGCAGAAAAAGCGACCGAGGCCCTGCGACGACTCTTACCCACCTCTGCCCGCGTTCTGCGCGACGGGCAGGAGCAGCGCCTCCCGGCCGAGGACCTCGTACCTGGGGATATTATGCTGCTGGCCGAGGGTGACCATATCTCGGCCGACGGCCGGCTGGTGCAAGCGGCCGAACTGCGCGTCGATCAATCGACGCTCACCGGCGAATCCCATCCCGTACGCAAAACGGCCGAGCCAGTGCTTCGGACTGACCTCACGCGCGTAGAACTGCCGAATCTCGTCTTTGCCGGCACCAGTGTAGTCGCCGGCGCAGGTATGGCAGTGGTGTTTGCCACTGGGATGGATACTGAGTTCGGCGCAATTGCCCACCTGACCCAGAGTGTAAGGGAAGAACTGAGTCCCCTCCAGCAGGAGATGATTCATACGACGAAGGTGGTGACCGCGATCGCCGTCGCGGTCGGCTGTGTCTTTTTTGCCCTGGCTCTGACCCTGACCGAAGTGACGTTGGCCGAGAGCCTTATTTTCGCTCTGGGAATGATTGTCGCTTTCGTGCCCGAGGGCCTGCTGCCGACGGTCACATTGGCGTTGGCAATGGGTACGCAACGTATGGCCCGGCGTCATGCACTCATCAAACGATTGTCCGCTGTAGAAACGTTGGGCTGCACAACCGTCATCTGTACGGACAAGACTGGCACCTTGACCCAGAATGAAATGACGGTCCGAGAGCTCTGGGTCGCCGGTCGCCGGCTGACGGCAACCGGAGTCGGGTACGCGCCCGAGGGACAGATTTTGGAAGGCGGTAGGCCCATAGCACACCCAGTCGATAGCGATCTGCGTCAGTTACTCGTCGCGGCCGGTCTGTGTGCCGACGCCCGTCTCCTGCCGCCGAACAGTGAATCCCCCCACTGGACAGTGCTGGGTGACCCCACGGAGGCCGCCTTGCGTGTCGTCGCCGGCAAAGGCGGGGTGGATTTAGAAGCGGAAACACAGCGGAACCCGCGTATACGAGAATTACCCTTCGACTCGCGTCGTAAGCGGATGACCACCATTCATCAGTCGCCAGTCGCTCATTGTCAGTTCTCAGTCGCAGACCATTCGGCCTGTCAGCTGGACGTCATGGCCCCCGCCCAACAGGCAACTGGGAACAGGCGATTGTGCACGGCTTTCGTGAAAGGCGCGCCGAAAGAGGTGTTGGCGTTATGCACTCATATCTTGAGGAACGGCCGGGAGCGGCCCCTGGATGAAAGGGAGCGGGTGCAAATACTTGATGCTAATGATGACTACGCCCGCGGCGGCCTGCGCGTGCTCGCGGTTGCCCGGCGTGTACTTCCCGACGGTCTCGTCCGCTACACACCGGAAGCGGTCGAATGTGACCTGACGTTCCTGGGGCTGATAGCAATGATGGACCCGCCCCGCCCAGAGGTTGCCGCGGCCGTGGAGAAATGCCACCGCGCCGGTATCCGCATCATCATGATGACTGGCGACTACGGCTTGACCGCGGAGAGTATCGCCCGACGGATCGGCATCATCCGTGGCGCCCGGCCGCGTCTCCTTACCGGCGCCGACCTGAGCGCCATGGAAGACAAGGACCTGGTAGAAACCCTACAAGCAACATTTCTCCGTGGAGATGACGTCATCTTTGCCCGCGTCGCCCCGGAACACAAATTACGGGTTGTGATCGCGCTCCAGGCACTGCGGCAGGTCGTCGCGGTCACCGGCGACGGCGTCAACGATGCGCCAGCCCTCAAAAAGGCCGACATCGGGATCGCGATGGGTATTGCCGGCACGGACGTGGCCAAAGAAGCCGCCGATATGATCCTCACCGACGACAACTTCGCTTCGATTGTCAACGCGATCGAGGAAGGGCGCGCGGTCTATGCCAACATCAAGAAATTCATCACCTACATCTTTACCAGCAACACGCCCGAGGCGACGCCGTTTATTCTCTTCGCCTTTAGTGGCGGGCGCATCCCGCTGGCGCTGAACGTGATGCAAATTCTCTCCGTTGACCTGGGCACCGACCTCGTGCCGGCGCTGGCCCTGGGGGCCGAGCCGCCGGAGCCTGGGGTGATGGAGAAACCGCCGCGCAACTTGACCGAGCATGCGATTACGCGCTCCCTCCTCCTGCGCGCCTACCTCTGGCTAGGAACGCTTCAGAGCCTGGCGGCCATGGCAGCCTTCTATTTCATGTACTGGACCAATGGCTATTGGGGGCAGTGGCTCGACCTGCCCGCGCAGGGGCCGCTCTATCAGGCGGCGACCGCCATGACGCTGGCCTCGGTCGTGGCGACCCAGATTGGCAACCTCTTTGCACAACGCACGGAGGAGAGCTCGGTCTTCCGCGTCGACTGGTTCAGTAATCGGCTGGTGTGGGTGGGGATCGCTACCGAACTTCTCCTTGTTGTGTTGATTATTTACGTACCATTCCTCCAAGAAGTGTTCGGTACGGCGGCGTTTCCTCTCCGCAACTGGCTGTTTCTCCTGGCCTGGATGCCATCGTTGTTAGTAGCGGACGAGATACGCAAGAAACTAACAAGAAGAAGTCAGACTCCAGAATCGAGCATTCACCCTACGAAGTGAGTACCGGGCTCCCCTCCTTTTCACTGCTGAAGGCTGACTTCTGGATTCTTTTCTGTGAGGTAACCATGAAACATTCATGGTTACCGTTTTCCGCCCTGGACTTTTCTTGGCTGTGAAAGTCATCTAAGGACTATGGGACACCCCCCCTCGCATGGCCTAAGGTCAAGGCGTCATGGCGAGCGGAGCGAAGCCCTCTTTGCCCGAACACCGAGAGGGCTTCGTCACGTACCGCTCCTCGCCATGACAGCAGCGCCTCCGTTGCTCCTCTGTGCGGCCAGGGTTTTGTCTCACGGTCCTAAGGTTCTACTCATCATTTTACGCTCTCTCAAGACCGTACCGTTTCATCTTCTTAATCAATCCCTGACGACTGAGCCCCAAGAGCTGAGCGGCCTGCTGGTGGTTGTTGCGGCGGGCCTGTAGCGCCTCGGCAATCAAGCGTTTCTCTAATGCGGCGACGGAGTCTTTGAGTGCGCCGCTCGCCGCGCCTTGCAGGGCTAAGGCGTTTCCGCTCCCGTTGCGGCGTCCGCTAAATCCTCTGCGGTCACCAGCTTGCGCGTACTTAGTGCAACGACACGCCGCAGCTCATTCTCCAGCTCGCGCACATTGCCCGGCCAGGAGTACGCCGTTAAACATCGTACCGGACACCTTTTGTGCCCGGGCTATACAGCAACGATGGCTCACACCAGCTTGCCAGCCCCCTTGAGGGGGCGATGCTCTGTAGCCAGGCGATTGATCGCCGGGTAGCAAGTAAGGCGCTTCAACACGTTTTTCCCTACCCCCGCAACCGCTGCGGCGATAAGCGCTCTGCCGTAATTCCAAGAGCGGCAAGCGGCGCGGGGATCGGTTGACCAAGCAGAATTGCGCTGCACGCCTGTCCCATCGCCGCCGCAGTCTGGATGCCGTAGCCGCCCTGGCCCGCGACCCAGAAAAAGCCTGGGGCCGCAGCATCAAAGCCGCCAACCAGCTCTCCATCGGGTACGAATGAACGCAAGCCTGCCCAGGTGCGCGTGGGACGGCGAATCGTGATGGTCGTGGCTTCTTCAATACGCGCGATGCCGGTGGCAATGTCAATCTCTTCGGGCCGCACATCATGCGGCGGCATGGGGTCGACATTCGCCGGCGATCCCAGCAGCATGCCCGCTTCCGGTTTGAAATAAAATGACTCGTCCGCGCCCACCACCACCGGCCATGAGGAGACGTTGTCTACATCTTCAGGCGGCGCGAAGATGAACGCGCTGCGGCGTTTCGGCACGAGGCCGATCGGTGGAACGCCTGCCAACTGCGCCATCACATCACACCAGGCCCCGGCGGCGTTCACTATGGTCTCCGCTTCAAAAACGCCAGCCGTCGTCTCAATCCGCCAGACCTCGCCACGCCGGGCCAGCGCGGTCACTTCCGCCGAGGTCACTATTTCTCCGCCATTGTGACGCAGGCCTCGCAAAAACCCTTGATGCAAGGCGTGCACATCGATATCGGTCGGATCCGGCTCGTACGTCGCGCCGACCAAGCGCTCCGCGCGCAACACCGGCACGCGCTCACGCGCCTCAGCAGGCGAGAGGCGATGGATTTCAGCGCCAATGCCGCGGGCGACCTCATAGGCCTCGTTGAGGAGATGACGTTGCGCCGCCGTGGCGATCAGGACGACGCCGCGGGGAGTCAGAATAGGATGTTCAGTAAATCCCGCCGGCGGGTTCTCATAGAAGGGCCGACTGCCTACGGTCAGCGCCCGCACGAGCGGCGGGCCATAGGTTTCAATAAACATCGCCGCCGAACGTCCGGTCGTGTGGTAACCCGGCTGTGACTCTCGTTCCAGGAGCAGCACGGATTCATGCTGAGAGAGCCAGTAGCCAACCGATGCTCCCGCAATCCCTGCGCCGATAATAGCGAAACGATACGGCATGCGTGTGCTCCTTCGAATCATTGGGCGCGCAGCGCGCGCCCAACTCTTAGAATATCCTGCTGGCGCATGTTTTCTGCTGACCGCACGCAGTACAATCTCCCCGCGCTGCGCGCGGCCCCCTTTCCAAAAGGGGGCATTGAGGTCCCCTCCTTTGGAAAAGGAGGGACAGGGAGGATTTTGCCAATAGTACCTTAGAAGGAGAGATTCAGCGATTCCAGCGGCGAGCGGTCCACCACCGGCAAACGGTGAGCGCCAGCGTAGGCTTTCACCATCCCTGGCTCGCGTTCGTATGGATCAGGGAGATCCAGTTCTGCGGCGTATTCGCGGATCGCCGGGGTTACTTCTTCAGCCAATAAGCGCATGCTGGTCATGCGATCTTTGTTGCTCACCGGTCCCTGCACATTGAAAAAGATGAAAATGCCTGGACGCAAGATTTGCAACAACATCTTGATCTTCGGCAAGACGCTATTTGGCGTCCCGCAGATCACCTGGAAGTTGCGCTGCGCCTTTTGGAAGCTTACCGCCAGTTTCCGTCGCACTTCATCATAGTCCACCTGCTCTGGCTCTTCTCCATCAGCTTGCGCCTGGCGGAGTTTATCTGGGCTTACTCCCAGCCAACTACCGCCCGGATGACGAGCCAGCATTTTCACCGCGCTCTTGGAGTTGTAGCCGGGAGGGAGCGTGAACTCTGGACGAGAGAAGGCGTTCTGCCCGCCGCCATAGACAAACCCCTTCCCTAACTCTTGGGCTTTGGCTTCCGTCTCGGCCACAAAAGTAGGAATGAGATAGCCAAAGTTTTCGGGCCCCGCCTGATACCCTTGTCTGGCCGCTTCATCAGCGTAGAGATCCCACAGATCACACGTGGGCCCAAGCGCCGTGCCAAGGCCAATATAGGGGTAGCGATGCTCCGCGCACCATCTGACCGTTTCCGGACTCAACACGCCGGGAATCCAAATCGGCGGATGCGGCTTTTGGTAGGGCAACGCCCAGGGATTCACGTGACGATAGTGAAAATGTTTTCCCTCATAGCGCCATGGTCCAGGTTTGGTCCACGCTTTGATAATGAAGTCGTGGGCTTCGTTGAAATATTCTCGGTTATAGGCGGGATTGGCGTTGTTGAAAAACTGCTCGCTGCCCGCGCCGCGCACCCAGCCGGTCACTAACCGTCCGCGCGAGATCAAGTCGATTTCCGCCAACTCTTCCGCCATGCGCAACGGATGTTTAATCACCGGCAGTGGGTTGCCGATGAGCACAATTTTGACCTTCTTGGTGAGGCGTGCGAGAATCGCCGCTTCGACGTTCATCACGCCGCCCATGCAAAAAGGGTTGCCGTGATGTTCGTTCAACGCCACGGCGTCAAAACCGAGTTCTTCGGCATAGCAGGCTTCATCAATATAGTAGTTATAATCGTCCGCTGCTTTTTCACGGTCGAAAAACTTGTTCGAGACCGCGAAAAACGCGTGGTTCTTGAACACCTCGTCTTCCGGCACCCAGCGGTAGGGGCGCTCGGTGAAATAGCCGATTTTCATGATTGCATTCCTTACGAGCTTAAAGCGAAGGGAGGGAAAACGTGGAGCGTGAAACGTGGTGCGTGACTTCAGCATCATACAATCACGCATCACGTTTTACGTATCACGCCTCACGCCTCATGTCTTATGCAGCGAGGAAATCCTTCACTATACGGACAAACTCCGGCGGATTCTCAATCTCCGAGCGATGTCCGACGTTGCTGATGACTGCTACCTTGGCGCCGGCGATGGCGTTCTTGTAAGCGTCGATGCAACCCCTGGGTACAACAACATCCTTATCGCCCCAGACCAGCAAGGTCGGCAGATTCTTCACGCCCGCCAGTAGATACGGCAGGCTGGGGTTATGCATGTACGGCTCCCAGCCGATCCGCGCCGCTTCCGCGCGCGCATCCTCAAAGGCTTCAAACTGCTCGGGCGTCATCTCACCGCCGTAGATCTTCCCGAACTCAGGAGTCATGGGGTCTGCCACCGTTCTCCGCAACAACGAGCGAATCGTGAGTGGAAAAATATCCATGATCTCGCCTTCGGCTGGTTTTATGCCCATCGGCGCCACTAAGATCATATGGCTGAAGATTTTCGGATCCGACGCCGCCATTTCCGCTGCGGCGAACCCGCCCGCAGAAAATGCGATGACATCAATGGGATCAAGTTTCATCTCGCGCAGCATGATGGCGTAAAAGCCGCCAAGATCACGATAACTCCGAATCCAGTCAAGCCGTGGCGTTTTGCCATAGCCAGGCTGCAACGGAATAATGAATTCGCGGTCCTTGGCCAGCTCTTCGTTCCATGTCATCCAGCCTGGGTAGCCCAGCTCGTCATGCAACATCAGTAATGGTTTGCCTGAACCGCCTCGTACGAGAGTTAAGGTTGTCCCGGCGATATTGGCCGTCGTTTCGGTCCAATTTGCCAATGGTGGTTCCTCCTTCTTCCAGGATTTCGATTCACGTTCGCGAAAACGCGCTTCATTCGATAGCATAACTACGACACGCTCGGAAAGCCCTTGGGGACGGAGGAGCGCGCCGCGCCGCTCATAACGTGAGGCAACGGCTAGCGAGAACCGCCGTCTGAGTTCTCCGCGCGTTTACAATCGTGACGGTTCATACACCGGCGTGGGCATGAATTCAGGATCACTTTTCAATGACCACCCAGTCTTGATGCCAAGCACGAACCAGCCTAGCGCCAGCACGCCGACTGCAAAGATCGTGTCGCCGATGACCCGCATCCACCGCAGTGTATTCATAAGATCAGTCTGCAAGAATTCCGCTGAGCGCGCATACCAGTAGCCATGCTCCACGCTAGCCCAGGTTTGTAACAAGCCAACCGGCAACAGACTTAATAAGACCATGAGCGCGAGTCCAATATTGATCGCCCAAAACGAGAAGGCTAACACGCCGGTTCTCCACACTCGTCGCGCGGTTAACCCACGGAAACAAAAGAGCATCAGGCCAATGCCAAGCATGCCATAGACGCCAAACAGGGCGGTATGCCCATGCACGGGAGTCGTGTTCAGCCCTTGCATGTAGTACAGAGCAATCGGCGGATTAATCAGAAAGCCAAACAATCCAGCGCCCACTAAGTTCCAGAACCCCACCGCCACAAAGAAATAGATGGGCCATTTGTACGCTTGCACCCACAACCGCACATGTGTCAGGGTAAGATTGCCGTAGGCTTCAAAGCCGATCAGCACTAGCGGCACGACCTCAAGCGCGCTAAAGGTCGCCCCAAGTGCGAGCACCGCGGTCGGCGTGCCAGTAAAGTAGAGATGGTGAAACGTGCCAATGATGCCGCCAGAGAGGAAGATCGTGGTGGAAAACAACACGGCTTTCGTCGCCGTTTTAGTTTCCAACAAGCCCATGCGGGTGAATAAAAAGGCGATCACCACCGTGGCGAAGACTTCAAAAAACCCTTCCACCCAGAGGTGCACCACCCACCAGCGCCAATATTCCGCCATGGCCAGATTCGTATGCCGTCCCCACATTAACCCTGCAGCGTAGAACAAGGGGATCGCCACTGCAGCAATGAAAAACAAAATCAGCAGGTGCCGTTCTTCTGTGGCTTTGCGCAACGCGTGACGCATGGAGCGATGCATGAGCACCAGCCACAACACCAGACCAACAAACAAAAACAACTGCCAAAAGCGGCCGAGGTCGGTATACTCATAGCCTTGGTGACCAAACCAAAAATTGGTCGTTAACCCGAGCCGCTGATGAATGGCAAACCACTGTCCAGCCATAGAGCCGACCACAATGATCAGCAAACAGACAAACAGGAAGTTGACGCCGACATGCTGGTATTTCGGTTCAACGCCAGACACTGCGGGCGCCACAAAAAATCCCGTCGCTAACCATGCAGTGGCGATCCAGAAGATGCCAAGTTGCACGTGCCAGGTGCGCGTCACCATGTACGGCAGCCACTGCGCGAGCGGTATGCCGTAGAATCCTGATCCTTCCACGCTATAGTGAGCGGTCACTGCACCAAGCACCACCTGAGCCACCAGCAACGCCGCCACGGTCCAGAAGTATTTCAAGGTTGCGCGCATTGATGGCGTGGCGGATAATCCCCGCAGCGGATCTTCTTCTGGGACCAACGAGCGTTGGCGCCGCTCGTCGCGGTTCTGGGCGGCGAAATACCACGCCAGCGCGCCCACGCCGGCGAGCAACACGACAAAGCTGATTACTGACCAGATGACAACGGCGCCGGTCGGCGTGTTGCCAACCAGCGGGTCGGAGGGCCAGTTGCTGGTGTAAGACACTTCAGCGCCAGGGCGGTTGGTGACACAGGCCCACGCCGTCCAGAACAAGAACGCGTTAAGCAGTTTTTGCCGCTGCGGATCAGCAACCGCGTTGGCCGGAAGCGCATACGCCTCGCGCAAGGGCCCCAACTTTGGGTCATTGCCAAACAGCGCAGCGTAATGAGCGCTCACTGCAGCAATCGCCTCGGCTCTCAGCGGAGAAATAATGAGATCGCCATTCGCCGGCTGATAGGCATTTGTACGCAGCTCGCGCTGTAAAGTCACGCGTAGTGAGGCCTGCGTTTCTGCATCGAGTTCATTGTACGGTCTCCCGTATTTGTCCGCCGCCCAGCGGTCGAGCAGCCAGGTTGCTTCACGGTGCAGCCAGTCAGCCGACCAGTCTGGGGCGATATACGCGCCATGGCCCCACACGCTGCCCATTTCTTGACCGCCGAGCGACTGCCATACATTTTGCCCATCGAGAATCTCTTGCGCCGTAAAGAGCGTGGCCCCGTCTGGAGTCACCACACGCGCAGGAACAGGCGGGGCCTGCCGATAGATTTCCCGGCCATAATAGCCAAGCACGGCAAACGCAGTGATCACCACGAGACTCAGACCAATCCATAATTTTGTGTACTGCATAGGTCATCCTCTAAAAGCAGGAAAAGCGAGAAACATGCCAGGACCCGGTCGTTCGTTAGCGTCGGTCTTGGAGGAGAAGTCATCGAATGTGAGTTCCTGCGCATGCGAACGTCCAGCCAGAGTAATAAGAGGCCTCTACCGAAGTTTCTTGCCTGTCTGTCGTCTACCAGATCCAACGCGATGATTCTTAGCATGCCGTGACACGCCACAGCCGCCACTCTATTCTCATTTTTGCAAAAATGGTTGCACGCTCTTCGCGCTCTTGCGAAGCAGCACCCGTGACGCCTGGAGGAAGAGGGAATTTCTGGTCGGCATATTTTCTGCTGTAAAGCATGAGCAGGAAAGGAGACTATCATGGCGAAAACCGTCCGTGACATCATGACAACCGAAGTGACGACGTTGAACCGCAACGATTCGCTTCAATTAGCGAAGGACATCATGACGTTGGGGCGCATCCGGCATTTCCCGGTCATTGACGACGGCAAACTAGTCGGCGTCGTGAGTCAGCGAGACCTTTACAAAGCCTCTCTTGGATCAGTCATGAAATATGGCGAGAAAGCACAACGAGCATTTCTTGAGGGTATCGCTATCAAAGAGGTGATGTCGGATCCACCGATCACAATCGCCCCGCACGCCACTGTGCAAGAAGCCGCACGCTTAATGATGGAAAAGAAAATTGGCTGTCTGCCAGTGCTAGAAGGGCCAACATTAGTCGGTATCGTGACGGAGACAGATATGTTGAAATTAGTGGCGGAAATGTAAGTTCGCGAAAGGCGCTGCATGAAGTCACTGCTTCCGATTTTCCTTAGTGTTTTTATCGCTGAACTAGGCGATAAGACGCAACTCGCTACACTCTTGTTCGCCGCCGACAAAAATCTCAGCCGGATGAATGTTTTCCTCGCTGCATCAGCCGCGCTGGTTTGTAGTAGTTTACTGGCCGTCTTTCTCGGCGGTCAGCTCCGCCGCCTGATCTCTCCTGGGACTCTGCAACTGATCGCGGGAATTGGCTTTCTCGCCATCGGGGTGTGGATGCTCGTAGGGTCACGGTCTTAATTTTACGCCTTACCGCCGTCCAAAGGTCTTGTCTGACAGCCTCTTGGGCGATCACAAAGATCGCCCGACAAAAGAGACTGGCGGTTGCACATCGCTTTCGGCACAGAGTAAAGTAGTGAGATAATTACTGCGGCGACCGCCATTCAATGCGCGCTGACTCCTCCATCGCGCGGCGAAATCCATTCTCATACTCAAGAAGATCCTGATCTCTCACACAGCATAGCCATTCTTCCACGACACTGTCCGAACAAGGAGAACCTGAATACGCGCACAGTTCCTCTTTCCTCGGCAGCTTGAGCGCGTCCGTGCAGGACGGATGATAGCATAGTGGATCTGAGAACAGCCTGAGCCGTACTGAGAATTTTCACAGGCGACAGACTCAGGAGCGTCAGCTAGCTCAGACTCCGTCAATAAGAGGCAGGTGCGCCTCCCCTCTGACGTTCTCACCTTGCGAAAAAGTGTTGAATGGTTTAGCAACACTCTAACAACGAGCCCGGCGTGAACCATGAATGGAGTATGGCATGCCAGACGTTCAGCACGGCGGGAGAGATCCGCCTGTCTTACTTAAGAGCAACTCAGAGAACCTGCGGCTGAAGAACTATTCTGGCAAGGAGGATTGTATGAAGAGGCATGATTTAGGGGTGCGGATGGTGAGCATCGGTGGATTCATGGGCGGAGCGCTGTTATGGGCGTGGGCAAGCATCGGTATGGCCCAAGAGCAAGAAGTGACTGCCGCGGGCAGAAAAGTCTACGAGCAGAACTGCGCCGTCTGCCATGGACGCGAAGCCAAAGGCGACGGCGTAGCCATGTCCTTACTGACCACCAAGCCCGCGGACTTAACCCAGATCGCC
>DATLYA010000387.1:0-7601 GCA_035575235.1 Candidatus Methylomirabilota bacterium
ATCGTAAGCAGATTGAGCCCTGCCTTGGCCGCCCCGTAGGGCGCCGTTTCTGGATTTGGCCGAATCGACGCAGTTGATGAGATGTTGATGATTGCGCCGCCTTCGGCCGCCGCCATGCGTGAGGCAAACAGAGCTGAGAGGCGGAACGGCCCTTTGAGATTCACAGCGATGATCTTATCGAACAGCTCCTCGCTCGTCTCCAGCGAGGAGGGAGCGAGCGGCGACAAGCCGGCGTTGTTGATCAGCACATCGGCCCTGCCCCAGCGGGCGTAGACCTCGTCGGCGAGGCGGTTGCAATCTGCCCATTTGCCAACGTGGATGGAGTGAGCAGAGCCGTCGCGGCCCAGCGCCTGGATTTCTTTGACCGTGGCCTCGCAGGAGTCTAGTTTACGGCTCGCGATGGCCAAATTGGCGCCGGCGGCCGCGAACCCCAGCGCCATTGCGTGACCGAGCCCGCGGCTGCCGCCGGTGATGACCACCACTTTGCCGGTGAAATCATATTGAATAGCAGGCATTGTCATGGAGCATTTACCTCGAGTTCGCTGCAGTCTATGTTTTGCTAAACGCTGCGCACATTACCAGGGCAAGATTACTGCCGCATCTTGTCTTGCTCAAGAGCGCCGTTGCTCCCTACCTTGCCAACGCAATAGCCTTTGACAATTTCACTGCCCCTGTATAGAGTGCTCGTCCCACAATTACGCCAGCGACGCCTTCTTTTGCGAGCGGCGCGAGCCGTTCAATGTCGCGCAGGCTGGCGACGCCGCCTGAGGCAATGATAGGAAGCGCTACAACGCGCGCGAGAGCAAGGGTGGCGTCTATATTCACTCCTTGTTCCGTACCGTCACGGGCGATATCAGTGTAAACAATTTCGCTAACGCCCATGTCTGCGCAGCGTTTGGCGAGCGTGACGGCATCAAGTTCCGTCGCCTCTGTCCACCCCTGTACGGCGACTTTGCCGGCGCGCGCATCAATACCCACGATGATCCGTCCAGGAAAACGCTGGCACGTTGTAGCCACAACCTCCGGCTGGCGATACGCAACCGTGCCAAGAATGATGCGGCTCACACCTCGTGAAAAAAGATGGTCCGCTGCTTCGACCGTGCGAACGCCGCCGCCTACTTGCACAGGAATCGTCAATGCTTGACAAATCTGTTCAATGACCGTTGTGTTCACGCCCGCGCCGGAGACGGCGCCGTCAAGGTCAACGACATGCAGCCGTTCCGCGCCTTCGCTTTGCCAGCGTAACGCCGTGGCGACGGGATCGTCGGAGTAGACTGTGGCCTGAGCCAGGTCGCCTTGATAGAGGCGCACGCACCGGCCGCCTTTGAGGTCGATAGCGGGAATGACCAACATATCACAGCGGATGTTGGGTGGGGAGGGTTAGGTGTTGGGTGTATGACTCTACGAGCCTGCCAAAATTCGCCAGGATGCGCAGACCGATCGCCTGACTTTTTTCTGGGTGAAACTGTGTGGCGAAGACGTTGCGCCACCAGACGCTGGAGACAAATTCAATCCCTTCGTAATCCGTAGTGGTGGCGATGATGTCAGAATCATCCGGTGCTGGATAGAACGAATGCACGAAGTACACGGACACGCCGTCTGGAATGCCATCGAGATGCGGCGCGCGCCGTTTGATATGCAGCTGGTTCCAGCCCATGTGGGGAATCTTGCCGCCGTTGAGCAGGGCGGGATCAAACCGCACGATGCGGCCTTTGAGAATATCAAGTCCGCGCACGCGGCCAAACTCCACGCTCTCTGAAAAGAGGAGCTGCATGCCGACACAAATGCCTAGCAGCGGCGTCCCCTGGGCGACAACGCGGTAGACCGTATCCACGAGGCCGCACTCGGCCAATCCATGCATGCAGGCGCCAAACGCCCCGACGCCTGGCAGCACCACGCCCGGCGCCGCTGCGATGCGCTGTGGATCACGAGTGATTTCGGCAGCGTACCCCATCTTCTCAAAGCCTTTTTGCACGCTGCGCAGGTTGCCCATGCCGTAATCAATGATGGCGATCATAGCGAGGGCATTATTTCCTGCATGCCGCGGGGAATCAAGGTGAGAGGCGATACTCGTTGACCTTGCGCCAGTGACACGATAGGACGACAATACTTCCGCGATGGAAAATCTATGTTGCCCGCGCGCGCCGCGATTCGGCCGGTGCGGGAGGAGGACATGATATGACTGCGCCGGTGTACATTCTGGGCGGTTATCAAACCGACTTTGCCCGTAATTGGATGAAAGAAGGCAAGGATATCGTGAGCATGATGCAGGAATCCGTGACCGGCGGACTCGCTGCAACTGGCCTTGAAGCAAAAGAAATTGAAGTTGTCCACGTGGGAAACTTTGCGGCTGAACTGTACTGCAAGCAGGGCCATCTAGGCGGGTTTCTCGGAGAAATTGATCCGGCGTTTTCTGGCGTACCGACTTCTCGTCATGAGGCGGCCTGTGCTTCTGGCAGCGTGGCGGTTCTGACGGCGTCGGCGGAGATTGAGGCTGGCCGCTACAATGTCGCTCTGGTGATTGGCGTCGAGCAGATGAAGACGGTTGATCCAGCCACGGGCGGTGACTTTCTCGGTACGGCAGGATGGTATGAACAGGAAGCCAAGGGTATTGAGTTTCCATTTCCTAAACTCTTCGGACGACTTGGCGACGAATACGAGAAACGCTTTGGACTGAAAGATGAACATCTCGCGCGTATTGCCGAGATCAATTTCTCTAATGCACGGCGCAATCCGCAGGCGCAAACACGAGGGTGGTTCACCAATGAGACGCAGAATCTTTCATCCGGAAAATACGCCAATCCCGTAGCCGGCCGCTTGAAGGTGCGCGATTGCTCGCAGGTCACGGATGGCGCCGTATCGCTGTTGCTGGCGTCAGAAACGTTTGCGCGTCAGTACGCCGCCCGCCGAGGGCTGAAGCTCGAGCAACTCCCGCGCATTCTTGGCTGGGGTCATCGCACTGCGCCCATGCGTTTCGACACGAAGGTCGCGGAAAGCAAAAACAGCCCGTACGTCCTGCCGCATACGCGTGAGGCGATTCAAGCCGCGTTCCGCCGCGCCGGGCTTGCTGACGTGTGGGGCGTACAGGGGATTGAGACGCACGACTGCTTCACCACGTCTGAGTACATGGCGATTGACCACTTTGGCATCACGAAGCCGGGCGAATCGTGGAAAGCGATTGAAGAAGGAGTGATTGAATTTGGCGGCCAATTGCCCATCAATGCAAGCGGCGGCCTCATCGGGTGTGGTCATCCTGTTGGCGCTACAGGTACACGGCAGGCGCTTGATGCGTTTAAGCAAGTCACTGGTCAGGCCGGCGACTATCAAATTGACGGCGCCAAGAAGATTGCCACATTGAACATTGGCGGTTCAGGCACCACGACCGTGGCGATGGTGATTGGGGTGTGAGGGCTTCCAAGCGTAGATTTTTGATCCACAGAGGAACTCTTACCCATGGCTGGGAGAGGGGCGAGGTCGCCTCGTCCCTACGACGATCAAAATTCACTCCAACGCTTCTCTTTATTGTTCTTCTTTTTTGTCTTCCCGTTTACGCTCAATACGGTTCTTCCTATCTCAATGTGACGCTCTCTGAGCTGCAAGCCGCTCTTAACAAAGTAAACGGCGCCATTACGTTCGCGCCGCGGTCCGGCAGTGCGCAGGGAGTGCAAGAAGCGCGGCTCCCCGAAAGCGCCGGCGTTGTGCAAGTCGCTGGCAGTCCGGGCAATCTCAGCACTATTGCCTTGTGGCTGCCGGTGGATAGCAAAGGCAAGCTCGCCAGCGTGAGGTCACGGCAATATCTTGAAGCGTTTATCGGTTTATTTACCGACGATGCTTCTCCTATCGTGCGGTGGACTGATCAAGTATTGGAACGTGCGAGAGCGGAAGGCGGCAGTGCGCCGTATCTCGAATCACAATTAGTTGAAGATCGTCAGCTAAAAGTCATGTACTCTCCCTCCCTGACTCCTCCGATGCTTTCGCTGACCGTTAATGCTAGCGAGCAGGGCCCGCCGCGCTAGACGATCGCTCAGTCTGTCAATCGTTCATCTTCCAGGTTCTCAACTGGATTGGACTGCAAGATTGTGTGACTGCAACACTGTATGACTGAATGACCGACGGGCTGACTACACCGGATACACTATCAGCCGGCGGAACGGTTCAGTCCCTTCACTTTTGGACTGGAGACCGTACCGCTTGACTATTTCGTGTTGTAACCGCCGTAGCCGCGCTTTTTGAGGAGCAAGTTCGACCGGTTTGCCATGTGCAACAACTTGGTTCGCGGCTTCTTCCGCCTCAGCAATAGCCGCCTGATCTTCAGGAAATGCATCCGCGAGCAGCTCGCGGATGCATTTAGTCATTTGCGCAAAGGTGTCGCTGCGCAACGTATACAAGCGCGTCCCCTGTTCCACGCGGTCGCGAAGCTCCCGTGGTTGACGTTTGACTTGCCCTCTGACTGTGAGAATGACATCCGCTTGCGCCGGTTGCGCCACAATACGCGCGGGGGCTTCCAGTTCATGAATGGCTTGCTCGAGGCGATGGCGATTAATCCCGTAGGGAAAGAGCCGCAAATATTTCCGGCGTTCGGTCCGCGGCGCCGGTTCATCTTCGTACCTAAGAGGGAGCTCCGGCTCCGGCGGATGGATTTCAACGTGTCCGTCTGCTTCTCGCGTGCGAATTTCCGCGTGGGGCAATCGGCCACGCAGGAGGCCATCGACGGCTTTAGCGACATCGGGATGAATGGCGAAGCGATAACGATTGTGGATCTCAATCAACACATCAAACGTAGGCGGCGCCTTGCGTTCCAAGACGGTCTTTTGCGTGCCGCGCCGTCGCGCTTCTATATCACCAAGAGTGACTGACTGAATCCCGCCGATCAGGTCGGCGAGCGTCGGGTTCTGGATAAGATTCTCGAGCGCACTGCCATGCGCCGTGGCAATGAGGCGGACGCCGCGCTCTGCGATGGTGCGCGCCGCAAGCGCTTCGGCTTCGGTGCCGATTTCATCCACCACGATCACCTCAGGCATGTGGTTCTCCACCGCTTCGATCATGACCTTATGCTGCAAGTCCGGCGACGGCACCTGCATGCGCCGCGCGCGGCCAATAGCCGGATGGGGGATGTCGCCGTCGCCGGCAATTTCATTTGAGGTGTCGACGACGATCACGCGTTTATCATGCTCATCCGCCAGGACGCGCGCGGCTTCGCGCAGCAGCGTGGTCTTTCCTACGCCCGGAGGGCCGAGCAGTAAAATGCTTTTCTGATCTTCGGCGATTTTGTCTTTGACGATGTCTACCGTGCCGAACACAGCGCGGCCGACCCGACAGGTGAGGCCGATGATGTCACCCATGCGGTTGCGGATCGCCGAAATGCGGTGGAGGGTGCGGGGAATGCCTGCTCGATTATCATGCGTGAACGCCCCCACTCGCGTGACGATGTACTGCAAATCATCCCGGCTAATCGGCGCCTCAAGCAAGAAAACGGTTTTTGCAACATAGCGCGCTTCCGGCGGTCGGCCCAAGTCAAGCACAATCTCCAGCAGATTCTGCAGATCCGCTTCATGCACGAGCGCCGCCCGCACCGGTTCCGGCAACACTTGCAGCATGAGGTCAAGGTTGTCCACCGTTTCAATCTGATTGACAAGTGGGTGCTCGAGGGTGGGGGCGTGCATTTCTGCGTGCATACCGACCTCCTGCGCCTGGCTAGTTGAACTGGGACGCGTCTCGCGGCATGTTGCCTGGGCGATACATCGCATCGATCTGAGCGCGACGGGTTTCCATGACAACCCGCCGTTTCACCTTCAGTGTCGGGGTCAGCTCGTCATGCTCTTGCGAAAATGGCTCCGCGAGCAGCGCGAAGTTGCGAATGCGGGAATAGAGCGGCAACGAGCGATTCACTTCATCAAGACGCCGACGGAAGAGGGTGCGGAACTCGCTGCGCTCTAACAGCGCCGGCCATCCGTCTGAGAGGCCGTGTTTACGCGCCAACGCTTCAAGTAATGGACGGTTCGGCACGAGGAGGACTGTGAGATACGGACGTTGGTCCCCGATCAGACACGCTTCTTCGATGAGCGGATCCTGTTTGAGGAGTCCTTCTACATGTTGCGGAGCAATGTTTTCTCCTTCCGAAGTGATGATGAGATCCTTTTTTCGGTCAGTAATAGTAATAAACCCCTTAGCGTCAACCTCGCCTACGTCGCCGGTATGCAGCCATCCTTCGGCGTCAATAACCTGCGCTGTGTCCGCAGGGCGATTGTAGTATCCCTGCATTACATTAGGACCGCGCACGCAGATTTCCCCATCTTCGGCGATCTTTACCTGCACTTGCGGTAAAGCTGGGCCGACAGAGCCCAGGCGTGTACGGCCAGGCAGATTACAGGAGACGATAGGTCCAGCCTCGGTTAAGCCGTATCCCTCATACACGGCGATTCCGGCGCCATAGAAGAAACGAGCAATTTCCGCGTTGAGCGGCGCGCCGCCGGAAACCAAAAAACGGATGCGGCCGCCGAGTACGGCGCGCAATCGCTTAAAGACAAGACGATCAGCAAGGCGTTGCTGCACTCGTGCGCCCCAAGGAAGAGGCTGATGCGCGGCGCGATACGCTCCTGTTTTTTTCCCCACTTCAAGCGCCCAATCCAGCACTTTGCGTTTCACGAGCCCGGCATTCTCTCGCTCACTTGACATCCGACGGTATACCAATTCCAACACGCGCGGCACACAGCACAAGACGGTGGGTTTGACCTCGCTAAGATCCTTCGTCAGAGTTACTGTGCCTCCACCATACGCAATGCTGGCGCCGGCGCGGAGTAGTGTATACAGTCCAGCGGTGCGTTCGAAGCCGTGTGAGAGCGGCAGAAACGATACACTGACGTCATTCTCTGTGAGGGGAAGGATAGCAGTAGCATCCTGGGTGTTGGCAAGTATGTTTTCGTGCGTCAGCATAACCCCCTTGGGCGTTCCGGTTGTGCCGGAGGTATAGATAATAGTGGCCAGACCAGGAGCGGCTATTGGCTGTGAAGAGCCGCTCTGCTGTTCTCCTCGGGCATACAGGCCATACATGCCCACAGCCGGCAGTTGTCCCAGCCGTGTGGCGTCTTTTGGTCCGTCATCAAGAAGAATTAAATGGGTTAATGCCGGAAGGTCTCCAGCGATTTTCAACACTTTAGCGAGCTGTTCGCGACCAGAAACAGCAACGAACGTCACGCCGGCATCTTTAAGAATGTAGGTTGTGTCTTTGGGAGTGCTGGTGAGATAGAGGGGCACATCGACCCCGCCAAGATACAGGCAGGCAAGATCGATAATTGGCCACTCCAGGCGATTTTCCGCCAAAATCGCCAGGCGGTCTCCAGACCGAAACCCTAACGAGGCAAGACCTCTGGCTGCATGGATAATGCGTTCACCGAAGACTCGCCACGAAAGATCTTCCCATTGCTTTTCATGCTTATGCATGAACGCCCGTTTTGTTTCGTACTGCTCTGCTCGTTCCAGGACCATGGTCGCCAACGATGTCTCACGCATGCAAATCCTCCGCCAATCGGCGTCGTTCAAACCATAAACGAGGGAAAGAGGAAAGACTAGAATGCGCAAGGCAAAGGGAGATAGAGACAGAG
>DATLYA010000388.1:0-16587 GCA_035575235.1 Candidatus Methylomirabilota bacterium
CGTTGAAGCACGAGAAGAAGCGCTGCGGGATGAAGAGGAAAGCCATCGCAAAGGCATAGAGAACGCCCCGGCGCCAATCTTTCGCCTCAGTTGCGAAGACGGCATGATTCTCAAAGCGAACCGGGAGGCTGAGAAAGTAACTGGATTCGTACGAGAAGAGATTATTGGCAAACCGATCTGGGCGCTTCATCCTCCTGAAGAACACGAACGGCTCCTACAGCTAAGCCAGGAAACAAATAATCAAGGCTATGTTAGCCGTGAAGATCTTCATTTGATTGCCAAGGACGGGCGTATTGTCCCCGTTTCAGTCTACTTTGGCATTATTGAACACCATGGTGAGAAAACAATCCAAGGCATCTATATGGATATCTCGGACCGCAAGCGTCTGGAGAGCCAGCTTATCCAATCAGAAAAAATGGCGGCTATTGGACAATTAGCGGCCGGGATTGCTCACGAGATTCGCAATCCTCTTGGCATTATCATGAATGCCCTGTACGACCTCAGTGAAATTCTCCCGCCTGATAATCCAGAAGTGCGTGAAGATTTGCAAATCGCCAAAGATGAGATTCTCCGCGCGCAGGAAATTATCAATAATCTGCTAGAGTTCTCACGCGAAGGCGGTATGGAAATGGAAGAGGTTAATATTAATGACCTGCTCCGTCGCACCTTGCGCTTGATGCATAAATATTTGCAAACCAATAACGTCCGCGTGGTGACTTCCTTCGGCAAAGTAGGAGCGTGTGTCGCAAATCAGAATGCCCTGCGACAAGTTTTTTTGAACTTGATCACTAATGCCGTACAGGCCATGCCGGAGGGGGGGGAGCTACGCTTGCGGACACAACGTACGCCTGAAAAGAGTGTCCTGCTTGAATTTAGCGACACCGGAGTCGGAATTCCACCACAACATTTGAACAGTGTGTTCAATCCATTCTTTACAACGAAAGAGCCCGGCAAAGGCACGGGACTCGGCCTGTCTATCGTACATTCGGTGATCAAACGTTATCAGGGCAATATCACCGTGCAGAGTAAACCGAACGTCGGCACGACGTTTCTCATCGAACTGCCCTGCCCCTGCGCAAAAGAAAAAAAACGCAGAGAAAAGCAGACAGCCGAGGTCTCCGCCTAGGGTGGCGCTTTTATTCATGATGTCCAGCCATGACTGCACATATTTTGCTCGTTGAAGATGAAACCAACATGGCCAAGATGCAGGCGAAAATCCTGCAACGGAAAGGCTACGAAGTTGATACTGCCTGCAATGGCCGGGAAGCACTGCAGAAACTGGAGCGCATGAATTTTGACCTGGTGATTACTGATCTCAAAATGCCAGTCATGGACGGTATGCAATTCCTTCGCGAAATGAACATCAAAGAGCGTGGGTGTGCAGTCATCGTTCTGACTGGGCATGGCACGATTGAAAGCGCGGTGGAAGCCATGCAACGCGGGGCTGCGGATTATCTCACGAAGCCGTGCAATCCAGATGAGCTCTTGTTGAAAGTTGATAAGCTGCTTGAAACCAAGCGCTTACGCGAAGAGGTGGCGCAGTTGCGACGCGAGGTGCGCGCATACAAAAAGTTTGGTGAGCTCATTGGTCAGAGTCAGGCCATGCGACAAATTTACACCGTGATCGGCGCCGTGAGCACCAATAAGAGCACCGTGCTGATCACTGGCGAAAGCGGCACGGGAAAAGAGCTGGTCGCTCGGACTATCCATCAGAAAGGATCATGGGCGGACCGTCCCTTTGTCGCTATCAACTGTGGCGCGATGTCGGAGACGCTTCTCGATAGCCAACTGTTCGGCCATAGGCGCGGCGCGTTTACCGGCGCCATCGCGGATCACAATGGCGTGTTCCAAGCAGCCGATAGCGGCACGCTCTTTTTGGACGAGATCAGCGAGATTCCCCTCGCACTGCAAGTGAAGTTCCTGCGAGCGATTCAAGAGCGAGAGGTCACGCCGCTGGGCTCGAACAGGCCAGTCAAAGTTGACGTTCGCCTCATCGCCGCTAGTAATCGCAATCTCGAAGAAGAAGTCAAAAAAGGCGCATTTCGCGACGATCTGTATTATCGTCTGAGCGTGGTTCCGATCCATCTGCCGCCGCTGCGCGAGCGCCGTGAAGATATTCCGCTGCTTCTCGAACATTTTATTACCACGTTTAGCAGAGAGTACAATGTTGAACCGAAACGCATCGCCCCTGACGCCCTCGACAAACTCATTGCTTATCCATGGCCAGGGAATATTCGCGAGTTGCAAAACGTGATCGAGCGCGTGTTCGCGCTCTCGCAAAGCACGGAAATCACGCTGGCAGATCTGCCCACCTCCATCGTCGGCTTTGAAGCATATCCGGTGAACTTCAATGAGCTCTCAGAACTGCCAACGTTAGAGGCCATGGAAAAATCTTTGATCACAGCCGCCCTCCGTAAAAGCCGAGGCAACAAAAATGAAGCCGCGCGCTTGTTGGCGATCGACCGTCAACGGCTTTATCGGAAGATTGAAAAGTATGGGCTTGATTCTTCGGTTCGAAGCCTGGAGGCTGAGCATGGAATTCTCCCTCCTGGCCTGTAGAGCATCTACAGCCGCTCCGTGATGCATCATCAAATTCTTGCATTTTCCTTCACGACAGCCTATACCAGAAGGCGCAGAACGGGAGGAAAATCGTGGCAACAGTCAACCCTATTACCCGTACGCCGCCTGCAGACGATCTTATCGAACAGCTCTACGAGCAGGGTGTCACTGATGGGTTTCCAGTTGTACCGCCGACTCGGGAGAGAGTAGAGCGTATGCTGGCTGGCGCCCCGGGCCGCGAGCGTAACGAATTGATAGGCACGATCGGCCCTTGCTATGGCGAGGCAACAGTCGAAAAGATCGCCGTCAATGCTGTCATGGCAGGTTGCAAGTCTGAGTATTTTCCGATCGTCTTAGCGGGAGTTGAGGCGCTGTGTGATGAACGTCTCTGCGCCCATGGCATGAATGTCACGCTGTTCTCAGCTGCGCCGTGGGCTATTATCAATGGTCCGGTGCGCCTCCAGGTCGGCTTGAACTGTGGCCATAATGCGCTGGGGCACGGCTTTCGCGCCAACGCTACCATTGGCCGGGCGTTGCGTTTGGTGATTATGAACATCGGCGGCGCTCGTCCGCATGAATTAACGAAAGCAACTATGGGACAACCTGGACAATACAGCGCGATTATCGCCGAAAACGAAGAAGAATCGCCGTGGGAGCCGTTCCACGTCGAGCGTGGGTTCAGTGAGGATGACTCCGCCATCACGCTTTTTGCCGGCGGCTCACCACAACAGATCAGCGATTTTCAAAGCCGTAGCGCCGAACAGTTGCTGTCCTCTATCGGATTCACTATGGGCGGCGGGCTATGGAACTTCAAAAATTACCCGCTCTTTGGGGATACAATTCTCGTGTTGAGTCCTGAGCACGCTCAGACTATCGCTGCAGATGGGTGGTCACGGAAGGACGTGCGTCAATTTCTCTATGATACGGTAAAAAAGTCGCTGAACGAACTCAAACCCGGGAAAGATAGTGGCGAAGGGTTTGGCGCGAACTTGTTGCGGGCGTTTGAAAGCAGCGGTATTGTCGTGGACGGGTGTGTCCGTAAATTCCGTTCGCCGGAGTCCATTTTGGTGGTCGTTGCAGGTGGGACGGCGGGACGGTTTTCCGTTGCTATTCCTGGCTGGGTAGCGGATGACCTGGGAAGCACGCCGGTTACGAAACGTATCGCTTTGGAATGAAGGAGGGACCTCTATGTCCGAAGAATTACTCAACCCAATCGGCTATGGCGGTAAGGCGCAGAAGCCTTTAGCCCCACGGCTTTCCAGTTTACGGGGGAAAACCATTGCGCTCCTGGATATCGGTTTTCCGAATAGCAACTTGTTCCTCGATCGGATCGAGACGTTACTCAAGGATCGCTACGGCGTCGCGACAATTGTGCGTCATGCAAAGCCCTCTCCTACTCGCATGGCGAAACCGGAGGTGCGGAAAGACATCCTTTCGCACTGTCATGGAGTCGTCGAAGCCGTCAGCTCGTGAGGGTCCTGCATCTCGTGCAGTTCGCACGATGTCGCCTATTTTGAAGAGAACGGCATTCCTACGGCCAACATCGCAACGACCGAATTTGTCACAGCATCGCGTATTCAATGTAAAAACCTTGGTATTCCCCAATATGAGGTGGTGACAGTGCCGCATCCGATCGTCCCGCTCACCAAAGAGGAAGTGTGGTCCCGCGCTGATGCGGCTATCGGCGCTGTTGTGGGAAAGTTAGTGGCCGAAGAAGTGCAGGCAGCTGCATCGTAAAAAGCTTTTAGCCCTCTGCTCCCAAAACACTCAAGCAGGGAAACGGAAAGATGATGATTCACTCTCCGCTTCCCTATTCTCTGTCTTCTTCAGGTGGTGGATCTAGAGTAGAAGGGTCTTTTTTCAGGAAGACCGCCAAGCCTGATCCTGAGAATCGCAAGAAGAAGCACGATTAGGGATTGGGGCCTATTGGATGCGTCGTTGGCAGATTGTTTGCGATCCCTACTACCGGGGCTCCCACAGGAGAGCAGTCTGGATGAACAAATGCCGCTTGCAGTCCTCCTGCTGGAGGAAAGATAATATTGTCATCCCCAGTTACACTGACGCCGCCAGGAACATTGTCAAAATTAATCGCATGACGAACTTTCCAAGCAATCACATGGTCTGAGCAAGAAGTATCACCACTTACGCCAAGGCCGCCAACGAGGTTGGCAGCCGGATTATACAGCGCAAGGCCGCCACCGAAGACATTTACGCCGCCGATTTTCCTGCCGACCATCGGATCGTTAGGTTTTCCATAATTGCTGGCGTTTCCCCCATAGGCGACCCCGGGATCGACCGGATTGCTAAATTGTAACCCGAATAAACTGCCTCCGGGCTGTACTGCAGTATAAAGATTGGCGGTGGACAGCGCGCCTGCAAATCCGATGACTCCAGCCGGACGACTGAAAGCGTTTGCAGTATTCGCCTTTTGCGCTGAAATAACTCGACTACCGGGCCATTGATCGCCTCTGTCGGTTCCTGTAAAAGCGACAGCACACACAATGCCGTCTCGGTTTACCACAGTGGCCCACATATCATTTCCTAATCCGCCATTATTGCCTCCAGCAACGACATCTTGAAGAGCCTTTTTTAATTGCGCATACGTTGGCAAATCTTTACAGGGATTTGGATTCGGGTCGGCCAAAGCGCCGCTTGCAGTCATCGTCAACAGACACGACGCCGCTAAGAGCGAAGCTCCAGCACAGGAGAGGAAAGGGAGAGGTTTGCCGTTCTGCTTCATAAGGTCCTCCTTACATAAAATTTTTTGTGGTAAACGGCTTTCCCTCCCTATCGCAGTTGTTCTCTCCTTGTCAAGGAAAAAATGCGGCGCAGCTTGACAAGCCGAGGAACCAAGCCATAACATTGCTGCATCAGAAAAACTGGGATCGTGTTTTTTATATTTGTAAGGAGGGTTACTCATGCGCGTCATTTCGGCAGACTCTCACATGATGGAGCCGCCAGATTTATGGCAAGAACGTCTTGACAACAAGTACAAAGATCGCGCGCCGCGCGTGATCCCAGGCTATCAAGGCAAAAAAGGCTATTTCTTCGTTGTCGAAGGCATCAGGCCGTTCCCAGTCGCCGGTGGATTTGCCGCCGGCAATAAACCGGAAGACCTCCCAAAAGCCTGGGAGAAAGGCTATGAAGGGGCTCGTCCAAGCGGATGGGACCCAGTGGAGCGGATTAAGGATCAAGATATCGACGGTGTGGAAGCCGAAGTCCTCTATACTACTCTTGGCATGTCGCTGTTCGGTCTCGATGATGCGGCCTTTCAACAAGCCTGCTTCAGCGCCTATAATGACTGGGTCGCGGAGTTTTGCAGCTATAACCCGAAACGGTTGTTCGGCATTGCGCTCATTTCCTTAGAAGATATACAGGCCGGCGTAAAAGAACTCGAACGCTGCGCAAAGATGGGGATGCGCGGAGCCATGGTGTGGGGGGCCCCCCCGCGCGAACGTCCGTACAGTAGTCTGGACTATGACCCGTTCTGGGCGGCGGCGCAGGATCTGCAAATGCCTGTGAGCCTCCATGTCGTCACGAGCAAGAAAGGCAATCAAGAGAAAAAAGCGAGCGGCGCTGAGGAGGCGAAGCCTCGTCGTGAACGGCGCGGGGGCACCGAAGCCGGGTACATGCGACTGATCCATGAAGTCCAGCAGTCGATCATCGATATCCTCTTCAGTGGCGTATTGGAGCGTTTTCCGAAGCTGGCCATTGTTTCTGCTGAAAATGATACCGGCTGGTTGCCGCATTTCATGTATCGTGCAGACCATGCATGGGAAAAATTTCGCTTCTTCAACAAAGAACCGCTCCCTATGCCGCCCAGTGAATATATCAAACGGAATCTCTACGCGACATTTCAGGATGATCCGATTGGCCCGTCCACCTGGAGCTATTTCGGCGCGGACAACTATATGTGGGCGTCCGATTTTCCGCATACGGATTCCACCTGGCCGCATTCTCTTGAAGTCATCAAGAAAGACTTCGCTCATGTTCCGGCTGACGTTACGCAGAAGATCGTGTTTGAGAATGCGCGGCGGATCTACCGTATGGACTAAGTGACGGCGAGTTGCGAAAACACATATGGCCCCTCGGGAATGACTGCCACGCGCGCGCCGCGTGGCAGGTCTGCGCACACGGCGGCAACCGCTTCTGCGGGCGTTTCAAAAACAGCTCCCCACAAATATTGTCGGTCTGCAACAGGGATCCCTGGCGTGCAGAACGCTAATCGCGCTTTCCGCGCCACGAGCGCCAGTTTCTCTAGTTGCCATTGATCAATGACAACAGGTTCTTTCGCTGTTGCCTCAAGACAGGATTCCGCGTTAGAGAAGCGGCGCACGAATTGGGCGAATTCGGCGCTGCCAAGTCCTTCTTGACATGCCGCAGCAAGAAGAATAGTTCCCCTCGGCTTCACAATATGCGAAGCTGCCGTTACTCCTTTTACGCTCTGGTAATATGTAAGATCCAGTGGATATCCGGCGCTTGTAGTCACCACGGCGTCAACCGGTTCTTCCAGCACAGCTCGCGTTGCCTGACGGACAAATTCCACCCCCGCCGCATGCGCCGCTACAGGCTCTCCAGCAAAGACTCGGGCGATCTGTCGCGATCGTGTGAGCGCCACGTCAACGATGAAGTCGTGTCGCGCCATCCGGGCAATTTCTAACAATTCGTGATGAAGTGGATTATCTGGAAAAGATCCTTCCACAACTCGCGGATCGCGCATAAACACTGGACTATGGAGCCGTTTAATTGTTTCCTCTCCGGCCAACCCTGGAGCGATGAGCTTTCTCCCTCCAGAAAACCCGAGCATTAAGTGCGGCTCGATGAATCCTAAGGAAAGGTGTAGGTCACTTTCAATGAATCGCCGATCAATCAACACGCGCGTACCTGACTGCGTTAGGCCGAGATCAACATGAGCCGCAGCGTCGCGGGCATTATGAGAAACGACTGCGTACCGGCTTAAAATCTCTGAACCGACAATTTGATGCAACTCAGACAGGGTCGCCGCTCTGTGCAACCCTGTCGCAATGAGAATCACGACGCCGTCCCGAGGAACCCCAGCTTGCGTCAAGGTGCGCAGGACATGCGGCAACACCATGCGGTTGGGCGCAGGCCGAGTGATATCACAGATTGAGATTGCCGCGCTCCTCCGGCCTTTCGCCATCTCCAGGAGTGGGGGCGCGCCAATGGGATTATCCAACGCGCCGGCAAGCGCGGCGTCCGGCGCTTCCATGGCCTCGGCAAACTTCGCTTCCAGCACCGTGGCTTGAATATGCGCCGGAATTTCAACTTCCGCTCCCTCCCGGCCAAACGCCAGTTTGACTTTCATGCTCGCGTCCTCCTCAATCAGAGAACTCCTGTATTTCTCTACTGTAACGATAGCGCAAGGCTGCTCCATTGACAGCCCCGCCCTCGCTCTCGCATAATTCCGCTCGGTCTATAGGCTCTCGAGAGATATGCAAAAAAGGAGGAGAGTATGGCGCAAAGAAGCCTTGAAGCGCTAGTGCGTGAAATGGCGGATCGGGAGGCAATCCGTGATTTGCCGCTGAAATACTGTCATTATGTGTGGAAAAAGGATGTCCCTGCCATTGTCAACCTGTTTACGGAAGATGGCGAATTTGATGCAGGCGGCGCTCAACCGCCCGCGAAAGGGAGAGCTGCGTTGCTGAAAGCTTACCAACAGGGGCTGGCAGAGCTTGATCCGCACCCCTTTATTCATAATCATGTCTTTGAACTTCAGGGACCAGATCGAGCCACAGGCAATTGCTACCTGGAGCTACGAGCAACGCGCGAAGGCAAGAGCATTAGCGCCGCGGGGCATTATGATGATGAATACGCCAAGGTTGGAGATGAGTGGAAGTTCCGTTCGCGCAAGTTTCACATTTACTACTTCGGCCCGCACAATGAAGGGTGGGCGGAACAAAAGAAGTAACAAGAACCCTTATTCATTGATAACTGGAGTGGAAAGGTTCGCTCGCCAAAAAGCAGACGGCCTTTCTTTCTCCCTGGCAATGGCGCTGCCGGGTTTCGTTTCATCAACTGGGTTGCACTGGCAGGGTTACGATGCCGCTTGGTTAGAACGGGGATCGGCAAGGGGGTGACCATTCATATGAGGACTCCGAGCTCTCATGGAATTGTTCGACTCTTGCCGTTTGAAGAAACGTTTGTCGAGCCCGTGTTGACGCATCTTCCGATAGAGCGTCTTTACATCAATACCAGAGCTTTGGGCAGCAAGGTTGATCTTTCCTTCGCACACTTCCAGCTGCTGGACCAAATACCGCTTTTCCTGCTCATTCAACCATTCTTTAAGAGGAAGGGTTAGAGCAGGGCGCTTCTCATCAACACGCGGCGGAAATCCAGTTTCGGGTAAATCGACACGGTCAATTGTCCGTCCGCTGGTCAGAACAATCGCACGTTCGAGAACGTTTTGCAGTTCACGAACATTTCCGGGCCATCCATACTGCATCAGTTGCCCCATGGCCTGCGAGCTAAGACCAGCGATACGTTTCTTTTGCGCCAATGGATGATGACGGAGAAAATCTTGCACGAGCAGCGGAATATCTTGGCGTCGTTGTCGTAAGGGAATGAGACGAATGGGAATGACATTGATGCGATAATAGAAGTCGCTGCGCATATGACCCTGCGCAACCAGCTCTTCAAGTGGCACGTTACTGGCGGCAATCACACGCATGTCAATCTGCACGCGGCGGCTGCTGCCAAGACGTTGCACCCTCTGGTCTTGCAAGACTAACAGCAGCTTCGCCTGCATGGCCAGCGACATGCTCTCTATTTCGTCAAGGAAAAGAGTCCCACCGTGCGCAAGTTCGATCTTGCCAGGGCGTGATTGATCTGCTCCTGTAAACGCCCCGCGTTCATAGCCAAAGAGTTCGCTTTCCAGGAGCGTTTCAGGTACGCCGGCACAATTAATAGGGATGAAGGGTCCTTTGCGACGCTCGCTCTGCAGGTGAATCGCGCTCGCCACTAACTCTTTGCCTGTCCCAGTCTCTCCTTCCACCAGCACGGTGACATCAGTCGCTGACACCATGCGAATGGTCTCAAAGACTTTATGCATCTCCGGTGTCTTACTGAGCATGCCGCCAAATTCATAGCGATCCTTCAGGGTGCGCCGCAGATGACGAATCTCAGTAAACACCCGGGCTTTTTCAAGTACAGCGCGTGTTGATTCCTGAATGGCGGCAGCAGTAAAGGGCTTGATAATATAATCGCTTGCGCCCAGTTTGAGAACATCAACAGCATTGCTGATATCCGCATGCCCGGTCACAACAATGACGGGGACATCTGGGCACTCCCGCTGAATCCACTCAGTGAGTTCCACGCCACTCATGCCCGGCAAGCGGATGTCAGAAACTACAAGGTCGATATCGCCAACCTGTAGTCGTTCAATCGCCTTCTCCCCAGAAGAGGCGACCTCCACAGTGTAGTGGTTTATGGAATAAAGGCGCTCAAGCTGCTGACAAATTAAGGGGTCGTCGTCTACGACCAAAACACGCGGTGTCGGCGCTTCACGGCGTGAGTCCTCCTCACTAGCATCGCGCACGCGCGTTCTGGTTAAGGTGGAGCGGACCTTACCTCCTATCGACTCCGATTCGTCATCATTCCACGCAGCCATGACTTTCCTCTTTTCTTCCTCTTCCAGACGAAATGCTTTCAGGAGGCGCTTCCAACAGCAGGGTAAATTGCGCGCGGCAAGGGTTGATTTTCTCAAAAGTCAATTGACCGCGCCAGCTCTGGACGGCTTGGCGCGCCAGCACAAGCCCTAAACCAGTCTGATAGTCGTTCACTCTCCAGAAAGGAGTAAAAACTCGGTCTTTTTCGATTCCTAGTTCTCCAGCTCCACATATATCCACTTTAATCTCGACATACGTCCCAGCCGCCCCTTCTTGTATAGTAGCGCTTACAATGCTTTCTCCTCCAACTGCGGAAAGCAGCCCACACGCACAACGGAGAATCCGGTCAAGCACGCGGCCAAACATGAACCAATCATACTGAAATGCAGGAAGAGCCTTCGTACACAGGAGACGGATATTTCCTCCTTCCGCCTCCCCCACGACTTCACGCACGGCTTCAGTCAACACTTCGCTGAGATTTCTTATTGAAAGATAAGTTTCCGGGGGGAAAAAAAACTCTTGCACTTCACGCAACAGTCGGCTTGCCCGTTCAATCCCTAAATTAATTGTCCGGCACTCGAGGGCGTCTGGCTGACTTAGCTGAAGAAGATCGACCCCCATACCAATGCTCTGTAAGCAGTTCTGCAATTCATGGAAGACGCCATCGAGTACAAGTTCTGTCGTAGGGTTTTCCTGCGTTTGCCGTCCCACTAATCGCATTTTTTTTCGCTTCGCGACTGGAGAGTAGACATTAAATACAGGAATTTCCTCTGCAGGACGCCATTCCTTATGCATGACAAACCTCCTGCCAGATACCGTCAAACAGTGCACCGCTGCATTTGCTGGCATCGGTCATATTGACTGCCCCCTCCGTGCGGCTGTGAGCTTGAGACTCATGCCATTCAGCAAAGAATGATCGGCTACTTGCGAACGGCCTTAACCGCCTTTGCGTAGAGCCGTTGAGGGAACTATACAGCAGGAGGAATAGGATCCACCCCAATTGTTCCTCGTAGAGGAAATCAGCGAAAGGGCAAGTATGATGTCGGTCTCTCGGTAGCATGCGGATCTGGTTTTCTGTGCTCTTTCCTCTCTACCCCTGCCCAAGTAGTTACGAGGCAAAGAGCTACTCTAGATTATTGATAGAATTGTAAACCGAGACGAGGCACTGGGTATAGACCACCTCGGCAGTAAAGTCAAGGAAAAAAAATAGTCTTCTTCTGAGGTAATATCTATTATAAGCCTACCATTCCTCCGAGAATGGAAGCGGACTTCAGCATCCTCTTTGAGGGAACGCTCCTGAATTCCTCTACTTCTTTTCTCTTTCTTCAGAAGATGAAAATTCTCCTCGCTATGCACGCGGTTTTACAGGCTGGCGCATCTTACCGCTTAGGGACTGTCTTCAGTAAACCAAGAAGAATCTGGTCTGCATTGACGTTTTCAGCTTCAGCCTGAAAATTCAGGAGACATCTGTGGCGCAATGCTGGCAGCGCAACATCAGCAATATCAGCAAAACTGACGTTTGCCCGTCCATCAAGCAACGCGTTCACCTTTGCCCCGAGGGTTAACGCCTGGGCTCCACGTGGCCCAGGACCATAGCGGAGATACTGAGACACCTCAGGCCACGCCCGTTCGTCTCCCGGGGTTGCAGTGGCAATCAATTGCGCAACATAGGCTCCTACCGGTGGGGCCAGAACAACCTGGCGCACTAGCGCCTTCATGTCTTCTACCATTGCCCGAGCACGAGTAGAAGGAAGAACAGTCTTCACCTCATAGCGGGACTCAGACGTAGTACGCGCCAGAATTTCTGTCAGCTCTACTGCGTTTGGCGGGCGAACAAGCAGCTTAAAAAGGAAGCGATCCAACTGAGCTTCAGGCAACGGATAAGTACCCTCAATCTCAATTGGATTTTGAGTGGCAAGCACGAAAAAAGGCGACTCCAGGCGGTACGTTTCTCCGAACACCGAGACTTGCTGCTCTTCCATTGCTTCAAGCAATGCGGATTGGGTTTTCGGCGTTGCTCGGTTCACCTCATCAGCCAGAATAATGTTAGCGAAAATTGGACCCGGCTTAAATTCAAAACGGCGCTCCCCTACACCCTCGGAAAGCACTTGGGTTCCAATAATATCAGACGGCATTAAATCAGGGGTGAATTGAATGCGCTTAAAATTTAACCCTAGCGCACGACTGAACGTCTTCACCATCAGTGTCTTACCCAGACCGGGAGCGCCTTCCAGCAGCACATGCCCCCCAGCAAAAAAACTCGTGAGCACTTTGCGTACGATATCTCGCTGTCCCACAATCACTCGGCTGACTTCTTCCTCAATAGCGTGAAAAACACGGATAAATTCTCTTATTCGTTCTTCTGGTAGCGGCATAAATTTGACTCATGAAAACTAGGGGTGCGGAAAACACAAAGCAGGAGCTGTATATCTACCTGCTGTTCGTTGCTCATTCTGAGAGGATAGAGCGATATTCGAGCGGAATGGGTTGTTTCGATTGTACGTGATCTGGCGACCCTTCTTTTAGAGGAACGTTGCTATACGGCGTCTTCGGTGTGGCGCGGCTGGCGTTCCCTGTACGAGCGCTGCCTTCTCCTTGAGCTTCTTGTCCAAGAGGCACCCGTACTTTAACGAAGCGGGCGTCTTGCGTCAGGAACCCACCTCCAGGTTGATCCCCAGGCTTTAAGAAACGCTCCCCTTTTCCTTGTCCTATTCCTGCTCCTTCTTCTTTGTTTTTGTCCGGTCTCTCTCCAGGTTGATTGAGATCAGCTCCTTGCTTGTTTTGTTTTTGAGCTTGATTATTTTGTCCCTCCCCAGGACGATTAGGGTCTGTGCCAGGAGTACGGTTATCCGGCGTTTGAAGTTGAGAGGATTTCTGCCCTGAACTAGAAGCATCCTGGGGCGATTGTTCTCGATTTTGCGCCTGCGGTTGAGGGAGGTTAAATGTGATCCCTCCACCATTCTGCCGAGGCGGTGACTGCTCTTTCTTCTCTCCGTTTTGCTGCGAGCCTTGCTGTGGTTCACTGCCCGCAGCTGAAGAAAGCGGTTTTTTGAATTGTTCAAGATTTTGATTAGTTTTCGAGAGTGGACTCTCTCCCCCTTGTCCTTGTGGGGTGTCGTTCTCCGTCCCCTGTCCTGTATTATCCTTCCCCTTGCTCGCGAAAATTTTCAGATCGAATGGAAGAAGTTGAGGTAACGGAAGGTCAAGATTCCAGCGCTTCAGCGCTTCTTCAATAAGCCGCTGTTTCTCTTGGGGAGAGAGAGAGGGATCTTTCATTTGCTGGGCGAGCGCGAGAAGCTGAACGCCTGCCCTTTGCTCCTGGGGTGTTGCCGTAGGAGCCGTAAGTCGGCGCGCAGCCGCTTCTAAGATTTGTGCGACGTCGTCTTGCGACTGCGGCTGAGCAAGGTCTGGCGAGGAAGAAGGAAAAGGAGCCGAGAGAGGCAACAAAAAGAAGACAGTAAACCCAATTACCGCGGCGCCACAAGCAAAAAGAATTCTCCGGTCGAGCGTGAATGGGAGGTCATGTATCGGATGAAAAGCCGAAGAGAGTTGATCGGCTTGCCGTTGAATAATACCGTACAACTCATCCTCTGAGTGTTGTGAAGCTGTCGCTATGGTCAAAAACCGCTCTTTTCCGTCCACCCTCGCGTCGATCAGGGCAGCAACTGCTTCAGGCTTCACAGCTGCACGCGTTCTCCATAAAGCCATGCCTAATAATCCACAACAAATCAGCGGAGGCAGAAGAGCAAAGAGTTGTAAGAGCGCAAAAATTTCCGCCATAAGACGCCCCATGATCCAACATAAAGCAATAAGAGGAAGGAAAAAGCCGATGACATTCAGCTGCCGATGTCGCAGTAACCTTCTCTGCGTTTGCTGCATTAAGGCACGAGCAGTGGTCATTCTTATGATTGTCCCTTCTGAAAGCGCCTGACGGCGCGATTATGAGTAGATAGGTCTACAGAAAATTCATGAGTTCCATCCCCTTTGGCGACAAAGTAGAGATAGTTACTTGGGGCCGGATTCAGGGCGGCGAGCATAGACTCGATACTAGGGTTAGCAATCGGTCCAGGAGGCAACCCCCGAAACAGGTAGGTATTATAGGGTGAAGGCGTCAACAGATGCTGGCGGGTCAGGTTCCCATCAAAGCCAGGGATGCCATAGATAACGCTCGAATCACACTGCAGCGGCATCCCTTGGCGGAGTCTATTGTGAAATACAGCTGAGACGAGATTACGCTCAGACCCAACAGCAGTTTCCTTCTCGATAAGAGATGCTAAGGTCACTATTTGATGGACAGAAAAGCCTGACGATTCAATCTTCTGATATGTCAGTGGACTAAGGGCGGCATAAAATCGCTCCACCATACGAGCTAAGATCTCCTCCGGAGAGGTGCGGTGAGAGAATTGATAGGTAGCGGGATACAAGTATCCTTCCATTCCCTGTGGCGGCAACCCCCATAACGCCAAAAACTGTGGATCCGCGTTCAAGCAGGAAAACTGCTCTTCCACGCCTAGTCCTTTCGCGGCAAGCAAAGCCACGACTTGGTGGAACGTCATTCCTTCCGTCACTGTCACGATGTAACGAACAGTCTCTCCCCTAGTGAGGATGCGGAGAAGGTCGAGAGGAGAGAGCGCAGTCGTAAACATATACTCCCCTCCCTGAATCTTACGATCCTCTCCTGTGAAACGCGCCCAAAGAGAAAAGAGCCGCCAATTCCAAATTAATTTCTCACGCGCGAGTAATTCTGCAGTTTTCCGCAGTGTCGATCGTTCAGGAATAAAAACACGAACGGGGAAAGAAAGAGGTGGACCTGGGGTTGTCAGAAACTTATAGAAAGACCAGCCTGCCAGACTGATCACACAACAACATAACAACCCACTGATGACCAGCCTTTTGATCATGAGGTTTTACAGTACCATTGCCTCCAGGGCAAAACAACTTTGCCGCAAGGGAGCTTCGCCATTACTCTTCCCACTATCACAGCCGCGCCCTATAAGCTCCTAAAAAATCGCGCCAATTTTGCAAATTCACCAGGATCTTCTACAATCTATACTAAGTGAAAGATCACTTCCTGCCTGGAAACAGCACGGGCGCTACAGTGCTGATGCACTCTTGACATTCTTTTTCTTAGCTGGCAGGGTGTGTGGCTGTTTCTAGTAGGAAGGGATGGCAGGAGACGGATGAGGAAATTACGAGGAACATTGCTCACCCTTCTGAATCAGCAGTCTGGCCAGGTTCAACTGCTTATCGTTGCTCCTCTCCTCACCCTCTCATTTCTGAGCCTAGTCGTTCGCACTGCGAGCTCCTCGGTCGATTCCTCTTTAGAGAAAAAGAAAGTCACTGAACAACTGAAACGCCGTCTGAGTGAAGTTCAAAGCGAGAAGCAAAGGGAAGTAGAAGAGATTAAAGTTGTTTCTCGGCCAAAAGTGGATTCGGGCGATCAGTCCTCGTTACCTTTTCAACGAGACACCAACCTGCTTCTCCAGCAAGTTGTCACTAGCTCACGATCTTCGCAGTCGCAAACTACTAAACCAGTATCAACATCACTCTCCCCTGCGCGCCAGCTTCTCTTGCCATTACAGGCAACCGTGAAAATTGGAAAGAAGACCACCCTTGCTACCCTGTTTCATGAGGAGGGATTAGAGGAAGCTGAAAGCAACGCTTGGCTTGCCGTAGCAAAAAAATATAAAGAGCTCAGGCGACTAACCAGTGGGAAAACGATTGCTCTCTCATTCTCGCTCTCAAAAAAAGATAATGATAGAGAATTACGTGCGCTCTCTTACGAGCTGGATCAAAGAACTCGTCTCATTCTTGAGAAGAAGAATGACGGAAAGCTTGTCTTCCGTAAAGAGGTACTTCCTCTTACCCTTGTCTGGAAAGGAATAGGCGGGCGCATCACTGGTTCTCTCTATAAGTCCGTGCTTCGAGCTGGACTACCGAAGAACCTTATCGATGACCTTGCAGATTTAGATTGGGATATTGATCTTTCTTCAGACTTACATCAGGGCGATACATTCAAAGTTATTTTCGAAGAACTTCAGCTACAGGGAAAACCTATCAAAAGCGGCAGACTGCTTGCCGCCACAGTAGAGAGCCGAGGAAAGACGCATTTTGCTTTCTCCTTTCCCGAGCCGCGCAGCATTGCTGTTCCATCCTATAGCTCTCGCTCCAGCAGCTCATTCCTTCGCTATCCACTCAGGTTTACACGGATTACATCCGTCTTCACTGATGCACGTTTACATCCCATTCTAGAGCGCGTCCGCCCGCACACGGGAATCGACTTTGCTGCGCCTCGTGGAACGCCGGTCAGATCTATCGCGAATGGCAAAGTCACTTTTGCTCGTCGCCAGTCTGGTTATGGACTTATTGTCCGCATCGATCACCCTGGTCCTTACGATACAGC
>DATLYA010000389.1:0-3371 GCA_035575235.1 Candidatus Methylomirabilota bacterium
GCGCAAAGCGATTGAGCGTTTTTACAAGCCGTTTTCGTCCGATCTAGAGCGTGCTGACAAAGAGATGCGCGACGTGAAAGGTTCGGGCGAGCCAACAGGGCTGGCCTGTGATGTATGCGGCGATGGGGAGATGCTGATCAAGTGGGGGCGCAACGGCGAGTTTCTTGCCTGCTCGAAATACCCGGCATGCAAGTCCACGCGCAATTTCGTGCGCGACGATCAAGGGAAAATCATTGCGCTGGAAAAAGAACAAGTTCTTACGGACGAGATCTGTGAGAAGTGCGGTAAGCCCATGCAGGTGCGTTTTGGCCGTTACGGAAAGTTCCTGGGTTGTTCTGGCTATCCGGAATGCACCAACGTGCGGAAAACGGGAAAACCTGCCGCCTCGCTCGGTGTAACCTGTCCGGACTGTAACGAGGGCGATATCCAACAAAAATGGTCACGACGTGGGAAGATTTTCTATAGTTGTAGTCGCTACCCTAAGTGTACGTTCGCACTGTGGGACCGTCCTGTTCCTGAACCTTGTCCACGTTGCCAGGCCCCATTTATTGTGGAAAAAACCACCAAACGCACCGGCACGACGCGTCGTTGCATCCGCGAAGAGTGCGATTACCAAGAATCCATCGACACCGATATAGAGGCTGAGATGGAGCCGGTGGCGAAAGCCGGATAAAAAATGGAGTCATTGAATCATCGGGCATTGAGGAATTTAGAATCTCTAACGAAACCGCTGCGTGTCACCCTGAGCGAAGCGAAGGGTTGCGGATTACTCCGAGCTTCTTCGCCTTCGGCTCAGAATGACGGCTGTTTTGTTAGGCGCTCTTGATGATTCATTCGGCAATCACCCAATAACTCGATCCGTTAATAATGCAATTTTTCTTCAATGACTCAATCGCTCATTGATTCAATCACCCAATCACCCAATGACTCAATTCGTAACGATAATCGGTGGCGGTCTTGCCGGGAGTGAGGCGGCGTGGCAGTTGGCGCGCCATGGCATTCCCGTCTGCCTGTATGAAATGCGTCCTCTTCGTTCTACTGAAGCCCATCGCACGGATGGCTTCGCGGAACTTGTCTGCTCGAATTCGCTGCGTAGCGCTTCGCTTGAGGCGGCTATTGGTCTGCTTAAAGAAGAGATGCGTCGCCTTGGTTCTCTGATCATGGCGGCCGCGGATGCGACCCGCGTGCCTGCTGGGTTAGCGCTCGCCGTGGATCGCGATCTCTTTTCGCGCTACATCACCGCCGCGCTGACGACCCATCCATTGATCGAAGTACGCCGTGAAGAAGTGCAAACGTTGCCGTCCGACGTGACCGTAGTGGCCAGCGGTCCTCTGACGTCTCCGGCGCTTTCCGCCGAACTCCGCGCTCTGTTTGGCAGCGAGTATTTGTATTTCTACGACGCCATCTCACCGGTGATTATGGCGGAATCGATCAACATGGACGTCGTGTTCCGGGCGTCCCGTTACGATCATGGCGGCGATGACTATTTGAATTGTCCGCTCACGCGTGACGAGTATTATCATCTGATCGATGAAATTCTCGCGGCGGAAAAGATGCCGGAGAAAGACTTTGAGCGCTGCCTTTATTTTGAAGGTTGTCTACCAGTGGAAGAAATGGCGCGTCGGGGCAAGGACACGCTCGCCTTCGGACCGATGAAGCCAGTGGGGTTAATTGATCCGCGTACGGGCGAACGTCCATATGCAGTCGTGCAACTACGGCAGGATGATAAAGCCGGAACGCTGTGGGGTATGGTTGGGTTTCAGACCAAGATGACGTATCCGGAGCAACGGCGTGTCTTTCGTACGATTCCCGGGCTGGAAAAAGCAGAGTTTGTCCGGCTCGGCAGCCTGCATCGCAACACCTTCATTGACTCGCCGCGCTTGTTGAAGCCGACACTCCAGTTCAAAGGACGAGAAGATCTTTTTTTCGCTGGGCAAATGATCGGCGTCGAGGGATATTTGGAGTCTGCTGCTGCTGGTCTCTTTGCCGGGCTTAATGCGGGCAGGCTTATGAGAGATGAGCCGCTCTTAATCGCTCCCCCAACCACGGCGCTAGGTTCGATGCTCGCCTATGTGACAAGTGATGAGCGTCGCGATTTCCAACCTATGAACACCAACTATGGATTGTTTCCGCCGTTGGCGCGGAAACTCCGTGGACGAGAGAAAAAGGCGGCGCTTGCTGAACGCGCCTTGCGAGACCTCACGGCCTGGCAAACGGCCAACGGGCTGCTCTCGTTTTCCGCCTCCGCCCTGCCTCTAGCCGATTCGGCTCCGAGTCAATTTGCTGTGTAGCCAGTGTTAGGGTAAGGCAACTTTGCCCCGACCAACTGGCAAGCCACGTTAATAATAATGCCGCTCCTGCCGTTTCGGTAAAATCATGAGCGCGCCCGCGACAAACCCACCGACGTGCGCCCACCACGCCACGCCGCCGCCAAAGCTGGCGGCGCTGGCGACCGTACCGTTGAGCAGCTGAATGAAAAACCAAAAGGCTAAAAAGAAAACGGCGGGAATAGTCATGATCTGCAGAAAGATAAAAATCGGCACGAGGGTGATGATGCGGGCGTGCGGAAACAAGACAAAATAGCCGCCCATCACGCCCGCGATGGCACCGCTGGCGCCGACTACCGGCGTGCCGGAACGCGGCCCAGTCAGATAGTGAATGTAACAGGCGGCGACGCCACACACTAAATAGTACAACAGATAGCGCCCTCTGCCGAGCCGATCTTCAACATTGTCGCCAAAGATCCACAGCGTCCACATATTGCCGATCAGATGCATCCAGCCGCCGTGCAAAAACATAGAGGTAATCATCGGCGTGAAGCGCGCTGGGAAATTCCACGGTTCGGTGTAAGACAGGTGGAAATACACAGCAGGTACAAAGCCGTACGTCAGGATGAATCGGTCAAGGTGCGGTCCAAGACCGGTCTCGTACAGAAACACTAGCGTATTCACCACGATCAGCGCGATGGTCACGAACGGAAAGGAAGCAGACGGGTTCGCGTCACGTAACGGAATCATATGCAGGCCATTGTACACTAAGCAGGAGGGGTGCGATAAGTTCGGTTCTTGTCTTCTCTTCGCTCCTGCGAGCGGGAGGAGCGCCAGAAAGTAAGAAGATACACTGTTGAAAAACGCTCATACGTTAAGAGATCCCTCGGAAAAACTTTCCCATCTCGCACGTTATTTTCTGCCCCTTTCCTGCGATTTTCCCCGTTTCCCACACGCTTTTTCTGGCGCCGCTTATGCTGATTGGCGCCAGGTAAGCTTGGAGGTGTTGCATGGTGAGAATCCAATGGCTGTTGATTGGCGTCGTTGGAGTAGCGATCGCCGTCGCCGCGAGAGACACGCTGCTCTCGTTTATTAATCTCCCTT
>DATLYA010000390.1:0-6752 GCA_035575235.1 Candidatus Methylomirabilota bacterium
GAAACAAAGCGGTCAAGCTGTCACCAATATCAACGATGATCTTGTGCGCCTCATTGATGATATGGTGATCACCATGTATGACGCTCCAGGCGTCGGTCTGGCCGCCGTGCAAATCGGCGTGCCCCAGCGCATCATCGTCGTGGACGTCAATCATGAAGAGCCAGGAAAAGATCTGCTCAAACTGATTAACCCTGTCATTACCGCCAGGGAAGGCGAGATCATTTGGGAAGAAGGATGTCTCAGCGTCATTGATTATACGGCGGAAGTGAAACGATCCGCGAAGGTTGAAGTAAAAGCCTGGACGCCTGAGGAAAAAGAGATCACGCTGCAGGCGGAAGATTTGCTTGCCGTAGCGCTCCAACACGAGATTGATCATCTGGAAGGTAAGCTCTTCATCGACCGGATCAGCCGATTGAAAAGAGAGTTATACGCACGCAAGGTAAAAAAGCTCGTTCGCGAAGGCCGCCCGCTCGAAGCGCAAGCGCATAAGGGAAAGCCGACGATATAAGAACTGAATCGGAGAGTTGGGGAATCGGAGAGCAATACCTCGATTTTCCTTCTCCGCTTCTCCCCATCTCCGTTTCTGCTTCGGAAACCTCTCCATCGCATGGCTACACACCTATCTTTCTCTGCTTCGAACAAGCCGCTCCGCCTTGTCTTCATGGGCACGCCGGAATTTGCCGTACCGACCTTGCGCATGCTGCTTGACGGAGAGGATCCCGTCGTTGGTGTTGTCACTCAGCCGGATCAACCCTCCGGGCGCGGCATGGCGTTCCATGCGCCTCCCGTAAAGGTGCTTGCCGAAGCGCGACAGCTCCCCGTCTTCCAGCCTGCTAAATTACGCACGCCAGAGGCGTTTGCTACATTGCAGGCTTGGCAGCCCGATTTGATTATCGTGGTCGCCTACGGGAAAATGTTGCCGAACTCTGTCCTTACTCTTCCCCCTCTCGGTTGTATTAATGTGCATGCTTCGCTGTTGCCGAAATATCGGGGCGCCGCGCCGATCCAATGGGCGATCGCCCAAGGGGAACAGGAAACCGGCGTGACCATCATGTGCATCAGCGAGCGGATGGATGCCGGCGATATTCTCTTGCAAAAACGTATTCCTATCGAGAAAGATGACACTGGCGGCAGCTTGCATGACAAACTTGCGAACCTCGGAGCTGAGGCGCTGCGAGAAGCGCTGGTGTTGCTGAAACAAGGGCGGTTAGTAGCTCGGCCGCAGAATGAAGCGGATGCAACCTATGCGCCCATGATCAAAAAAGAAGATGGCTGCATTGATTGGCGGCAGAGCGCAGCCGTGATCGAGCGGCGCATTCGCGCCTTCACTCCCTGGCCTTCTGCCTATACTACATTCCACGGAAAGCTGCTGAAGATTTATAAAGCGCAACCAGAGCTACAGGCTGCTCAGAAGGCTGTCTCTCCGGGGACGGTGACAGAAGTCTCACCCGTGCATCTCTTGGTGGCGACCGGCGAAGGACAACTGTCCTTGGTGGAAGTTCAGCTCGAAGGCAGGAGACGCATGCGCATCGAAGAATTTCTACGGGGACATGCCGTCCAGCCTGGCGTCCTGTTCGGCTCCTAGCGCAGTCACGTTGACGAGTCGGGGCGGACATGTCAGAGAAGAGCCAGAAGGAGGACTACCCATGCCGGAAAAATACACCATGGAAGACGTCAAAGCGCTGTCGCAGAAATATAAGAACTGGGGCAAGTGGGGGCCGAACGATCAGCTCGGCACGCTGAACTACATCACGCCGGAAAAAATTATCGACGCTGCAAAACTTGTCAAACAAGGCAAAACTTTTTCCTTAGCGATTCCCTTCGATGATAAAGGACCGCAAACCGGCTCCTTTGGGCGCTTCAATCCTATTCATTTCATGTTGCAGGATGGCGGCGACATTGTCGCCGGCGCGCAAAACCATCTGCCCCATATTCGGTACACGGACGACGCCGTAACGATGCCGTTGCAGTGCGCCACCCAATGGGACTCGCTCGCGCATATTCTCTACGAAGACAAGATGTATAATGGCTTCGCCGCGAATGAAATCACCAGCACGGGCGCAAAAAAGAACGGCATCGAAAACGCCAAGAGCAAAATCATTACTCGCGGCGTGCTGCTCGATATTCCGCGATACAAAGGCAAGAAATGGTTGGAGCCGGGAGAAGCGATTTATCCAGCAGATCTGAACGGCGCTGTCGCGATGGGCAAGATCAGCATTGATAAAGGCGACATCGTCTTAATTCGCACCGGACAACTTGCCCAGGTGCGAGAAGAGAAAAACTGGGGGACCTACAGCGGCGGTCCGGCGCCAGGTCTCGGTGTGGCGTGCGCCTCGTGGTTGTGTGAGAAGCAAGTGGCCGGGTACGCGACGGACACCTGGGGAACGGAAGTCATTCCCAACGAAACACCTGACGTCTTCCAGCCGCTCCACATCATTCTTATTGTCCACGCGGGTATGTTGGTCGGTGAGATTTTTGATTTTGAAGAACTTGCCGAGGACTGCGCGAAGGACGGCGTCTACGAGTTTATGTTTGTGGCTCCGCCGCTGCCGATCACCGGCGCTGTGGGCTCGCCTGTGAATCCACAGGCGATTAAGTAACGATGAGAATTGGATCATTGAGTCATTGAGCGATTGGGTCATGGCAGCAATTCGGACGTGAAATTGCTCGATGACTCGATGGCTCGATGATGCAATGACTCAATGGTTGAAAGGAGGGCGCCATGCCAGACGTTGCCGCTTTAGCTTCTCAGCGCATCGAAGTCCAAGAAGACGATCCGGTTGAACTCCTGTACTCTCGTGGCGTCACTGATGGTTTGCCTGTTGTGCCGCCGACTGAGGCGCGAGTCAAACGCATGCTCGCTGCAGCCGAGCGCGACCCACAGGAGTTGATTGGCCTCATTGGCCCGAATTATGGCCGCGCAACGGTTGAAAAAGTCGCCATCAACGCCGTCATGGCGGGCTGTCACCCGTCTTATTTCCCCGTCGTGCTGGCTGGCGTTGCAGCCATGTGCGAAGAACAGTTCTGTATTCATGGCGTTAACGTCACGACGTTTTCCGCGACGCCGATGGCGATTATCAACGGTCCGATTCGTCAGCAGATCGGCGTGAATTGCGGTCACAATGCTCTCGGACACGGTTTCCGCGCCAATGCTACTATTGGTCGCGCGTTGCGTCTCTGCATTATGAACATCGGCGGGGCCAAGCCGCACGAAATCACCAAGGCCACTCTGGGTCATCCAGCGCAGTACACATTTTGTGTGGGTGAGAATGAAGAAGAGAGCCCGTGGGAGCCGCTGCATGTGGAAAAGGGCTATCGACCGGACCAGAGTACGATCACGCTCTTTGCCGGACATTCGCCCCTCCAAATCAGTGATCATGCGAGCCGTAACGCTGAGCAGCTTGCCCTCTCTCTGGGCTGGACAATGACGGCGTTGTGGAATCACAAAAATTTCCCGCTGTTTTCGGACACCGTGCTGGTTGTTTGCCCGGAGCACGCCAGAACGTTCAAGCAAGATGGGTGGTCGAAAAATGACCTCCGCCAATTCTTGTATGAGAAGATTCGCAAACCGTTGCGTGAACTTCGTCCTGGCGTGAACGGAGGCGAAGGCGCCGGCGTCAGTATGCTCAGAGCAGCCCAGAAAGAGCGCGAACCGGCGACGGACGACACGCTGTTCCCCAAGTTCGCCAAACCCGAAAGGCTCACCATTATTGTGGCTGGCGGCACGGCAGGACGTTTCTCGGCGGCCGTGCAGGGCTGGGCAGGCGGTGATGCGGGGAGTAAGATCACAACGAAAGAAATTCAGGTATGAGAAGGATGTGACCTTTAGAAAGGAGGCCGCGTATGGGAGACGTTCTCTTTGATCCTACTGATAAGGTGGAACGGTCGCACATAGCGTTCGCGCCCCGGCTTGATACCCTGGCTGGGAAAACAATTGGCTTGCTGGACATCAGCAAGGCCAAAGGCTCCTTCTTCCTTGATCGTGTGGAGGAGGTGCTGCATGAGCGGTATAGCGTGAAAGAAGTGCTGCGTCGTATGAAACCAACTGTGGCGCGCCCTGCGCCTGAGCCGATTAAGGCGGAATTGACGGAGAAATGTGACGCCATCATTGAAGCCCTCAGCGATTGAGGGTCTTGCATTTCGTGCAGTTCGCACGATGTCGTCTACTTTGAAGAAAAAGGCGTTCCCACCGCTAACGTCACGACCACAGAATTTATCGGCGCCGCTCGTGCGCAATGCGCCGCGCTCGGCATGCCGCAGTATGAACCAATCCTTGTGCAACATCCCATTCAGCCAAAGACGCAGGAGGAAGTCCGCGCCTTAGCTGATCAAGTACTCGATCAGATTATCGCCAGGCTGTTGAAACAAAAAGCTCAGCAAGCAGCGTAGACCGCCTCTACTATTTGTCGACTTCACGGACGGGCTCTTTCTCCTGCGCTAGTAGAGAGCCCGTCAAGAGAAGCCTCGTTATTGAGCCATTGGACAACAACGATGTGTTGAGCAAGCCGTATTTTTATCTCTCTGAGGTATTCGCAGACGACAAAAAGCAGCAAGTGGCGTATAGTCTGGCGACGTGCGGAGTAAGACGGGCGCGCTTTGAGGCTCTCTCTTAAAAACTATGCGGACGTACTTGCAGCACCCGTGATAATGAAGAGACTTTCTTGGTAAATCTCCCTTTGCGTAGAGGAGCGTCTCATGGCAGCGGATGTGAGTCGATATCCAGTTGCGATTATGGCGGCTGAAGCGCCACCGCGCACAAAACCCTCAAATTATCCTGAACCTTTTGCTGCGCGCATAGCGGGTCGCGAGAAGCGCCCACTAGGCGACCTCTTTGGACTGACGAATCTCGGCGTGAATTTGACGCGACTGGCGCCAGGAGCCATGTCGGCGCTGTTCCACGCGCATTCGCGTCAAGACGAATTTATCTATGTGTTGGAAGGTCAGCCAACACTTATCACTGACTCTGGTGAAACAGTACTGAGTCCTGGCATGTGCGCCGGTTTTAAAGCAGGGACAGGTCAAGGTCATCATCTCGTGAACCGCACCAATGCCGATGTCGTATTTCTGGAAATTGGAGACCGCAGCACAGGGGACTCGGCGAGTTACCCGGCTGATGATATTCAGGCTGTCTTAGGGGCTGATGGTAAATGGCGGTTCACGCATAAGGATGGGACGCCATATTGACAGTTCCGAGAAGGCGCCATGGGACGAAAGCCTCTCTTCGAGTTTGAAGACCTGCCCTGGTTTCCACGTTTGATTCGCGCGTACATGCAAGATCATCTCACGTTCATGGGGAATCTCTCGGGGCCAGCCTATCAAGGGTTTGTCGAAAAATTACAAGCAGCGATGGCCTGTTGCGGACAACGCCAATTATTAGATCTCTGTTCCGGCAGTGGTGGACCAGCGCGGACGATTCTGCCTCTGCTGTATTCCCGGGGAATGGAAGCAAAAGCGTGGTTAAGCGATTTGTTTCCTAACGTAGCTGCATACCGCCATCTCGCCAAAGAGACCAATGGAGCCATAGAGGGCGTCGAATATCCCGTTGACGCTGCCCATGTCCCTGCGGATCTGACAGGTTTTCGCTTGGTCGCTAATGGATTTCATCATTTTCGTCCGACTCAAGCGGTCGCAGTGCTTGCCGACGCAGTGGCGAAACGCCAAGGCATCGCGGTCATTGAGATGGTCAATCGTTCCCCTTTCGCTTTCTTGTCTGTCGGAGTCGGGTTTCTTAGTACGTTTCTGGCCGCCCCCTTTCTCAAGCCATTTCGCGCGACGCGCTTAGTTTACACGTATCTACTGCCGCTTGTTCCTCTCTTTTTACTCTGGGATGGCGTTGTCTCTTGCCTGCGCGTGTATTCTCTTGAGGAGTTGAGAGGATTAGTCTCGCAGCTTAATGGCAACGACTATGAGTGGGACATCGGAAAGATCCGTATTGGTCCTGGAGCCGTGACGTATTTAATTGGAACGCCTGGCGCGCCGCAGACCGAAAGGCGGGGTGAGAAAAGTCTCGCCGATAAACTCACCCCGCCCAGCAGAGGGCTCCTGCCATCAATAAGCGACGTGGACGACCTCTATTCGATGAAAAGAATTCCTGAAGGATCGTTGGCGTAAGAGTTGCCTATTAAATGGGCCATATTCTCCATGATCACTTTGTCTCTCCACCTGACACTCCAGAGGAGGAGAGAACGCTTCCCTCCCTGTTCAGTAGCATCATGCACATCCGTTTGCGGGCAGACATTGGTTTGTTGAACTGGCAAACGCTCGAGGGACGTTTTCTACTGACGCAATTCAACAACGTCAGTGCAAATCTCCACTCCTAACTGATTGCTGACATTTTGCGCCCGCGCATCGGCGTACGGAGTGATGATCAACTTTCGATCCACCTGTCGTCCCGTCTTGCGGGCATAAAATCCTACTTTTCGGATAAATTGATACACCGCGCCCCGGTCTAACGATGACTTAATTTCAATGACAAGTACTTTGCCGTTTTTGATGACGATATCTAATTCGATTTGCTCTGGAGCGCCAAACACTTCTCCCGCAGTGTCCACATCTAAGAATCGTTCGGTCGTGAATCCGACTTCTGCTAAAATCGTCCGGATACCTTGGCGAAAAGCTTCTTCAGTTTGCAATCCCCAGCGCGCTCCTAACCCGCCGATCTGCATGTTAAAAGTATGACGAAACTTATCTAGCTCTCCTTCCGTGCGTTTCTGGGCCTGGGCGAGGTCAGTGACGCTTTGGGCTAATTGCTC
>DATLYA010000391.1:0-27347 GCA_035575235.1 Candidatus Methylomirabilota bacterium
CACGGTAGGGAATCTGCGGTTTGCCGATTTGGCCGTGACGAGCCCGCGGGTCTCAGACGCCGCCTCACGGAGCGCGCCGCGACAAGCGTTTTTTGGTCCGCGGCATGGACTCTTGCAAACTCCAGTGTTCCGCCGCTCTGATATGACGCGGCCGCACAGCGGCCCTCTCATTGTGGAGGAGCCAGACACCACAGTCGTGGTTCCTCCAGGATGGTCTATTAGCCAGGATGCTTATGGCAGTCTTGTCCTGGCGCGATTGTCATAAGATGGGACACGTCAAGAGCTTCGATGACTGGAAGGCAAAGGTCGAGACGCCTTGTGGAAAGAAAAATCGATGAAACTGCCCCCTTGCTTAGCAACAATTTGTTACTATCGACCCGGCGACCGCGCTGTGACTGGGATACTCCAGTAATATACCGGACGGCCATGCACGCGTTCGATTTTGTCCGGCTTCCAGTCGCCCATATCATACAGGTGGGTCACGACTCGGGCGCCCGGCCTGAGCTCCCGCCACAACTTTGGCCGGAGGCGAAGGTTCAGGGCGGGCGTCAGAAAGAGCGTAACGACTGTCGCGTCATGAAGGTCGGCGGTAAAGAGATCCTGCTGCAAAAACTGCACGCGCTCGCTCACGCCGGCCTGGCGTGCGTTGATTATCGCTTCTGCAATCCTCGCCGGGTCAAGCTCAACCCCAACTGCCCGCGCCCCGAACTGCCGGGCGGCCATGATGACGATCCGGCCATCGCCGGACCCTAAGTCATAGACGACATCGGTAGGCCCTACCTGGGCCAGCTGCAACATGCGTTTGACAACCTCCCGTGGCGTCGGCGCATAAGGAACATCGAGGGAGGAAGAGACTGGCGTGTGACGAAGCCCGGCTGTTTCCAGGTAGTCAGGCAGTGTGCACGCTGCACTGGCCCACAGGACGCAGGGCAGCAGCGTGATAGTAATCTTCGCTCGGAGGTTTCTCGTGCGTTCTCGCTCAGGCCACAAGGGGTTTCTCAAAGTGAGTTCTCTTGTCGTTGAGTAGTGTTGTTGGGAATTTTATCTCACTGTGGGACCGGCGTGCGAACCTGACCTAGTAGAGCCGTTGTCATTGATGAGAAGGAAAAACTATAGCGAACTTGAGACCATTTCCTTTTTTTCTCTAACCGTCTACAACACAGGGGAATACACGAGGTGTGGGAGACAACATGAATCAGCCAAAGCACGTGCTCGACGGCTACAAAGTGTTGGACTTTACCCAAATTGTGGCAGGCCCGACCTGCACCTTGATGCTAGCGGAGATGGGGGCCGAAGTCATCAAGGTGGAGCTCGCACCGGCCGGCGACCCTTCGCGCGGCGGTCCTATCATCCTTAACGGCCGCAGCGGTTATTTCATCCAACACAATCGCGGGAAGAAAGATTTATGTGTGGACGCCAAGACGCCCGAAGGGCTCGCGATCCTCAAGCAGCTGGTGGCGAAAGTCGACGTGATGGTGGAGAATTTCGCCCCGGGCGTCATCGGCCGCTTGGGACTAGGCTACGACGTCGTGAGGGAACTCAATCCCCGGCTCGTGATGTGCTCGATTTCCGCCTTCGGGCAGTCCGGTCCGCTGGCGCACGAACCCGGCTTTGACTGGGTAGGGGCAGCCTACTCCGGGATTACGTCAATGGGCGGCGAGCAGGATGGACCGCCTCTCGTGCCGATGGTGGCGATGGGCGACGTCTCTACCGGCGCGCACGCGATGGGCGCGATTTGCGCGGCGCTATTGTACCGCGAGCGCACCGGGCGCGGGCAACACCTCGATCTCTCGCTGCTTGACACCTACGCGCATTACCATGAGGCCAGCTTTCAGATGTATAGCTTGAGCAAGGGAGCGATCTCCCCGACGCGCTCTGGAAGGCATTCGTGGTATGCGTGCCCCTGCGGCGTGTTCAAAGGACGCGAGCGCTACATGATCCTTATCGCGCCCCTAGAACAGCACTGGACAAGGCTGTGCGAGACGATGGGGCAGCCAGGCCTTGCGCGGGACCCGCGCTTTACCGACAATGCCGCACGCATGCGCCATCTGGACGAGCTCGTAGAGATCATTGAAAGCTGGATTCGCGCCCAGGCGAGTGATGACGCCGCGATTGCGACGCTGAAGGAGCATCATGTGCCGGTCGCGCCGATCTTGTCGGTGCCCGAGGCGTTGCAACATCCCCATCTCCGCCAACGCGGCACGGTGCGGACGATCACGGATCCAATCCTCGGCGAGTTTGACGTGCCGGGATTCGCGCTGCGGTTTTCAGCCTTTCCCGAGCCCCTGGCGCTGCAGGCTCCGCTGCTCGGGGAGCATAACGCGGAGATTTTGACCCAATGGCTCGGCTATACGCCAGAGGAAGTGCAGGAACTGGAGCGCAAGGGAATCCTGCGCCACGGCCCGGCGTGACGGGAAGGAGCAAAGGAAAATGACGGCTCACACTACAGTCATCGATACCTTGTATAGCGCGCGTAAACACGGCTCACCGCTCCCTGAATTGTCGCAAGTGCAGTGGGGATTAGCAGAGGCGTTGGCGGCGCAACTCCGCGTGCTCGGCCGCTTCGAGGCCGACGGCGAGCGGCTCGGCGGCTGGAAAGTCGGACTAACGTCTGGCAGGGCCCGCGACCGTATGGGATCAGGTTTCCGGCCGTTTGGGTACATTCTGCAGAGCCGGATTCTTTCTTCCGGCGCGACGGTTTCGGTCGCAAAGATCACGCACTGCCATCTTGAACCAGAACTGTGTCTGATCCTCGGGGCGCCGCTCCGGGGCGACACTGTAGAGGCGGCGGACGCCAAAGCGGCGGTGCGCGCTGTGGCGCCGGCGTTCGAGATCAATGAAATGCGGGTACAGCCCGAGGCGGGACCGGCGCTGCTGGTGGCCGACGGTCTGGCGCAATGGGGCATCGTAGTGGGGCCGGAAGCGCCAGTCCGCGACGGACTGATTAACACAACGGTCGAATTCTACCGTGATGGGCAGTTGCTGGAGAGCAAGATGCCGGGAGCCACCATGGATGATCCTTACCTATCGCTGGCGCGCCTTTGTCGGATTCTGCATAAATATGGTCTCGGGCTGGAGCCGGGGCAGCCGGTGATTACCGGCTCATTTTGTCATTATGCCGTCACTCAGCCAGGCGCGTACCGCGCCGCGTTTTCCGACATTGGCGCAGTAGCGGTGACGTTTACCTGATCGCAGGCTCGAGCGAGGAGGCGGCGCTTATCACAGCTTGTTTGTATTGGTCGAGCAGAATAGAGTCAGAATCTCAAGCAAAAGGAGGGACAGGCAATGGCGTTAACTCTCGACCTGGCGGAGCGTTTTATTGCGGCGGCGAAAGCCAAGGCGCAACAACAGGGATGGGCGATGAGTCTGGCCGTCACTGACCCGGCGGGAAATCTGGTGGCGCTGGCGCGCATGGACGGCGCGCGCTGGCTGACGGCGGGCGTCGCCCACAGTAAAGCCTTTACCGCTGCGACCTTTGGCCGCACGTCGCGTGAAGTCGCGGAACTGGCGCAGAGCCGCGCGACGCTGTTTAGCAGTATTGCCGGCATTGCCGGCCGACCGCTGTTGTTAGCGGGCGGCGGACTGCCGTTGGTGATCAATGGGGAACTGCTCGGCGGCGTGGGAGCGAGCGGCGGCACGGAAGACCAAGACATCGAGTGCGCCAAGGCCGGGTTGGCGGCGATTGGCGCAGAGTCGTAAGCGTAAGCGCGGCGCTTTTTTGTCTATCGCCGCGCCAGAGATTGATGCGCTCTCTATTCAGTTGGTCGCCTCTGCCGCCAGGCTCGGTTTGATCTCGGCGCGCCACTTCCAGATAGCGTACATGGCGGGATACACCAGCAACTCTAGCAGAAAGGAGGTGAAAATCCCGCCGACCATCGGCGCGGCAATCCGCTTCATCACGTCCGCGCCAGTCCCTGTCGACCACATAATGGGCAACAAGCCCATGAACATCACCCCTACCGTCATCACTTTCGGGCGCAGGCGTTGCACGGCGCCGTGCAAAATCGCCTCACGTAAATCCTCCCAACTCCGCATCCGTCCCTGTTGTCGTCGCTCTTCATAGGCAAGGTCGAGGTAGAGGAGCATAAACATGCCGGTCTCGGCATCCACGCCAAGCAGCGCGATCAACCCAGTCCAGACGGCGATACTCATATTGTAGTCAAGCGCATAGAGCAGCCAGACCGCGCCAACCGCGGAGAAGGGGACGGCAAAGAGGATAATCGTCGTTTTGGCGAACGACTGGGTGTTGAGATAGAGGAGGATGAAGACGATAAACAAGGTCAGGGGGACAACAACGGCAAGCCTTGTGCGCACGCGCTCCAGGTACTGAAATTGTCCGGCCCAATCGAGGCGGTAGCCAGGAGGGAGGCGGAGGTGTTGCGCTACGGCCTGCTTCGCCTCCTCTACATAGCCGCCGAGGTCGCGTCCCACCACATCGACAAAGACATAGCCGACGAGTTGTCCATCTTCATCGCGGATCGAAGGAGGGGCGGTGGCGACACGAAGATCGGCCAACTGTGCGAGAGGGACTTGCGCCCCCTGTGGGGTAGGAACCAATACGCGCTTGAGGCTCCCCATGTCGCTGCGCAGCTCACGTAAGTAGCGCACATTGATCGTATACCGCTCGCGGCCTTCGATGGTTTGCGCGAAGGCGTTGCCGCCGACGGCGGAGGCGACCATATCCTGTACGTCGCCTACAGTGAGCCCATAACGAGCCGCTTCCTGCCGCTTGACGTCGAACACCAGGTAATAGCCCCCGGTTGTCCGCTCGGCGAACGCGCTGCGCGTGCCGGACAGCGTAGAGAGGACAGTCTCCACCTCTTTGGCGATACGGCCGATCTCCGCCAGGTCCGGCCCAAAGACTTTCACGCCTAAGATGCTGCGGATCCCCGTAGCCAGCATTTCCGTGCGGGTCTGAATGGGCATCCACCAGATGTTGGGCATACCGGGAAATCGCAAGGTCTCGTCCATCTTATCGAGCAGCTCATCCCACGTGAGCGGCCGCTCTTCCGGCCACAACCACTGCAGCGGGGGCTTCAGCCAGGACGGGGCCCAGGAGGAATACCAGCGTTCCACCGCCGTTATGCGCCACTCGTCTTGCGGCTTCAGGGACACGATCGTCTCGAACATATTGAGCGGGGCCGGATCGGTGGGGCTCTCAGCCCGCCCCGCCTTGCCAAAGACCATTGCCACCTCGGGGAATTGCTTCAGCACGCGATCCTGCGCCTGCAGAGCGGCTTTGGCCTGAGTGATAGACATCCCCGGCAGCGCCGTCGGCATGTACAGGATCGTCCCCTCATTGAGCGGCGGCATGAATTCGGAGCCAAGACGCAAGTACACGGGGATTGTGGCCAGCACGATAAGCACTGCCGTCGCCACGACGACCCATCTATACTGCAGCACGGATCCCGCAATAGGATTGTAGAGGCGCATGAGCGGACGACTGATGGGGTGGGTGTCCTCGCTGTGGATCGTGCCGACCAGCACGGCATTGGCCGCCCGGCACAGCCAGCGCGGGCGGAAGTCGAAGGCCCTGAGGTGGGTAAAGCACAGCCGCACGGCCGGGTCCAGGGTGATGGCGAGCAGGGCGGCGATCGCCATAGAGAAGTTCTTGGTAAAGGCCAGGGGTTTGAACAGGCGTCCTTCCTGCGCCTCCAGGGCAAAAATTGGCATGAACGAAACCGCAATCACCAGGAGTGCAAAGAAACTCGGTCGGCCCACTTCTTTCACTGCGGTGATGACAACCTCGCGGTAATCGCCGGGTCGTCCCTGCGCCTCCCACTGCTCTAATTTCTTATGCGTCTGCTCCACGACCACAATGGCGGCGTCCACCATGGCGCCGATGGCGATGGCGATGCCGCCCAATGACATAATGTTGGAGGTGATTCCCAGCGCGTACATCGGCAGGAACGAGAGGAGCACGGCAACCGGAATCGTAAGAATAGGGATCAGAGCGCTGGGGACGTGCCAGAGGAAAACGAGAATCACCAGGCTGACGATGAGCAGCTCTTCTGTCAAGGTGTGTTGGAGGGTGTCGATCGCGCGATGGATAAGTGTAGAGCGATCGTAGGTGGTAAGAATTTCTACCCCTTCAGGCAAGGAGCTCTTGACTTCTTCTAGCTTCTGTTTCACCCGGTCAATGACCTCCAGTGCGTTTTGGCCATGACGCATCACCACCACGCCGCCGACCACTTCACCTTCACCGTTGAGCTCTACCAGACCGCGGCGCAGGTCAGGTCCCAGGTGGACGCGGGCGACGTCGCGCACCAGGACCGGCGTGCCGTTGTCATCAGCGCCGACGGCGATCTGCTCAATATCGCTGAGCGAGTGAATGTAGCCGAGGCCGCGGACCACATACTCCGCTCCGGCAAACTCCACGACTCTCCCTCCGACCTCGTTGTTGGAACGCCGTATCGCTTCGATGACGTGGTTGAGCGGGAGGTTGTAGGCGAGGAGGGTTGCGGGGTCGATGTCGACCTGATACTGTTTGACAAATCCACCTACCGAAGCAACCTCCGCTACGCCCTCCACACTCGCCAGCCAGTAGCGCAGATACCAGTCTTGAAACGAACGCAGGTCAGCCAGCGTGTGACGACCGCTTTTGTCTATCAAAGCGTATTGAAAGACCCAGCCTACGCCCGTCGCATCAGGTCCTAACCGAGGCGTAACTCCTTCGGGCAGTCGCCCGCTGATCCCTTGCATGTACTCCAACACCCGACTGCGGGCCCAGTAGAGATCCACGCCGTCTTCAAAAACCACATTCACAAACGAATAGCCGAACATGGACTCTCCACGGACATACTTCACACGGGGGGCGGCGATCATGGCGGTGATAATAGGGTACGTAATCTGATCCTCAACAATGTTGGGAGCCCGGCCCGGCCACTCGGTAAAGACAATGACCTGTACGTCTGAGAGATCGGGGATAGCGTCGAGCGGGACGTGGCGGAGGGACCAGAGGCCGGCCGCGGTCGCGAACAGCGTAACCAGGATAATAACAAATCGGTTGTGCGCGCTGTACTCGATGATCTGATTAATCATCATCTCCTCTCCTTACTGGTTTGCGTTTAGAGTGAAGCGCTCCCGCACTGTAGCTTGTCCCGGCCGCTGCACGTTCACCGTCACACCCCAGGGGCCGGCCATCGTAAACCGCACCCTGGCCTCGTAGACGCCCTCGCCGCTGTGGGCGGCAGAGGCTTTCTCGATCATCATTCCGGGCATGTCCATGGTGTACTCCAGGGCGACCGTAGCGTCGGTGACCGGCTGGCCCTGGGCGTCCTTGACCTCGATCCGCAGCGTATTGTCCCCTAGTTTGGCCGGCTCTGGCGTCGTGCTCACGCGCAGCTTCAGATTGCTGATGGTTTTTTCCTGTGGACCAGCCATGGCGCCCATCCCTCCGCCCATTTCCATGGGCCTCGCATTCTCCATTCTCCAATCGCCCATGCCGATGGCGCCCATCATGCCCATCATGCTCTCGGCGGCTTGCAACTTGCTCTCTGAGTCGATAAGAAAATTCCCGCTGGTCACGATGCGCTCACCTTCTGTGAGCCCACCAAGCACTTCGACGTCGCGGTCGATCCTGTTCCCCAGTCGCACCTCCTGTGGGGTAAAACGCCCTTGCCCTTTGTCGACAAAGACGATCTGCCGGACGCCAGAATCGAGGACGGCGGATTCTGGGACCACGAGCTTTTCTCCCAGGTTCATCTCTAACTCGGCGGTGGCGTACATCGCGGGCTTGAGTTTCCAGTCGGGCGTGTTGGCCAGCTCAAAGCGGACTTTCCCCGTACGGGTTTTCTCTTCGAGATAGGGATACAAGTATGTCACCTTGGCGGTGAAAACTGCGCCAGGATAATAGGAAAGGCTGACTTTCGCCTCCTGCCCGACGTGTACGAACGGCAGCTCGTACTCGTAGATGTCGGCCTTGACCCAGACAGTGGAGAGATCGGCGATCTTATACAGGGTCATCCCAGACTCCACCCGGCGCCCCCGGTAGGCCATCTTCTCGATGATGAAACCGCTCAGGGGGGAGTAGATCGTCTGGTAGAGTGGAGGCTTCCCTGCCTCCTCTAGGACGCGGATCTGCGTAGGCGTCAGATCCCAGAGCAGGAGACGCTGGCGGCTGGCCCAGACTAGCGACTGCGCGGACGCACGCGCCCCCGGGACATCGCTGTTTTTCAGCTGCTCCAGGGTGCTCCGGGCCAGCAGGTACTCTTCCTGCGCGGTGACAAGGTCTGGGCTGTAGAGAGTGAACAGCGGCTCTCCCTTCTTCACCAGCTTGCCCGTGTAGTCGGCGTAGAGATCCTGGATCCATCCCGCGATCTTGAGCGTCACCTCGGCGAGCTTGCGCTCGTCATACTCCACGCGGCCCACCGTGCGAATCATTTTCGTGAGCGGCCTCCGCTCTACGGTCCCGTAGGTGACGCCGATGAGTTGCTGTTGCGCCGGGCTAAGCTGGATCGGCGCCTGCCGGGGCGCTGTGGGAGAAGCGTCGTCTCCACCCCTATGTTGAGCGTTCCCGGGCAGTGTTTTTTCTTCCGATTCAGGCGTAGGTGGCTGCGGCTGGGGGTGCAGGGGACGGGCGGCAGCGGCGTTCCCTGCCTGCTCCGCCGTCGGCGATGCACTTGTAAGCCGCCAATATGAGGGGGACGTGAGAAGCGCGCATCCGCTCGCAAGCATAATAAGGACCCGCAGACGCTTGTGGCGTGACATTATGGCGTCTCCTTTCTGGGGAGTTCTTTCCCTACGACCCGCTCCAGTTCCGCCCAGGCCTGCTCAAAATTTGCTGCGGCCATGAGGTGCTCGAGGTGGACCTGTTCTACCGCTCGCACGCTGTCGATCAGCGAGAGAAAATCGATGATGCCGGTCTGATAACCGATCTGGGAGGCCGCCAGGGTCTGCTCGGCTAAAGGAATGTGGGTGTGGAGGAAGAGGTTAAGCTGCTCCAAAGCTGTTTGCGCTTCCACCATTGCCTGTTTGGCTGCAAACAGCGCCAGGTCTTGCAGACGTCGCAGCTCATGTTGCGCCGTTTGCTGATTAGCGATCGCCTCCTCCACGCCCGCGTCGTATTTGTATTTGAAGGATAGAGGAATGGTTGCAGAAATCGCTAATCCAAAACCATCGCGCCGGCGAAAGTTCACAAAACGACTCACGGACACTTCGAAATCCGGGTAGTACGCCGTGCGCGCCAGGGCGAGGGCGAGGTTTGCTCGTTCGACGGCTGTGGCTTGAGCGGTAAGTTCTGGCCGATATTTGAGCGTGAGATTTTCCAGATCCGCCATGGAGTAGGTTATCACCGGAGGAGGGGGATCTTGCGGAGCGCCAAGCGGGGCTTCTGGCGGGCGGCTGAGGAGCGTATTGAGCTGCGCTTGAGCCTTTCCCAGACGAAGGGTTTCGGTGGTCACCCGGTTGATGAGCCGGGTCAACTCGACTTGGGCGCGCAGGACATCAGACTGAGAGACCTGACCGACGGCGTACTTCTGCTCGGCAATATGAGCGAATTGCGCCACGAGTTCCTTGTCGTGACTGTAGACTTGCAGATTCCGGGAGACCAGCCAGAGGTCATAGTACGCTTTTTTCACCTGAGTCACGGTGTCGATCTCCGCAGCCTGCAGTTCCGCCTCCCGCAGCGCCGCTTCCTTCGCCGCGATTTCTCCTTTTAAGCGAAGCTTGCCCGGAAAGGGAATTTTCTGCGAGAGGCGGAAGATGTTGTTATCCGCTTCATTCAGGTGCAGGTTCTCCGGCGCATTCCAGTTGTCCCATGTCGCCACAGGGTCCTCATAGGCGGCTGCTTGAGCCGGCATTGTCTGGGCCGCCGCCGTGCGACTGCGCGCCGCCTGAATCGTGGGACTGTGGGCGCGCGCATACGAGAGCACAGCCTCCAGCGACAAAGGCTCGTACAGTAAGACAGCATCCTCTCCGTCGCCGCGCGCCGCGTCGTTTATCATTTTTTCACTTTCTGTGATCTCATTTGCCGCGCTGGAGTCGGGCAGAGCCGACCCAGGGTCTGGACGCAGCAGGAACAGGCCGACGAGCAGAGTGAAGGGCATCCTTCGTATCGTTGCGCTCATAGGTTCCTCATTCGTTGCATGTATGAATAATGAATGTCTCGGGCGGCGCGCCGTCATGACGGCGCGCATGGGGCGTAGCCCTTGACGCCAACGCGGGGTGCTGCACAAAGGCGCATCTGGCTGCTGCATTTTTAGGCAAAAACCCCGTAGCGCTTCTTCTCAAGGCTTGTGAAACCGTGATTTTTGCCTGTCTGTGGCTTGTACTCCTCATGGTACGGGCCTTGCTCCTCTTGTTGGGGAGCTATGGCTTGCCATAGCGACAAGGAGGAGGACCATGTGCACGAAAGCGATCATGACCGGACTGTGGGGACTGCTGGTGCTTGTCAGTCCAGCTGTTGCTGATCCTCCGCTCGCCGCCACCGAAAAAGCGTACCGTCTCCTCCAGACCGTTGCCTCCCAACTCCAAGAGGCGCAGACTACCATCGCGCCGGGCGGCTCTACGTCTGCAGCGGCCCTGATGAAGGCGCACGAGCACGTGCGCATCGCCGTCAGTCATGTCTGTCATGCCCTCTATGTGGCTCAGCTTACGGCGGCGAAAACCGCTCTGACGCAGGGCGATCGCCAGCAAGCGCTGCGCTGCCTCCGCAAAGCCAGAGAGACCTTATCGCGGTGTCCAGCGCTTCCTGATGCAGAGCCGCGCCACGATCAGGAAGAGTCGCATCTCAAGGACGCCGTCGCGCGTCAGTAATGCGCCCAGCCCCACTTGTAGAAGCTAACGTGGCCAGGGTTGCTCCTTGAGGAGCTTATCGATTTCCTGGGGATCGACGGCTTCGCCGGTTTGAAGCCGTTCGATGAGTTGCTTCACACGGAGACTCTGCAACTCACGTTCGGCGCGGGGAGCGCCCTTGGTGGTTTGCGCATCCCAGTCAAGCCGCGCGGCGCGGCGCTGGAGTTGTGAGATCACAACATCCTTGTCAGCGCCGGCAGTTTGCGGGCGCGCATACGCTCCGGCAGTCAGAGCAACGCAGAGCGCGGCGGTGAAGAACAATGGTAAAAATCGGCGTGTCATATCCTTTCTCCTTTGGTGAAAAGAGGTCCTTTTCTGCCTCTTGTTAAGCAGGCAGAGGAGGTGATCAACAGGCGCGAGTTCTCCGCAGAGGCGGCCGAGCCAGCAAGAGAAGCCGAAGAAAGGGAAGATCAGCGCAGGAGAGTACAGTGAAGGGTATAGAGGGGTGGGGACGGGGATGGGCGCTCTGCAGTGGACCAATACGCCCACCCCTGATCTGGCCCGTGCAGCACGGCAGGGGAGAGCAGCGCAATAGGCAGAGCAGAGGCCGTAAGGGCGAGCGTTTTTACCGGAGACGAAAGGGAAAGCGCGTGGGAGACTGGGACACGGTGGTTTTGACAGCAGTCGGCTGCGACCTCACCCGTCATTGCATGCTGACAATGATGCTGGCAGCAGTCCTCCGCCATTTGCCTTGCGCCGGCGCCCTGCTGGAAGCAGGCAAAACTTGTCCCTGCCAGGAAAGAACAGAAAACCAGCATGCCTACACTCACTATCCACAGGCGATGTTTCTGCTGTCGTTTCATCGTATCTTCTTTTTCCTAAGCAGCTCACGCGTTCGTGTCAATCCCTGTATTCTTCCCTATTCAGAAGAAACCGGGCGACATGACCTGACAACCAGGGGGGGTGACTGTTTAGAACAGGAGCTGCGCATGCATTGTTGAAGCAACTCATCGCTGCTCTTCTGGTACAGAGCTTGCTCCTCTCTGCAAGTAAGATTCGTGTAGGAAAGGAGGACGTATGAAAGCGTTGTGTTCGCTTACGTTCGCTGCTTTGCTCGCTCTAGGCGGCCCTGGTATGACGAGCGCCGGCATGGCGGTGGATTCGGAGACATTGGAGGAACACTGTCAACAAACGCCAGACGCTGCACAAACGGCCAAGGACAAGACCGCCGTCAAAGGCATCGTGACAGACATTGATCGAAAACATGGAGTGTTAGAAATAGAAACAGAGGTAGGACGCGCGCAGATCATAGCGCCTCCGGAAGCAACGCATGCTCTTCACCCGGGCGCTGAGGTAACATTATGCATGGCGGATGAGGAGCCCGAGCAAAACCTCTTGCAGGACTCTATTATTACCTAACTTTTTGTTTTGTTGAGCGGGGCGTCTTTTTTGCGATCTCTCCCCGCTCTTCCTTTTCTTTTTAGGCTGAGAACGCGACCAGCCGCATCATCCCAGTGCTCTGTCAAAGTGACTGACTACCAGCACTGCTCCCTAAACTTTCAGGGCTGTCATTCTGAGCTGTGGTCACGGCGAAGAATCTCGGGGTGAGACCCTTCGCTGCGCTTAGGGTGACATGGCCGGTAGGTTTAGGGAGAGCTTTTACTCATAAGACCCGCGACGGTAGCGTTCCTGCTGCAGCTGATCGCCAAGGAGCGCCCCTTTCTCGCGCATACTCAAAGGTTCTGAGCATTCTGCCGCCGTAAGGCGCTGACGTCATTCCGACGAAAGCCGGAATCCCGGCATCCAGGATTTTGTTAAACGCCCTGCGTTGGGGAGTTTCTGGAAAGCTGCCGGACGGTGTGGTAGTACCTGAGAGTGGCTTCGCAGAAGGCAAAGGGAGCCTTGGCTGAAATTGTATGGATTGATTCATCAACAGGAGGGTAGAACGGATGCCAACATTCGATGTTATTGTTCAGGGCGGCATGATCGTCGACGGAACACGCCTGCCGCGTTACCGCGCGGATATCGGCGTTAAAAATGGACGTGTGGCCAAGATTGGCCGCCTGCAGCCGCACGAGGCCACGAAGGTCATTGACGCCAACGGGCTGATCGTGGCCCCGGGGTTTATTGATCTCCATACCCATTATGATGCGCAGATCTATTGGGACCCCTACTGCTCGATCTCAGGCTGGCACGGCGTGACTTCGGCCGTGATCGGCAACTGCGGCTTTGGCTTCGCGCCGGTGCGGCCGGAGGAGCGGGAGCGTTCCATGTTGACTATGACGCGTGTGGAGGCAATTCCCTATGCGTCCATGAAAGCCGGCATGCCGTGGGATTGGGTGACGTTTCCCGAGTATCTCGACAGCATCGAGCGCACGCCGAAAGGGATCAATTTATTGCCCTACGTGCCAGTGGCGCCGATTATGATTTGGGTCATGGGCCTGGAAGCTGCGAAATCAGGCCGTCTGCCTACGGAAAAAGAAACCCAAGCGATGTGCCGCTTGATTCATGAAGGCATGGACGCGGGCGGCTGCGGCTGGTCGGCGCAACGCCTGGGCCCCCATAGCATTCAGATGGATTATGACGGCACGCCGATGGTCACGGATATCATGCACGATGAAACGTGTCTGGCCTTTGCTCGCGTGCTGGCGGAACGCAACGAAGGCTTTATCCAATCCATCTTTCTCTCGCCTGATGGAAAAAATGAATCCGCACAGCGGCACTTCGAAGAGCTGGCGCGGGTGAGCGGGCGGCCGATTCTGTACAATGTGGTGCAGGCCAGCGACCGCTTCCCGGAACGGCACCGCAATCAGTTGGCGTGGTTGGAGCGCTGCCGCGCCGAAGGGTTGCGCATCTATGGCCAGGGGGTGACGACTGATCCTGGGTTTGTCTTCACCTTTGAAGACTGGAATTTGTGGGATGATGACCCGGCGTGGCTCGAGGCGACGGTGGGCACGATTGAAGAGAAACGCACAAAATTAGCTGACCCCAACCGCCGCCCTGGACTGAAGAAGAACACCTCTGGTCTTATCAGTGATTCCTTCGAGGAGATCTTTGTCCTCTCTGTCAAACGCCCTGACCTCAAGCAGTGGGAGAATCTGAAAATCAGAGAGGTGGCGCAACGGCAAGGGAAGCACCCGGTGGACGCCATGCTTGATCTGGCGGTGGCGGATGACTTGAAGACGGAATTTTACACTACCATCGGCTGTAGTTTACCCTATCTGGCTGAAATCGTGCAGTCGGACCTGACGCTTCTGGGCGTCTCCGACGGCGGCGCGCACACCAAGTTCTTCACCGCGGGACGGTATCCGACGGAAACCATTCAGCGATTGGTGCGCGAAAACGCGGTGATGAGTTTAGAAGAGGCGCACTGGAAACTGAGCGCGCTGCCTGCGTGGTGCGCCGGGTTCCGCGACCGCGGCACGCTCCGCGAGGGCGCGCCGGCGGATATGGTTGTCTACGATTACGACAACCTCAAAGTATTGCCCATGGAGATTGCGTACGACTTGCCAGGGAATGAATGGCGGCGGGTGCAGCGGGCGCAAGGCTATCACTATGTGTTAGTGAACGGCGAAGTCACTATTCAGGATGACAAGCCGACCGGGGCGACGCCCGGGAAGCTCCTGCGGCACGGACAGGCGTAAGCGGCGGAGATAGAGAAGGGAGAGAGAGATCACGAAGACCACTCTGCTGTTTTCTCTCTGTCTCTCTCAAATCTCTGTCTTCATCGTTCTCTTTGTACTGTCCCGCTTTTGCGAAAGCTTGTAGGATAGGGCGCGTTTCGCTCGTTCTCTGTCGGCGCGCAGAGCGCGCCCTACGATGTTCTTTGTCAACCATACTACACCATGACAGCAACCGGCCTACCTGAGTCCATCGCCAACCGTTTACGCTTACCCTTAATTGCTGCCCCGATGCTCTCCGTATCAGGGCCTGAGCTGGTGATCGCCGCCTGTTGTCGCGGCGTGATTGGCGCATTTCCGGTCGCCAACGCCCGTACGGTTGAAGGGCTGCAAGCGTGGCTCCAGCAGATCGAAAGCACGCTGCACAGGACGGCGGAGACGCATCCTGAGCAGCCGCCGGCGCCATTTTGTCCCAATTTGATCATCAAACGCGCGGAAATGAAGGCGGAACTCGCCTGCCTGCTGCAACATCGTGTCGAAATGGTGATCACCAGTGTGGGGTCGCCAGCTGAGGTCATCGGTCCTCTCCATGACGTCGGCTGCCTAGTGTTTGCCGATGTCGCCACCTTACGACACGCCGAGAAAGCGATCGCGGCAGGAGTGGATGGCCTGGTGCTCTTGACGGCAGGCGCCGGAGGGCAAACCGGCTGGATGAATCCTTTAGCGTTTGTGCGAGCCGTCCGGCAAATGTACAAAGGGCCAATTGTCCTCGCGGGCGGCGTATCAGACGGTTACGCGTTGTGGACTGCGCAGGTGCTGGGTTGTGATTTGGCGTACATGGGCACGAAATTCATTGCTACAGAAGAAAGCCTGGCCGACCCGGCCTACAAACAGATGCTGGTTGAATCGAGCATGGATGATGTCCTACTGACTCAGGCGTTTACGGGTTTGGATACAAACATGCTCAAACCATCGATTATTGCCGCCGGTCTGGACCCGACGAGTCTTCCGCCGCGCGTTTCAGTCGAGGAGGCGGCGAAGAACTTTAGTCATGAATCGCTCCGTCCTGGTCCACGGCGCTACAAGGACATCTGGAGCGCCGGTCATTCAGTTTCCGGTGTGACTGGCGTCCACAGCGCCGCCGATTTGATCGAGCAGACGGAGCGGGAGTACCAAGACGCTTGCACTCACACCGCTCGTTTGCTGCAATCGTAGTCCTCTGACGCGTACCCCGTGATAATCACGTCGTCTCGACCTCAGGCGCGATGCTCGGGCGTAAACAGCGCCCGATAGAGCGGGAGTATGGCGGCGACCTCTCCCACCCCCATGATTTGTCGGTGATCGGCCGTTAGCGTCTCCTTTGTCGCGCCGATGTTTTTGCCGGGGGCGAGTATTGATTTGACCGGCTTGTTCTGACTGGTTGACCGAAAGCTTTGACTCCGTAAATTTGCAAGGAGCGCAGGCGTTTCTGCAAAGGCTCGCTTAACCTCTACCGCCGCAGAATCGCCACGCTGCCATCGCCAAAATCGCCCCATCCAGTCACGAGTCCCAGCTGCGCGTTCGGCACTTGCCGTGCGCCGCACGCGTGGCGGAGTTGGCGGGTTGCTTCGACAATGTGGTTCATGCCGCCTACATGCGCTTCCGAATGTAACCCGCCGTGCGTGTTTAGCGGCAGCTCGCCGCCCAGCTCTAGCCGTCCACCTTTGACAAACTCAGCGATTTCCCCACGCTGGCAGAACCCGAGGGCTTCGAGTTGCAGCAATACGACATAGGTGAAACAGTCGTACACCTCAAGGAAGTCGAGATCCTTCAAAGCGATGTCCGCCATCTGCAGTGCTTTAGGGGCGGCGAAGTTCAAGCCGATCACAAAGGGATCAGGCCGGGCGGGAATATCGTCAGCCGGGTAGGGGTGTCCTTCGGCAATGCCGGAAATGTACACCGGCGTCTGTTTGTAGTCTTTAGCGCGTTCCGCCGCAGAGATAACGACCGCACAAGCGCCGTCGGTCTCCAGGCAACAGTCGAACAGGCGAAAAGGCTTCGCCACCCAGCGCGAGTTCAGGTAGTCGTCCATCGTCAGCGGACGTCCGCGCATATAGGCTTTGTCGTTCAATTGTGCATGCTTGCGCGAGGCGACGGCGATGGCGCCCGTCGCCTCATCCGGCACGTGATACAACTCTTTGTGACGTGTTGCGAGCCAGGCGTACCATTGCACGGGGACCGAGGCGCCAAACGGCAAATAATACTCGTTGACGGTGTTCATAAGGCTGGCGAGGGCGCTGCTCACGCCGCCGTTGTCATTGCCAATGCTCCGCACCCGTCCTCCTGAGTAGCCTTTCCAGCCGAACGGAATCAGCACGTTTTTGGCGACGCCAAAGGCGACAGCTAAGGCTGCGCTTTGCAGCGCCGTGAGCGCACTGGCGCCGCCCATGTGCACTGTGGCGGCATACCGTAGATCCTCAATGCCGAGGTTCGCGGCAAAGTGCTCCGCTGTGGCGGAGGGCGTCGGCGGAGGAATCACACCGTCGATGTCGTGCGGCGTGAGACCGGCGTCAGCGATTGCGTTCATGGACGCTTCCAGCATTAACGCGAACTCTGATTTATTGGCTCCGCGCGTAAATGAAGTTTCTCCGACGCCGACGATACAGGCTTGATCTTTGAGTGAGGGCATTGTTTCCTCCTGGTAATTTGCTCAGGGCAGCCGTGACTTTTCTGGGTTGTCCGCGCCGTATGACGCCGGCTCTTCATAGTTTGTTTTCATCCCCTTCTCCTCCCAGGCAGTGATTCACGTATCGTTCGGAGAACAATCTCGTATCAGGGCGGCTCGCTAGAGACAATCACGCATGCTTTCGGCTCACCGACTCGCTCGATACCATAGCTTGCCTCCTCTCCCGATCTCTGGTACGGCACAAACACAATACCGTCGCAGAGGAAAAAGGAAGGAGGCTCATAATGATCGCATACGTCACGATTGGCACTAACAACATGGAGCAGGCAATGAAGTTCTATACTGCCGTGCTAGCGGAACTCGATCCTGGGATCAAAGTCCTGATGGATATGGGCAGACTGAAGATGCTGGGCAAGCCTGGTGCGGTGAATCTTGCGATCTGCACTCCGTTTGACGGCAAGCCTGCGAGTGTGGGCAATGGCGTGATGGTGGCCCTTGCGGCGGACAGTCCGGCAAAAGTCGACGCCGTCTACAAAAAGGCGTTAGAGCTCGGCGGTCAAGATGAAGGCGCGCCAGGGCGACGCGGCGGAGATAAGGGCCCCTACATCGCCTATTTCCGTGATCTGGACGGCAATAAGTTGAATGCCATTTGCATGAAGTAAGTCCATCTACGCGTGGTAACCGCCTTACACACGAGGTGAGGCGGTTGGTTTCCCCCCCTTCTTCCTTCCCGCTTCTTTTTTCCTGTCGCGTCGCTAATCTCTTTTGCCGCGCACAGACTCTTGCCAGTTCCGGAGCTCCAAAGCCTTTGGTGTGCAGTGGAGAAACCAGAGCGACTTGCAGCGCCGCTGAAAGCCGGCCTCACCCCCGAACGCTTGTGCCTCCACTTGCCGGAGCTGCGCAAATCGTGAAGACTACCTGTCTATCACCGTACCGGACAGTAACAGGAAACAGGAGGTCATCATGGGCGTTGCTAAGGAATTGGCGCTGACACAGGAGCAGATCGAGGAGATCTTGTTAACTGAATGGAATATGCGAATCGCCACGGTAGGACCCGGACAGCGCATCAATCTGACGCCCATGTGGTTTGGTTGGGCCGGAGGCAAGGTGTACACCTATGCGCGGGGACAAAAAGTGGTGAATCTGCGCAAGAACACGAATTGCACGGTCTTGGTAGACCGCAACGAGAAATTTCCCGAATTGCAAGGCATCATGATGTTAGGCCGTGCTCAGGTCTTAGAGGACGCGGCGGCCGAACAGGCGGACCCGCACTTGGCGGCAGTGCGCGCGCAGATGGGCCAGAAGTACAACGGTGGACACGGCAGACCACCCGTCCCAGATCCTCCTCCTTTTGCGGCGACGGCGACCGGCTCAACGCGGCGGTGGATCGTCTTTACGCCGGAAACAATCGTGACATGGGACAATTTCAAGCTGAAAGGCGGGGAACGGCACTAGCCGACTAACTGCGCAGAGCCTAACGAAACATCGGCATCACTTCCTTGGCGAGCCGCTGGAAGCTGTAAGGATTTCCCAGCGCGCATTCAGATTCACTGCCCGTGAAGCACTCGCGTCACTCTGGCGTCGCTGGCGTCCACTTCAATAATCAGATCGCCGCCACGGCGTCCGACGTAATCTTTGGGCCCGTAGTTGATGCGCCAGCGCGGCCCATGTTCAAAAATTTGGGTAACCGTAATAATACTGTGGGCGATGTTGACGCCTGCTTCGCGGGCGCGTTTGTTCGCGGCGGCAAGCACACACGTCAGGGAGACAGCAAGGTCATCTTGAAGAACGTCAGTTGTTAAGGTTGTAGACATGGAAACGCTCCTATAATTCGGTGAAGAGAGCGTGCGTGGCGACTACTTCGCGCACCCCTCCATTAGGAGTGATGAGGTAGATTGCCTCTTGGGCAATAACAAACTCACCGATGTAGCTCGCGCCTTTCAAATCCGGGTCGTCACGCACTGCTCGTTTGTCTGTCTCGCTCGGCTCTTGCAAAAACTCAGCTCCTGTATTCGGATGTGTGTGGAACGACGCCACAATCGCATTCCCGTTTATTGTACAATCAGGAGGTGGTGGAACAAGAATGGAGTTCTGAGCGCCTTATGGCGTGAATGAATTGGCGAGTTTGCCGTGAGCGGTACAGACATAAAGACCCGGGTCAATCCAGTTCTTTATTCCTCATTCCGCGTTCCGCATTCATCATTTATTTGAGCCCCGCCTTGCGCAAGGCGGCCAGAATGCGCTCTAAGTCTGCGGGGTTTTTGTAGGGCCAGGTCTGTCTCGCCGTTTCCAACGAGAGTGATGGAATCAGTTTCTGCGCCGTAGCGACCTCGGCTCGCGCCTCCTCCAATCGGCCTAACTCGGCGTAGCAAATCGCCAGGTTCACATGACCGGGCGCAAAATCGGGATTACGAGAGAGAAATGTCTTGAACGGGGCCAGCGCCTCCTCATACTGACCCATCCCGCGATAGGCAAAGCCTAAACTGAAGAGGTAGATGTCGGGATAATGGGGATTCAGTCGCATTGCTGTCTGAATATTGCTGAGACTCTTCTCTGATTGTCCAGTGTGGACTTGAATATCTGAAAGAGTGGCATAGCCATCGGCATAATTGGCGGCAAGTGTCACCGCCTGCTCCGCTTCGATGAGGGCCTGGTCAAACTTCTTTTGCCAATCATAGATTTGTCCCAGTGTCGTGTGAGCAAAGGGTAAAGAATTATCCAGGGCAACCGCCCGCTGCGCCATCTCAACGGCGCGCTCTACGGATTGTGCGAAGTCAGGAGTCCATTGCTGAAGCGATTCAATCCAGTAGGTCCATGCCAGGCTCGCATACGCTCCCGCATACTGCGGGTCCAATGCGATAGCCTTCTCGTACATCTGCCGCGCCTGCGCATTGGCTTCTTTTTTCCCGACAACCAAGGCTTGGTTCCACAATGCCAACCCGCGTAAGTAGTAGTCATACGCTTCCAGGTTAGCTGTGGGAGCTTGGCGGAACCGTTGCTGCTCTTCTGGCGTTAGCTTCACTTTTAAGGCGAACACGATCTTCTCCCGGATCTCATCTTGCAGGGCAAAGATATCTTGCAACAAACGGTCGTAGCGTTCGGACCACACATGCTGGTCTTGCGTCGCGTCAACCAACTGGGCAGTGATACGCACTTGCTCTCCAGCTTTGCGCACGCTGCCTTCCAGTACATACTGTACCCCGAGCTCCCGACTGACCTCAGGGAGCTTGACGGCCTTGCCCTTGTACGTGAACGCTGAGTTGCGGGAGATGACAAAGAGGCTGGAGATTTTGGAAAGATCCGAGGTAATGTCTTCGGTGATCCCGTCGCTGAAATATTCCTGCTCGGGGTCGTTGCTCATGTTGGTAAAGGGGAGGACGACGATGGAGGGTTTGTCAGGCAGCGGCAGCGGCGGCTGCGCCTCCTGAATGTGGAGTGTGGAATGCGGAATGCGGAAGGGCGAAAGCGAGGGAAAGAAAAGAGTGACGATCCCGCCTGCCAGGAACACCACCAAGCCCGCTAGCGCCATACGGTGCACGGGATGCAGCCGACGCGAGAGCTTCAGGCGTTGGACGTGGAATTGTTGGCGAAGTCCTTGTGGTTGCTCGGGCAGCAGAGCGTAGACCTGAATGCGTTCAGCAATGTTCTTGAGCTTGGGCCGTCCCAGCGAAAGCACCGTGCCGAGCGGGAGTTTCTTGTCGACTTCTTTGTAGACGGCTTGGGAGATACAGATGGTGTCCGGCTCCGCCAGGGCTTGGAGCCGCGCGGCCACGTTTACGCCGTCGCCAAACACATCACCGTCTCTCTGGACAATGTCGCCAAGGTGAATGCCAACACGAATATGAATTTGTTCAGCGGCGTTCTTCTTGGCATTGTGAGTCTTAAATTGGTGCTGGATGTGTTGGGCGCACTGCACGGCATGCACGACGGAGGGGAAGTCAACAAGGAAGGCGTCGCCGACGGTTTTGATGACGTGGCCGTTGTGCGCAGCGGTCGCTTGATGGATGACGTGATTATGTACGTCCAGCAGGCGCAGCATGCGTGCTTCATCCGCGCCCATCTGACGGCTGAAACCGACGATATCGGTGAACATGATGGCCGCCAGCTTGCGCGTCTCGGCTGGCGTGGGCGGCTGCGATTCATCCTGCATAGCGGCGATTATGCGGTGTGTCTCCCTCGACTGTCAAACGCGCCGCGCCGTTTCCCTCCAGTAGCGTGTTGCCCTCCTCTAGTCAGTTTTGTGGTCGTTGAGGACGCTGTCCATGCCTGCTTGCCGTCAGCGCGGCTTATCTGTTTATATAGCTTCCTCGGTTCGCTGTGAGCGATACTTTCGACGAGGAGAACACGATGCGATTGAGAGACAAAATCGCCCTCATTACTGGCTCCAGTTCGGGCATTGGCGAAGCCACGGCCAAAACCTTCGCGCGCGAAGGGGCGACCGTGGTCGTGGCCGATATTGATGACGTTAATGGCTACCGAGTCGTAGAGGAGATTCGGCGCGCCGGCGGCCACGCGGAATACACTCATGCGGATATCGGAGAGCCTGCGGAGATCGAACAGATGATCGCCTTTGCGACGGATCGCTTTGGTCGGCTTGATGTTCTCCACAACAATGCGCTGTTCACGGTCATCGGTCGAATCGGCGACCTCACGCTTGAGGGATGGAAAAAGACCGTGGACGTCAGCCTGACCGGCTATTGGTACGCGATCAAGATGGCGTTGCGTCCGATGCTCGCGCAAGGCAAAGGGGTCATCATTAATACCGCCTCGGTTTCGGGGCTGGCCGGAGACTACACCTTGGGAGTCTACAACGCCGTCAAGGCGGGGGTTGTCAATATTTCGCGCGTCACTGGCATCGAATATGCCCGCAAAGGCATTCGCTGTAACGCCATTTGCCCAGGTCCGATTTTGACGCCGCCGTTGCAACGGCTGAGGGAAAGTCATCCGGATGTTTTTGCACGGATCAAAGAAGCTATTCCCATGGGACGGTACGGCGAGCCGCAAGAGATCGCCAATGTCGCCTTATTTCTGGCGTCGGATGAAGCCTCGTTTGTGACGGGCGCGTTTATCGTGGTCGACGGCGGACTGTGGGCGCACTCCGGCATGCCGAGCATCAGCGGCCAGGGGCCGGAATGGTGAAGCCCTGCAACCTGAGTTGCCGCCGGTCGGCAGAGCAGGATCATGAATGCTCCCAGAGGACGCAACGAAATCCCCATCTCTCTAAAGAGCAGTCATCCACACGAGAGGAGAAGCGATGAAGATCTATTACGCACCGAATACGCGCGCCGTCCGTATCGTCTGGTTGTTCGAGGAGCTTGACCTCCCTTATGAATTGGTGCGCTTCAGGCTAGGCGATGCCGCGATGCGCGCGCCGGACTATCTCAAGCTGCATCCGATGGGGCGCGTGCCTACCTTGCAGGACGGCGACGTGACTATCTTCGAATCCGGGGCGATTGTGCAATATGTGTTGGCGAAGTACGGTAGCGGTCGCCTTGCGCCAGATGTCACATCGCCTGAGTTCCCGACCTACTTGCAATGGCTCCACTATGCGGAAGGCATGATCATGCCGCCGGTCAACATCATCGTGGTCGAGACCATTTTAGTGAAACCAGAGCGACGCAACCAAGCGAATGTCGATCGTGCGGTCAAGCTCCTGTCACAGATGCTGACTGCCGTCGACCGTGGCCTTGCAGGGCGAGAGTTCCTTGCCGGCGCTTTTAGCGGCGCTGACATCATGACCGGCCACGCCTGCATTGTCGCCACCCGTTTGGGCGCGGACGTGTCCGACAAACCTAACGTGGCCGCGTATGTGGAGCGGTTGCAGGCCCGACCTGCATTACAGCGCGCCTGGGACGCCTGAGCATAAAATCTAACTGTAAGTTATGCTCAGGTCTTTACACTCTTCTACAGCGGTTGTCATTTGAATGAGAAGGCATAGTCACCATGTTTAAACCGCTCGCGGATGCCGTTCTGAGTAATCCACCCAAGAGCTTTGGCCAGCGCGTTGAAGAGTTTTCTCTTGGTCCGAGCCTTGAAGGCGCGGAGAGTGGTCTTAAGCTTGGAAAGACACCCCCAAGAGCATCGCGCGCTTGATGTTAAAAATTTTTCTGCGCAAGAACCGAACCTTCTCTAGTGGTTATTGCTTGCGCGCGTCAACTTACGCCGGAGGGGGAAGCTGGCTGAGGTCTCCTTTATTGAGATACTGGACAAACGGGTCCCAGGTGGGGTCGCGATGCCACTCATACTCCGCTCCGGCGGCAATCTGTTCCGCCCGGTCATTGCCGTACAGGCGGGCGATCACCGCCAGCGCCATATCAATCATTCCCGCGAAAAACAAGCCTCACCGACGACTGCGCCGACTTGCACACTGTACGCCGAAAAAACTCCGCACCAGAGCGGCTCGCGAGAGACAATGACGCATGCTTTGGCTCACAGGCGCACTACGGTAGGCAAGAGGCTCGTCAGGCGGTAAAGTACAACAATCAAGCAACGCAGGAACGCGTTGCGCTGTTCCCCGATGATAAACGGAGGAGGCAGACTCCATCTTGTCCGATGGCAGCGATCAGCGGAGGGCGCATTTTGTGACTCAATTTAATTACTCTGCGTATTACCGCCGTCTCCAAGACCTCAAGAAACTCCAGATCCCGAAAGAGTCGGTGTGCTGGACCGAGCAGTATCATCCGCCGGAGCGAGCGTATGATATTGTCCTGTATCTCGGCTGCAACATTTTGCGCACTCCGGATGTGGCGGCGGATGTTGTCGCTGTGTTTCAAACGCTGGGACTCGATTTCATTGCGGTGGCCGGGGTGCAGTTCTGCTGCGGGATCACCTGGGATCGCTTTGGCAATGTCGCCAAGGGGCAGACCGTGGCGGATCTGACCATTGAGCGACTCGCCTCGTACAAGTCCCGATTGGTGGTCCACTGGTGTCCGTCGTGTGACGTGCATTTCTCGGATGTCGTCACCGGACGGGATGCGAAGACAATCCCGTTCGAGGTTACTGACGCGCCGGCGTTCTTAGCCGTGCTGAGTCAGCGCGGACAGATCCCGTGGCGTCACGCCGTCGCCGGTCGTGTCGCCTTGCATTGTCACAGCGGACGTGACGGGCACGAATCTGGCCAGCGGCGCGCGCGGGCCGATCGGGAGCATGTCAGTCACTTATTGTCACAAATCCCAGGCCTGCAATTCCTCGGCGCAGTCGCGGCTCCGGCGGAGTTTGATTACGATTGTGGTCCTGGTTCGATGCGGGTGGAGCGCGCGCGTTGGCTCGCGTTGCGCGCAGAACAGCTGGACGCGGTGCGGCGACTGGGCGCGGATACATTGGTGACTGTCTCGCACGCCTGTCAGCGCGAGTGGTGCGATGCCAGTGACGCGAAGTTGACCGTGCGGAACTACATCTCCCTGGTGGCGGAAGCGATTGGTTGCCCGCGAAGTTACGAGAGCGACTCGTTAGGGCAGTTAAAGCATTTGGGCGATCCCGCTGCTATTGTTGAGCGCACACGCGCCAATTGGACCAGTCATGGCTTACGCCAAGAAGAGGCGGAAGAGATTGCCCGGAAGTACACGTGGGCTACGCCATCGCCGCGCTCGTCGGCGCCGTAAAAGGACAACGCCGCTGACGCGGCGTCAGTCTGAGTACTGAGTGCTGAGTGCTGAGGGGACGGACAAGATAAGGCATAGCTCCTGGTGTAGCGACAACGAGCAACAATCCGGCCAGCACCCAGTGGTGGGCCGCGCCCAGCCGACGGGAGAGCTGCAACACGCAGTATGTGACAACGGAGCGGTTGCCTCATGTCAGGTCGCCTCTCGTACGAGTATGCTTTTACAATCAATATATGCTTGTCCGAGCAAGGGGGATGGGGAATGGTCGCATTGAGGAGAAGACATGCCTCTACGAAATCGTGTTGATCCCTGGGGGCAGTTGCACGCGGTTGCAGCCCGCGGAACTTTGCTAGGAAATCGTGGCGTCATCCATAATAATGCCCGAGAGATTATCGCGCAGTGGCGAACGAAAGCGTGGATTACCTGCCAACTCGAATGGAAAGGACGGCGGCGGACGGTCATGCAGCCCGGCACGTGGACCGAATTGTTCTTTCTGGATGAAGCGACTGCCTTTGCCGCAGGGCATCGGCCCTGCGCCTATTGTCGCCGAGCGCGCTTTACCGAGTTTAAAGCAGCCTGGCTGGCGGCGAATCCTGGAGCTCTCCCCTTAGCGACTCCACGCATCTCTGCAATCGATAATATTCTTCACGCCGAACGGACGCGAAGAGGCGGGGGGAAAGTCACCTATGAAGAAAAATTACACACACTGCCAGACGGCGTCATGATCACACTTGACGGCGTCGCATATTTAGTATGGAGAAAGCAGTTGCTGAAGTGGTCGTTTACTGGATACGCACGACATGAAACACCCTGGCGCTCGACGCAGCGTGTTCAGGTCTTGACTCCAGCGTCAATCGTGCGGACGTTCCGTAACGGCTTTCAGCCCGACGTCCACGAGAGTGTACAGAGCCGGTAACACGAATAGAAACGCTGCGCCCCCGGATGCGCCGCGCAGGCTTCCATGGTAAGACTCGCCGGCGATGAGGAGCCAACGTCAGTTGGTGGAGCCTAGAGGAGGAGCAGCCATGCGGCTTCAGGTGATTCTACTTCTGAGTGTTCTGGTGAGTGGGGTTTTGGAGGCGGCGCGACAGTCAGCGACCGCTGCGGAGTGGGATCCGCAAGCGTTTGCGCAAAAGGAGACTTTGCAACTCCGCACTGTGGGGCCGGAAGAGGGCGAGTATTGGTTTCCCGTTTGGCTTGTGGTCATTGACGATCAAGTATACGTCCGTCTCGGCTCACGCGCTGCTAACCGAGTCAAGAAAAACGCCACGGCGCCGTATGTAGGGGTCAAGATCGCCGAACAACAGTTTGCTCGTGTAAAGGGCGAAGAAGCGCCAGAGATGGCGGATGCTGTAGCCCAGGCGATGGCTAAGAAATACTGGAGCGACCTCCTGATCCGCTTCTTGCCGCATCCGTTGACGCTGCGACTCATTCCTGAAGAGCAAAAATAACAACCGGCCTCCTTTCCCCAAACATGTCTCAGCGCGGCGGGACGCCAGGCAAACTGCTCGCGGCGTGGTATGGTGAGGATAGATCTTGTCCGCTGATCTTGGTGCTGGCAAACAAAAAGGAATTAATTCCCTGATATGTGGAGCTATCTATGGCTTGTCCCCGTGGGCGGGCTCGTTGGCGCCTATGGCACGTTGATCGGGGCCGGAGGAGGATTTGTCTTGGTGCCTTTTCTCTTGCTCCTGTACCCGACGGAAAGCCCAGAGATTATTACGAGCATTTCTCTGGCAGTTGTGTTCTTTAACGCCTTGTCCGGATCGCTCGCCTATGCGCGTCACGGGCGCATCGATTATCAGGCGGGGCGACAGTTTGCACCCGCAACCATTCCTGGCGCCATTCTCGGCGCGCTCTCTACAGCATACCTGCCGCGACATGTGTTTGACCTGGTGATGGGGGTGCTCATGATTATGGGCGCGAGCGTGTTGTTATGGCGTCCGTTGCGCAATGAACGCCGGGCCGCGAAGCCAGACGCCCGCCATCCTCCTCATACGGTCATTGAGCGCGACGGCAGCACGCATACGTTCGCCTATAATCCGCGGACGGGAATCTGGCTGAGTGTGCTGGTGGGTTATCTTTCCAGCCTCCTCGGCATTGGGGGCGGGATTATCCACGTGCCGGCGCTTGTCCACCTCCTGCATTTTCCTGTCCATATCGCTACGGCGACGTCTCACTTTGTGTTAGCCATTATGGCGGCGACCGGCACTGTGGTCCATATTCTCACCGGCACATTCGTGCATGGCGTACGACGGACCATTGCGCTCAGCCTCGGCGTCTTTGTCGGGGCGCAGGTGGGCGCATGGTGTTCGCACCGGGTACACGGGGCATGGATTATTCGCAGTTTAGCCCTGGCGCTCGGATTAGTGGGAATCCGCCTGCTCTTCGCCGCCTGAGCATTCCAGCGGTTTTCTCTTGTCTCCCTGGAAAAAGTCACGGTTCTAAGTCGTGGCGAGCGACTGCCAGGAGTGAAGCCGTCTCTCTAGCTCCAGAAGAGGGCTTCCTCACTGGCGTGTCGCGCTCTAACGCTTGAAACCCGTCGTGGGCAATTCTTTGTTCTTACTTCGCTTGAATCGATTGCAGGTAGTACACCAGCTCTAAAATGCGTCCCCGCACTTGGGACTCCGCCGTCGGACTCGAGCCGGCCTGCGTGCGGAACTCCTCCCCCCAAATGGGCATGTCGCGCGTGCCATGCCCTTTGATGTCCTCTCGACCATCAATGAC
>DATLYA010000392.1:0-5572 GCA_035575235.1 Candidatus Methylomirabilota bacterium
TCCCACTGCATGAAAGCTTGAATCAACCCGACAATGGTCCCTAAGAAGCCGAGCATGGGCTCTACGCCAATAATCGTCGCCAATGCCCCCATGTATGACTCTAACCCAGCCACTACCTCGCCTCCAAGACGCTCGAGCCGACGCGTCACTTCAGTCCGCTCGTGACCGCGGTAGGCAATGGCAGTCTCAAAAAGTCGACCTAACGCAGAATTGTGGTTCTGAGCAACGCGCAGGGCAGAGGAAAGATTCCCGTCCTGCACTAGCGTGGCAAGACGTTGCCATAGTTTGTCTAACTGGACGCGAAAACGCCACAGTTCCCAGAATTTGGCAAGAATAATAGCGAGCGCGACGACCGAAAGAATGATGATGGGTATCATCACCGGTCCGCCTTTGACGATAAAAAACCAAATTCCTAGAGAGTCTGCACGCGGTGACATAGGCGGTATTTGTACCCGAGTCGGCTAGAGAGGGAAAGAGCGGCGCTTTCAGTAGCGCCGTGACAGGAAGCTCACAGGAAAATCCCTGTTTTTTCACTATCCGCAAGGCGTGGCGCGTAATGCGTCATAGCAGGGTGCACTGGACAGAGCACGCCCCAGCGTTCACGCAACACGTTTTACGCTCCTACGTTTCAGACATTATCCTTTCCCACAACTCTGCACGGCGAGGTCTTGAATCTTTTTCTTCAGTCCTTGATCGCCAAGACGAGCAAGGATGGCGCGCGCGCTGCTGATCGTCTTGCACGATGTGTCTTTCTCGCCCAGCGCCGCGTCCAGACGGGCAACTTCGTACGTGCCGCGAAACCACAGGGGATCGCCGACCTGCGTCCCCTTGAGCAATTCTTCCCAATAGCCCAGCGATTGGCGCTGATCGCCTTTGACCTCAGCGATTTGCGCCAGACCAGCCAGCGACACTAATGAGTAGGCGCCTTGTTGCAGCTCTTGATACAGCGGAATGGCCTTATCATAGTCCTTCACGTCGAGGTACAACTGCGCGAGCTCGTACTTGAATTGTTGCGGCGACTCGTCTTCAGCAAACGGGACGCCTCGTTGCAGCCGGTCAGCATACAACCGCGCCAGCGTTCGTTTCGCCGGCAACAGGTTGTCTTTATCATTCTGCTTCTCCAGCCTCTTCACGTCCTTTGGAAGCACCTTATCCAGGCCCGCCAACAAATCCTTCTGCTCCTCAGGCGTAAAGCGAGTAAAGATACTGTCAACTTCTTTTTCAAGATCGGCAAACCGGCCCGCTTTCTCAGTCGCCACCAGCCGCATACGCGCGACCTTCCCAAAGGCCTCTTTCTGGTCTGGATATTTTTTCTCAAAGTCTTGTAATAGCGTCAGAATTTCCTTGGCGTTCGCATCCGCATCCTTGCTCAAGAACGCTGCGTTCATCACCGTCGCCTTGCCGCGATATTCCTGGACGGGGACTGGCTTCGTTCCGTCAGCCGTATTCTCTAGCGCGGTGAGATTTTTCCAGAAGGTTTGCAACGCCGCCGCTGTGCGTTTCCGCAGTTCCGGCTCGCTGATGCCGACGCCGTCTTTCTTCTCTTCTAATATATCGAGCAGCGCGAAGTAGCTTTGCAGCGTGCCGAAATCCGCCCGCGCTCGCAACGTCAGATCTCCGTTGACCTTATTGTAAAAGTCCGCCGCCGCGAGATAATTCTTCTGGCCTTGATTATATTCGCCTAACCGATAGTACGCCTCAGCAATCACCTTGTGCTCCGGATACCGGCGGATGAATTCCTTTGTCGCCTCCAGGAACATCTTGGTGTTGTCTGGATTTTGATCCTTTGTGTACAACGCCTCGGACGCTTTAAAGCGTAGATACACGGCGTCGACCACAAAATTCGCCGCCACGCCTTCTGTATTGAGCACTTTTGCTAATTCAGGTAAGGCGCCGCGATAATCCCGGATTTGATAGAGGCCAACCGCAAGATAATATTGCGCTTCCCGATGATGCAGTTTCGCTTTGGGATCCGCCGCGGCAAGCACCTCGCGCAAGTATGGAATCGCCTTCGCGTAGTCATTCTTCTGCAGCAGCTCGCGCGCCTGACCCCAGGCAGGAAAAGGATTTTTCACTTCGTCAACAAGAGCAAGATCTTGATCGCTGATCTCTGACTTCGCCATGGCGTCAGCTTTCTCTTTCCAGGAACCGCCCTGTTTGCGCACTTCATCAAGATAGGCTACGGCTTCGAGCAATTTACGAGTCCTGTCGTTGCCGCCGAGTTTTTTGCCGGCGTCTAGCAGGCTCTGTGCTTTCTGCAGCATAGCGCGCGCTTGGGCGTCCGCCGCGCTTTCGGCCGCCTCGGTTGCTCTGTCGCCGCGCACCTGCCGGTTGCGCGCGTCAGCGAGCGCTGCGCGCACTTTACGCTCCATATCCGTCGGGAGGCTGGTGTCTTTCAGCAGCAACTCTAAATCACGAATCGCCCAGTCGAAATGCTTGTTTTCCTTTTCACATAAGGCGCGGCCAAATAAACTCTCGCGTTTGAGCTGCGAGCTCTGTTCGCCGACTGCAAATTCCGAAAAACCTTTGGCGCATTCATCAAGCAGTTTTTTGCGGGCGGCGCCGTCGGACACAAAGGCCCCCACATAGTGGAGCCAATTCAAGAAGTACAGAGATTGCGACGCGACTGTTTGCGCATCCTTCCATTCTTTCGTCTCGTAAAGCGCTTCGAGGTCGCCGTCTCGATCCATGACGCTTTTGCTCATGCTTTCCAGGCGGGCTATGCTTTCATCATAAATGCTGTCGAGAGGTTCGCTTAACGCTTCGTAGAGCTCGCGCACTTGCGATTTTTGATTCGCCGCCGCCTGCGCAAGATCTGGGGCGGAGAGAAAGTTGAGGGCAATCGGTCCGAGGAGCTGAATCGCCCGTTGTTTTTCATCCGTTCCCCACCTCTGGCTTTTGAGGGCGCGCACTTGCGCTTGCGCCTGACGCGCTTGAGCGAGAAGTTCCGTGACTGTCGCCGCTGAGCTGATAGAGGGCAGCACCGCTCCGAAAACAAGCAACCATACTTGAACCGCAATCAGACGACGCACTCCTGGGCTCCTTGTTCGCAGCTGTCAGCCCTCGGTTATTAGCGGTCAACGTGAAACCTGCAGGAGAGAAAACCAGAGAAAAAAGAAGGGAGATTCTTGTTTTCTCTTTTTAGTAGTTTTTCTCTTCCAGGATGTTTTCTTTTCGCTGATCACCGAACACGGACAGCCAATAGCCACTCTTCATTCTAAATCACGCAGATACTTCGCCATCTCGGTTTGCCAACGCGAACCGAAGGTCAACACAATGATCTGCCTGGTTAACGTTTTATCCTCCGTCAGCGGAATGAAATCTCCGCCACCAGCCTGCGCGATCGAAGCCATGGTATTGCGGAATTCTTGATAAAATCCCGGCAGAGGAGTCGGTTTGAATTCTTCGTCAGAGAGTCCCAGACTCGTTCTATGGAGCGCCCGCTCAAAGTCCTCGTGCATTTTCTCGGCGAGGTCCACCACGCTCAATACGCCGCCTTGCGCTTGAAAACTCTGCGCTAAATGCAACACATTACTGACGGTTTCTGAGTGAGGAGGAGAACCAGGCACGAGAATAATGATGCGTTTTGACTTTTTGCGCCAGTTGAGATCATTGACCGCCGTTTCAAGAGCCTCGTACACGGCCTCAGGCCAGTCGCCTCCGCCTCCCGCACGCAGATTGGCGAGAAAGTCCTGAATTTTTCCCGTCGAGAAACTTAAGTCCACCCATCTGGTGACATATTCCTCGCCTTTGTCACGATACGCCACAATACCAATGCGGGACGTCGGCACCATCTGCCGTAAGGAGGTGACAAGTTTGAGCAGTCGACTTTTCACTGAGTCCGTGACGAACTGCATACTGTCAGTCGTATCGATGACTAGCGCGACATCAAGTCCTACTTTTCGCAGACCACCGACATAATCGCCAAAACCACCGCCGATGCCGCCTATAGCGCCGTTGATGCTGCCGATGGCGTTTGCCAGGTTTCCAAGCTGTGGCACTGCGTTATCTGGACCAATACCGATGGTCATCGGCCCCAGACCGGTCATGACCGGAGGAGGCGGCGTAGACAGAGCGGACGGGCGCACCGGCGCCGGCGCGCCCAGCGCCGGCGGCGGACTCGTGGAGGTCTTGGCCTGCCGCGGGGTCAGTTGCTCCATTGTTAATAATCCTGGCAGATCTTTCAGCGACGGTTCGCCTTCCCAATCATCATCGAGCTTCTCCTCTTGCGCCTGTTGCTGCTCCTCCGCTGACATCGGGAGGGTTTTGACTCTGATCATTTCATCCCGTTTTTGCGTCATGGTGAACGTGAGCGTTGCCAATACGCCCAGGAGCAGCACGTGCGCCACGGTAGAAAAGACAAACCAACTCGCATTTTTTCCCCACCCGCGCCCGCCGTAGAGCAGTAAGTCTTCTTGAATCTCAGCCTCTACAGACGTCGGCTTGGATGTGGGCGTTTTTTCGTTCGCAGCCATGAGCATGCTCTCACTCGTCAATCAAGAACCCTTATTGGCGGCAATCGCAATTTGCGTGGCGCCGGCGCGCTGCGCCACCGACAGGATCTTGACAGTTTCGCCTAAGAGGACGTCCTTATCTCCTTCCAAGATCACCGGAATATCTTTTTGCGCCTCGATGAGCGGCCGCAGCAGCGACTCCATATCAGCTAACGTGGTCGGCGTGTTGTTGACAAAGATCTCTTTTTGCGGCGTCACCGTAATCACAATCTGTCGAGGTTCGGATTTCGTCTCTTCTACCTGCGGCAAATTGATATTGGCGCCGGACTGCACCATCGCCACGCTGGTCACCATAAAAATGATCAACAGCACCAGAAAAATATCCGTTAACGGCGTGATGTTGATCTCCGCCATGATGGCGGAGCCGCTGCCCTTCTTTTTGTTCGGACTAGCCATTCCCATGAGCTTTCCTCCCCAGGCGAATCGCTTCGAGTACACGGTCAGACCCGATCGTCATGACCGCCTCAATCCGCTCCAATTTTGTATGGAAGTAGTTGTAGAAAATAACCGCCACAATCGCCACGGCCAGTCCAAGCGCTGTCGCCACCAACGCCTCGGAAATACCGCCGGCCACGACAGAAAAACCGCCGGCGCCTTGGATCGCCATATTATGGAAGGATTTAATGATCCCGATCACCGTGCCGAGTAAGCCGATAAACGGAGCGCTGACGCCCACCGTGCCGAGAATCCAGATGCCGCCCTTCATCGCTTCGACCTCTTCGAAGCGGCGGTCTTCCGCCACCTCGGCGAGGTAGTCCAGGGATTCGCCGTCCTGCTGCGAGATCACATCACGGAACACGCGGCCGGCAGGAGATTTCTGATGTTGCTGAGACGCCGCTAACGCCCCCTTGAAGTCGCCGCGCTGCAGCGGTCCCACCACGGCGGTAGCGATGCGTAAAGAGTTGGCGACTAACCCTCGTAGCGACCAGAGCCGTTCGCAGACAATGGCGATGGTCACCATGGACATAATAATCAAGGGATACGTCACGAACGCCCCTTGCTGGATCATATCGAGAACACTAAGACCTTCCACAGTAAACCCTCCTAGGAACGAGATG
>DATLYA010000393.1:0-10082 GCA_035575235.1 Candidatus Methylomirabilota bacterium
ACGACAGTGACCGCAAGCGTCGGATCAGCAATCCGCAAATACTTAGCGCACGTCGCCCCGCCAAACCCGCCGCCGACCACTACCACTCTGGCGCTGGTGGCGGCACGCACCAAACGGGGCAAAGCCCCGGCGAACGGCAGACTCACGAAACAGCGTAGGAGTTGACGACGAGTAAGCATGCACCTTCCACAATCACGTACAGACCCTATCGCGGCGAAGAAAACAAGAATGCTGTCAGCGCTTCAATATCCGCATCATCAAGCCCCTTCGCAATACGGTTCATTACCGTGCCTTGACGCTCGTCGCTGCGAAATGCCTGCAGGGCAGCCTTGAAGCTTTCTTTCGGCATAGCGTCAATGGAGGGAATAACGCCCTGGCTGTGGCCGCCTGGACCATGGCACGCGGCGCAGGCGTTCATTACAGCCGCGCCGCGAGTTGTCATCTGCTCAGTAGCCTGAGCGCTGGAAAGCAGCGCCAGAGCAGCAAGCGGAGAAAACGCACTTCGGAGCACTCGTTTCGTCAGCATTCCTCACAGCATCCCTACGGATTAAAGGGCTATCCAACTACCCTGACCGTCACCCGCTCTGTTTCAGTCACACCAGCCTCATCGGTCCAGACAAATTCAAGTTCACCGGACGCTTCCGCCACGGTAAAAAATGACAGATATGGATTTGCCGCAACGCCAGGGAACAGTTCAGCACGGAATACTTCGACGTTATTGTAACGGCAGGTGATATGTTTAATGACGTTTTGCGGAATTGGCTTCCCCCTATTGTCGTATCTGAAGCCGGTTTCCATGGGATGGCGAATGAGCAAGCGGATTTCCATGATGTCGCCCCGTTTGGCTTCTGCCGGCGCTTGAATTCGAGCATTCGCCATCCCTGCCCTCAAGTTCCCGCCACACATGCGCCCGCCGTCACGATCACATCCGCGGTTCCTACCCAACTCGAACCATCGCTCATCACCGCCACGGCGATGACTTGCTGCGAGCCGGCTAAGCGAATGCGTGTGTTCACCTCGGCGCGACCGGAGCGAGGGGTGAGATAAAATCGCGCTATCACTGGCCGCGGGTTTTTTTCCGAGAACAGATGAATGCTTTGTACATAGTTTTCAGCCGTCATCGGGCTTTCTACCTGCACCTTGAGCGGCACGGAATTCCCGCTTTCAGCCAGCGGCGGCAAGGTCAGTGCGACGCGACCGGGCGCCGGCGTTCCTCCGCCGGTTGCTTCACGGATCAGTGGAACGAGCTTTTCTGGGACCACTGCCGCTGCGAACCTCACTTTTAACAGCGGGAAGAGAATGGCGCTTACTAGACTTACCAGAAATCTACGCCGCACCATCACGCGCAACTCACTCGAGCTGTTTATCCTTTTCCCTCTTATCCCCTCTCTCAGCGATCACGCCTTCCGCAAATCATGATGCTTCAACGGCAGCGACCGAATCCGCTTGCCAGTCGCGGCGTAGATGGCGTTGCAGAGAGCAGGCGCAAGTGGAGCCATCGGCGGCTCGCCGCATCCGCCCCAAAATCCCCCGGTCGGCGCAATCACGACCTCGACCTTGGGCGTTTCGGCCAGCCGCATCATGGGATAGTCATGAAAGTTCGACTGCTCTACGCGACCATTCTTAATAGTGATCTCGCCATAGAGCGCCGCCGTCAGGCCGAAGACCACGCACCCTTCCGCCTGCGCCCGCACGGAATCGGGGTTGACGACGTAACCTGGATCAATACCGACCACGACGCGATGGATTTTTAACTCACCCTTATCGCTCACCGAAACCTCAATCACTGCCGCGGTATAGCTGCCATAGGCGTCCTGGACGGCAATACCGCGATGGACGCCGGCTGGCAACGGTTTGTCCCAATTGGCGGCTTTCGCCACGGCGTCGAGAATTCCCAAATCCTTTGGCGCTTTCTCCAAGAGTTTACGGCGAAACTGATACGGGTCCTGCCCGGCCGCGAGCGCCAGTTCGTCAATGAAGCACTCACGAAAGAAGGGGTTCTGCGTATGCGCCACGGCGCGCCATGGGCCGGGCGGCACATGCGAATTGCGCATGGCGTATTCCATGCGAATGTTTGGGAATGCATATGGCGCGTCTGCAAAGCCTCGCACGCCAATAGTATCAACGCCGTTTTTGATCCGATCAGGAACAATATTGCTGAAAATGGAGTGTTCAGCCTGGCGCACGTACCATGCGATCGGCGCGCCAGAAGCGTCAAGCGCTGCTTTCATGCGCGCCATGGCCACGGGGCGATACTTGCCGTGTTGCATGTCTTCTTCCCTTGACCAGATCAACTTCACGGGTTTCCCAGGCACGGCTTTGGCGATGGCAACGCCTTGACGGACAAAATCCAATACAAGCCCGCGCCGACCAAACCCGCCGCCGAGATGCACTTTGTGCACTTCGACATTGGTGATCGGCGCTTCGGCCACTTCCGCCGCTGTCGCAGCGGTTCCCTCGCTGTTCTGCGACGGCGCCCAGACCTCGACACGGCCATCTTTGTAGAGCGCCGTACAGTTTTGCGGCTCCATCGTGGCGTGATCGAGGTACGGCGCGTAGTAGTCCGCCTCGACGATCTTCGCGGCCGAGGCAAACGCTCTGTCAATATCTCCCTCATTCCGCGACACCGGCGCTTCTTTCGCGTTTAACCCGTCGCGCAGAAACTCTTTGATGCTGTCGCTGCTCACATTTGCGTGTTCCCCGAAATCCCACTCAATGGGCAATGCTTTCAAGGCCTGCTGCGCATACCACCAGCTGCCCTCGGCCACCACCGCAACAGCGGTCTCCAGAGGAACGACTTTGACCACGCCGCGCATCTTCGCAATCTTGTCAGCGTCGGCGCGTTTCAGGGTTCCACCGAACACGGGGCATTGCGCGATGGCGGCGTAGAGCATCTCCGGCGCGCGGGCGTCAATGGCAAACTCAGTCTTGCCCGTCACTTTGTCTGGAATGTCAAAGCGTTGCGTTGACTGACCAAGCAGTTTCCATTCCCGGGGGTCCTTCAATGGGACGTTCTGGGGAATTTCTAGTTTCGCGGCGTCAGCAGCGACAGCGCCGTAACTGAAGGTGCGCTTACTTGGCAGGTGGGTGATCACGCTCTTTTCGGCTACGCACTCCCCAACCGCAACCCCCCAGCGCTGCGCCGCAGCGGTCGTCAACATAGTGCGTGCGGCCGCCCCGGCTTTGCGCAGATACTCGTGACTATCGCGGATCGAACGGCTCCCGCCGGTCGACATATCGCCAAAGATGCGTTTCCGCCGCAAGTGTTCGCTCGTGGAGGCGTACTCGGCGCGCACTTTACTCCAGTCACACGCAAGTTCTTCAGCGATCAGCATGGGCAGACCGGTAAAGCTCCCTTGCCCCATTTCCGTCCGCGCCACACGAATCACGATGTTGTCATCCGGCTGTACGAGCACCCACGCAGTGACTTCTACATCGCTCTTACCCTGGGATGGGTTTTTCTTCTCTTCCGTGCGCCCCCACACGGGCCAACAGACTTCCAGCATCAACCCACCGCCCACAGCAGCGGAGCGCAGTAAGAACGACCGACGGGACATTTTTAATGAGTGTTCCATGGCAACGGTCTCCTACCTTTTACAGCGCTTCGAAGACAGAAGACATACTGGCAAGACGCCGCGCAACACGCCTCATGTATGCCCTGTTATGCCTTAGCATTCTTTGCCGCATCGTGGATCGCGGCGCGAATGCGTCCATACGTGCCGCAGCGGCAGATGTTTGTCATTGCTGCATCAATGTCGGCGTCGCTTGGCTGTGGATTCTTTGCCAATAACGCCGCCGCGGCCATGATCATGCCTGATTGACAATAGCCGCACTGTGGGACTTGGTGGGCGACCCACGCCTTCTGCACCGGGTGGCTCCCGGTCGTTGATAATCCTTCTATAGTGGTGATTTTCTTACCGGCCGCCGCCGACACCGGGAACATACACGAGCGGACCGCCTCGCCATCAAGATGCACCGTGCAGGCTCCGCACAGCGCTACGCCGCAGCCGTACTTCGTCCCGGTAAGACCAATCACATCGCGCAACACCCAGAGTAAAGGCATGTCCGGGCTCACATCGACACGCTGCTCTTTTCCGTTTACGAGGAGTGCAATCATCGCTTCCTCCTTTTCCTCGTCTGCGTCAGTCGCAAGTGTTACCCCCTAGAAATACACCTCCTATCCTCCAGTATCAACGAGCAACGGCGCGACGGATGGGTCGCCAAACGGCCCGGTAACCTGGAAGACCAACGTGGTGAGATAATCGGCGCCGCGCGCCAGCAGTTCGCCGGCAACCGGCACCTTGGCGACACTACTGGTGAGGCCATGCAGTGGGACAAGCGCTGTACGTAAATCGAGGGTGCGCTGCGCGAGATCAATCTGGCCACTCGCTTCAATCCGCACGGAGCTGCTATTCAAGACAAGATTATTCGTCACCGCCATTCCCTTTCCCATGGCGATATCTCCAGTGAGCGAAGAAAATGGCAGTCCCTCGGTCGGCAAGCTCGGCAGCTGGAGCCGCAATAATCCCTGCATGCTGAGCACGGACCACAACCGCACCAGGATGGGCAGACGTTGCGCCACACCGTCCTCCACCTTGAGTGAGAGCACCGCGTCCCACTGGGCAAGCTCATTCCATTCGGCCCAATTCGGCATGAAAATTTTGCCGTGGCTGCTGAGGCTTCCGGTCAGGGCGGTTGTGGGTGCGCCGACAGCGCGGAAAAGGCGTTCGACGTCAACCGCTTTGAGCTGCGGCGCGACATACAATGAGTGCAAATCCGGCCAGAGGGTAGCTTCACCTTGCATTTCACCTCCGGCGACATTGGCCCTGGCAATACGCAGGTCCGCCTGTCGCTGATGCCAATGACAGAAAATCTGCACGTTCTCAAGGTGCGAGCCTTTGTACGTCAAGCGCTTAGAGGTAAGAGTAGCTCGCACATCGCGCGTGGCGTCTTTCGGCATGCCATCATCCGGCTTATCCAGGACTAACGCCGTCTCAAGATTTAATTCAGGAAAATCGCCGGAGAGCTCCAACCGCAGCGGCGTCCAGCTCTCGATGCGTCCCTGGCCCGCAAAAGCGCCGCCAGGAAACTGCCCTTGTGTGACAGTGAACGTCCCTCCTTTGCCGGCAAGCGTCAGCTCTCCAGCAATGACTTCCAGCGGATGAAGAAAGTCAACAAGATCAAGGCGCACGCGAGTAAACGACACCTGGCCGTCAATCTCCGGGGCACCGCCTCCCGCCGGCGTCAGTACCTTAAGACGCCCGTTCAGCGAACCGCCCTGAGGCAAGACTTTCCCGGTTGGAAACAAGAACGCCACGTCATGATCGCGCACATCAGTAAAGGCTAGCTGCGCCTCCACCCGGCGCTGAGGAGATAAAAAATCCTGTATGGTCCCTTGCGCCTTCGCCCACGATTCACCCACTTTGAAAGTCAACGCACTCGTCGAAAGCACATTGGCGTTCAGCTGTAGCTCGCCGTTTATGCTATTCAACTCGAGTGTCCAGGGCGCGAGCCGGACGCCCGCGTCTTGCAAGGTCACAACGCCCTCATAGCCTGGTTCACTTTGCCCGCTAGCGCGTTGCACATGAAAACGCGCTAAGGCTCGCCCGCGCGGTTGGGTCAGCGTTTGCGATAAGCCAGAGGAGCCTGCCGGCGTCAATGCGGTAAGCAAACGAAAAAGACCGTCCGCCAAATCCACCTCCGCGACGATCCGCGCAGCGATCGCAGGGCCGCTTTTAGCAAACAGGTTGCGCAGCGACACAGCCGCCTCACGGAACTGTGAGCCTTTCCCATAACCGCCACTGAGATTTACGGCAGTGAGCTCTTCATCGTGGAACGTCAGCTCCCCTCTCGTTACCGTAAAGGAGGTCGCATCTTTTCCTACCTCTCCGTGCATCTGCTCAATCTGTGCTTCAACTGTGAGCGCCCGCAAGAAGGCTCCGCGTTGTCCGGCCCAGCGCGCTTTCGTCAGCAGCAAATGAGCGTCATGAATTTGCACTTCTCCCACCCGCACTCCGTTAGCGGCAACAGTTCCAGTTAGTTCGACCACTCCTGTTCCTTGCCGCGTAAATCGTCCAAGAAAATCGAATTTTGCTGGCGGCCATTCTTCGCCCAACGCACGACCGACTTGTTGCAGCTGCACGCCGTACAGTTCAAGTTCCCCTGTCCAGTCGCTTTGCGCCAGATCCTCTAAGTTCAGCTCCTGCGCGGTGACGGCGCGCACGGAGATCTGACCGATACTACCGCTCTTATTCTTAAGATGACTACGAAGCATAAAGAATGGTTTGTCTGGGGAGGCAAAACTCAAGCTCGCCTCGGTCTCGACCAGCTGTACGGTTGAGCCTCCCGGTTCTTTGGCGTACACAATGTCGGCGCCATGCAGACGCAGTTCCTGGACCGCGAGCGTAGGCGAAGCGCTCTGAGTTAACCAGTGCAAAGTCCCTTGACCGGCCCCGTGCGCCTCCCGCAGCCGGCGCACCAGGCGCGCAAATCGTTTCCCTTCAGCCGTCACCTGCAGGCGCGGCTGTACAACTTCAATGCGATGAAACAATAGTTCACCACGCCACAGCGCAGAGAGGTCAAGCAGCAAGTCAATTTCCGCCGCGGCAAAAAACGGAGCGACAGCGGCGTTATCTTTTATCGTTACGCCGTCGAACTGCACTCCCAGCCCGTTATGGAAGGAAAGATGGCTTTTCTCCATCTGGACGTGGGCGTCCAAAAGAGCGCTGAGCTGCTCAGCCAAAATCTGTTGATACCGTTGTCCGGATATCAACCAACTGACCCAGGCGGCGCCCGCGACTACGACTACAGCAACAATGGCAAGGAGCAAGCGGAACCAGCGCCACACGCTGTTCACCGCGCCCTCGGCTGCGATGACCCGACTACGAGGAAATCGCGGATCACCTGGAGATACCCTTCGCCGCCCACTTCGTGGAGATTCGTATGCCCTCCCCCTTCTACTTTGTAGAATATTTTGGGCTGCGGCGCCAGCGCGTACAACTCATACCCCTGGCGAAACGGCACGGTGCGGTCCTCCGTTCCATGCATCACCAACAAGGGAGCGCTGAGCCGGCCGATCAAGCGGGCGTTGTTCAGCTCGTTCTCAACAAGAAACGCCAGGGGCGGCACGCGAATCCTTCCCATGGCGTACAAGGAGTAAAACGGCGCGGTCAAAATGATCGCGTCCGGCGAGTCCTCCAGCGCCAGGGGAATCGCCACGGCGCATCCCAGCGACTCGCCAAAATAGACAACTTGCCGTCCAACCGCCCATCCGCGCGCTCGGATCAGCTGCAGCACTGCGCGGCCATCCTGGAGAATGCCGGGAATGGTAGGTTTGCCGCGGCTGAGGCCAAAGCCTCGATAGTCAAATAAGAAGTGACTGCCGCCAATATGCTCGTACAAGAGCCGCAATTGTCTGAGACGATGCCCGATGTGTCCGGCATTGCCATGGAACCAAACAAAAAAGAGAGCACTGGCCGGTGCAAGTACGCTACGGCTCGGAATGTGCCACCCATGCAGCATCCGGCCGTCGCTCCCGCCAAACCATACCTCCTCGTAAGGCAGCCCATAGTCGGCAGGGGTCGTCCGCAGCTGCGTGTCGGGATGAAAGGTCAAGGTATTTTTCAACCACTCAATCGGTCCATCTAACAGGGTCATACGCCATCTGTTAGATGCGCCGTTCAACTGTCTAGTATTCACATCGCTTTCCCAGTCTGGAGATTTCGCTTGACAACTCATAAAGCCACAGTGTCTAATAGCGCGGATTTGTCCAGGACAGTAGTCCAGAAATCATATTATAGCGTATCGCCCGGAGGGAGGACTCCATGGCCGATAAAATTATCATTGAGGTGCGCATCAACGAATACACCATGCGTGATCCCAACCCGAATGTGCCCTACAGCCCGGAAGAGATTGCCGCCCAAGCGTTAGAATGCTGGCGCGAAGGCGCGGCGATCATCCACTATCATGCCCGTGACCCCAAAACTGGCGCGCCCGCCTCCGACGCTCAAGTGTACGCTGAGACGGTCCGCCGCATAAAAGAGAAGAGCGACCTCATTACCATGCCAACGCTCGGCGCGTGGTCCCTACCCTCACCCGAGGCTCGCATCGCGCACCTCATCGAGATGGCGAAAGACCCCATGACTAAACCCGAACTCGGCCCGATTGATATGGCGACAGGCAACGTGGATATGTTTGACGCCAAAGCCAAGCGCTTCCTCACCACGGAGACCGTATACATGAACACCACCAAGGCGTGGCGGTTCTTCGCCGAACAGATGAAAGCAGTCGGCGTCAAGCCGGTGCAGGCGTTATGGCATATCGGCTCGGTGCGCGCCACGCAAGCCTTTGTGGACATGGGAGTGTTTGAGGAACCGGTGTGGTGTGAGCTTGTGCTTACCGAGGGCGGCGTGCTCGCCGGCCACCCTGGCACAATTAAAGGACTGGAAGCGTTTCTCGATTTTATTCCGCAGAACGGCAAATGGCATTGGTCGGTCATGTCGTTCGGCGGCAATCTCTTCCCTATGGCGGCGGTAGCAATGGAACGCGGCGGGCACGTCTCTATCGGGTTAGGAGACTATCATTACCGGGAGTTGGAGTTTCCCACCAATGCGCGTCTAGTGTCTCGCATCGCCCAACTGGCGCGGGACATAGGCCGCGAGATCGCTACGCCCGCCGAAGCGCGGCGGATGCTGGGATTGGCGTAGCGCTTCCCAAAACTTATTCCGTGATGTGTATTGCGTGTTGGCTTCAGGCCGCTCTTGTGACGCCATAGGCCATACGCATCACCTGACACACACCACGCTCTATGCCTTTCTCTTTTGCGTTGCTTGCTTGTATAATTCCGCTCGTCCTTGCAACAGATCACTCCACGCCAGGTCGTCATCCCCTCCTCCCTGACCGGCAATAAAGCGATAACTAGCCTGGACGTAGGCGTCGACCCGCTCCTCATCCATCAAGACGCTTTCACTCAGATCAAGATATTCTCGCATGACAAAATCGCCGCCGCCGGGACGAAACACCTCTCCATCTCTGCGTTCACAGGCCTGTCGTAGTTGTACGGCGGGCAGTTTCAACGCCAGCGACGCGCCTAACAAAATGGCAAACGGTTTTGTATGCGCGTAATAGCACAAGCCGCCAAACATCCGCCTGACCGTAACCGCACGAAGCCCCAGGCGAGCAACCGATTCCTCCAGGGTTCCTTGCTGCAACGGCGGCGGACGCCGCGGACGGGCGGGTTTCTCCGCTTGTCCTTCTGGTTTTTGTCTCGCCACGCTTTTCTCTTAGCACGAAGCGCTTTTCTGTTGCATCGGGGCCGACGCTTGTGTCACCATAGATGAAGATCGCTCGACCAGGGAGGAGACACCGTGAAACACTATCAGCTTGTCATTCTGTCCTCGTTATTGCTTCTGCTCTCCTCAGCGCCTGCGAGAGGACAAAATATTTATCAATGGACGGACGCTCGAGGAAGAATCCATTACTCCAACGCCCCGGTCGACGCTTCCAAAGCAATCGATGACGATCTCCCACCGGCCACGCATTTTGGCGGAGAATCTGGACCAGCAGCTTCGCCAGAGGAGGCGCCGCCTCCAGCCGAGCCCAAAGCCGCCGTTCAACCACCACAGACTGAGACAACCCCACTCACTGAAAGTGATGAACCTGCTGGAGCCGAGCCCGCAAGCGGCGGTGACGCAGAGCCGACGCCAGAGCAAGCTCCCGCGACAGCTGAGGACAGTCCGGTGGAGCCGCTGCCGCAAGCCAGCGCCGAGTTTTCCGAGCGTGAGAGCGAAGACGCTTCCAGCATAGACCGACAGAACCCACTCTCAGCGGTAGACATGGAGGCCTCTGACGCAAATGACGATGCCGAAAATGCGGATCAAGAGGAGGAGGGCGGAGAAGAATCTTGAGCTTATGGGGTCGGCAAAAGATTTTCATTTCCCTCCAAAGCAGCTACACTGCAGAGAGATTACATCTGGAGGGGAACTATGAAAGCGTTGGATCACATCAAGATCCTTGATATGACCCAGTTTGAGGCTGGGCCATCCTGTACGGAAATTCTTGCGTTTCTCGGCGCCGAGGTCGTC
>DATLYA010000394.1:0-4009 GCA_035575235.1 Candidatus Methylomirabilota bacterium
CCAGGCGTCTTCTATGCCCTTGAGCATCTTGGTGACAAATTTTCCTAAGAAACTGGTCTCGATCGGCGTGAACTCTCGGCCTTCGGCTTTCATTGGCCGCATGCCGTTCCCGCCAAAAAAAATCTCAATCATGGCGTAGGACAGACGCGCCTCCAGTACGACAATGCTCTGGCCGCGCAGCGGTTCAAGGCGCACCAGGTGAACGCTACTAGGCAAGGGCAGGCGCTTGATCAAATCCTCGTACGGAATAGCCTCTAACGTATCGAGATTGACATAGACCGCCTTGCCCAGCTCAGAGGCGAAAATATTCCGCAACCGGCGCGCAAATTTGTTAAAGATGCTCTCAAGTCCTGGGAGCTGCCCGTGAATCGACAGTTCACTACGGCTGAAGTCATAGAGCGGCGGTCCATCCTGCGGAGTTTTTCTACTCGAGGACTCGGCGTCCGAATCCTCGCCCTCGAGTCCCTGTAGAAGAGCGTCAACCTCTTCTTGCGAAAGAACGTTTTTCCCCATGTTTCCTGGTCGGACTCCTTTATGCCGTCAGGAATCCGTCTCCACTGTCAGTTTTCCATCTTTATGCTGCGCACGACCGCCAGGCTGCGTCTCACCGAGCCTTTCCGCAACGGCATTTTTTCTCAAAGTTCTCTAAAGGCTCCGTAGGGAGAGATCATCTGTGTAGAACGTGCTCCGGCGCAGTGCTCCAGAAAGGACACAAGGTGCAAAACAAAGGCCAGGAGGGGGTGAGCAAGAGGTCAAAGGAGGCTCACCCTAGAGAGGTGCAGCTGGAAGAATGACGAGCAGGGATCAGCAGTTTACTTCCGGGCGAGGCGCTGCGCGAACAGAATGCTCACGCAGGGTGACCCATACCGGTTCTTCCTGACAAGCAAAAGCGAATTGTTGCACGGGAGAAGCGCTGTGGACAAAAGGCGTGAAGCGTCCTCCTTCCACCACGGTCGGCAACGAGAGCATCGAGTTTTCCGGCAGCAACGATTTAACGCCGCCGCCAATCATATTAATCAGCTCGCCCAGTGAATCACGCATCTCTTCGGAGGTCACGCTTTCGGCATCTATAGTAAACATCGCCGCAGCGATGCGATGAGCAAGGCGCGGTGAGCAGTGCAGCGTCACTGAGCCATTCCAGGCGCCCGTAATCTGCACGCACGCCGCAAGGAGAGACGGAGCCGGACTCTCAGCCGAAGTCTCTGGCAGGGGATGAATTTCCATAGCAAGCATGAAGCTCCAAATCCCCTCAACGATCTGAAATAAATCACTTTGAGTGACCTCCATAGCGCCCTCCTAGCGATTGCGCAAGCGATAACAGCCGGCTTTCTCGAATTGCATCCGCTCAAACCCATCGTCCAGATTTAACGTCGTCTCCGCCGCGCCAAGAAAGAGATAACCGTCAGGTCGTAAGAGGCGGCGGACTTTTGCGAGAATGTGCTTTTTGGTCGACACGTCGAAATAGATCAAGACGTTCCGCATGAAAATCACATCCATCTCCGGCAGTGCGGGCCACGCTTCGACAAGATTCATTTGACGGAACTCGACCATGCGTCGCAGCTCTTCCTTGACCCGCCATTCGGCTCCTTGCCGGTGAAAATACTTCACCAAGAGCGGGGCCGGCAGGCCGCGGTTCACTTCTAATTGACTGTAGCGCCCGACGCGCGCACGCTCGACCATCTCCTGGGAGAGGTCGGTCGCAAGGAAGCGCACGGTCCAATGCGCTAGAGCGGGAAAATGCTCGCACAAAATCAAGGCAATGGTGTACGGCTCCTGGCCGCTCGACGAAGCCGCGCACCACAAATTGAGTTTGCGCTCGTCCCCACGCTTAGCGATCAGCTCCGGCAACACCGTCTTTTTCAGCGTCTCAAAGGGGTGCAGGTCGCGAAAGAACGAGGTCTCGTTAGTGGTCATTGCTTCGACCACCTTTTGTTGCAGGCCATTAATTGACAGAGACCGGAGACGCGCCACTAAATCCGCCACCGAAGCGCACCCCTCGTTCCGGGCGATGGGCAGTAAGCGGGATTCTACCAAATACTCTTTCCCTGTCTCCAGCACGATGGCGGAGCGGTCGTGAATGAGTTTGGCAATGTATGCAAAATCATCGCTGTTGAGCGGCACAGTGCACCTGCCCTTCCGGGGATTTCGCGCCTGATGTGGTCGAGGTCATACGTCCTTCTTCCGCCCGTCGTAAAATCTCTATGCCAAGTTGGTCGAGCGGAAGGATTTTGTCCGCCAAACCGGCCTTCGCTACAATGCCGGGCATTCCCCACACCACGCTGCTGGCTTCGTCTTGGACGAAGACTTGCCCGCCCGCGGCTTTGATCGCCTCACAACCCCTTAACCCATCTTGCCCCATCCCTGTCAGCACGACGCCTAGCGCGCGAGGCCCAAACACGTGCGCGACCGACCGGAAGAGCACATCAACCGCCGGTCGACACGAATTTTCCGGTGGACCTTGCCGAAGGGAAACCCGTACGCCGGTCGTGTCCTGTTCCACCAGCATGTGAAAATCGCCTGGCGCAATAATCGCCTGTGCGGGAAGCAACGGCATGCCGACCTGCCCCTCGCTGACGCGAACGGCGGACTTGCCGCTCAACCGGTCCGCCAATAATTTTGTGAACATCGGCGGCATATGCTGCACGACCACGATCGGCACGGGAAAGGACGCAGGCCACTGGGGGAAAAGCGCGGCCAAGGCATTGGGCCCGCCAGTCGACACGCCTATCGCCACAACCTCGATTTTACCGCCGGCCTGAGTCGGCAACCCCTGCGAGGGAAATACCGCGGACCCTGGCGGCGCCGGCTGACCGAGAGACAGCGTTGACCCGAGATCACCGCTGTCTCTCCGAAGCGCCTTTCTCTCCGCTTTTACCAGGTGTGCACAAAAGGTCTTGACCTTTGGGATCAGTTCGTCGCGGATGCGCTGCATGCCGGCCATCACGTTGCCGACATTCGCCGGTTTCGTGACATAATCACTTGCGCCCAGCGCGAGTGCGTCGAGGGTGGCTGACGCGCCGCGTTGGGTCAACGTGCTAAACATAATAACCGGCAGCTTCACCTGCGCTTTGCGCAATGCAGCCAGAGTCTGTAGCCCGTCCATCTCGGGCATCTCGATATCAAGAGTCACCAAATCAGGGTTGAGGTGCGGCAGTTTCGCAAGCGCAATGCGGCCGTTCGCCGCCACTCCGACCACCTCAATGTCCGGGTCAGCGCCCAAAGCGTCCGTCACGATCTTACGGATGACCACTGAGTCGTCAACGACAAGAACTCGAATCTTTCGCATTGTTGCCGCCCCAGTCCTGAGTCCTGCGCTTCCTCCAAAGACCTGAGTTAAGAAGTTCTCAATTCTGAGGAGGGATTTCCTCTTCCTTCAATGCGCCACGTTTAGCCCCGTGCTCGCACTCGGGACTTAGAGCGCCTCACAAAACAGCCGTCATGCTGAGCCGCAGGCGAAGAAGCTCGGCTGAAGCCGAGACCCTTCGCTGCGCTCAGGGTGACACGCAGCGGTTTCGTTAGAGATTCTTAATACTACAGGACTCAGCACTTCTTACGGTTCGATTCCCATGATCGCTAATTTTTCCAGAATCACATCCTTCGTGAACGGCTTCATCACGTACTCATCGGCTCCGGCTTCAAGCGCGGTGACCATGGCCTCGGCTTCAGACGCCGTTGTCACCATCATGAGCCGCAGACCATCATAGGCGTGATTCGCACGCACGGCGCGTACGAACTCCAGGCCGTTCATTTCGGGCATATTCCAGTCAACAAGAGCCAGAGCGAGCTTGCTCTCCTGCTGTAGCCGCTCCAACCCCTCGCGGCCATGCCCGGCCTCGGTCACTTCAAACCCAAGCTCTTTTAAGATCCTTCCGAGGATAGCCCTCATGGCCCGAGAATCGTCTATAACGAGGGCGCGCATAGATATAAGCCTCCTTCATCCAGGCCGATGCATCATCAAAATCAAGCTATTGCTGGCGGCGCTAAAAGTTTCTTCTTCCATCTCTTGGCG
>DATLYA010000395.1:0-5029 GCA_035575235.1 Candidatus Methylomirabilota bacterium
CGATCACTTATGTAATGCCGAAGAACAGCTGCGCGACCTCCTGGCGGTGATTAACGATCACCTCAAACTCCACGATACTGACGAAGAGGCGTACAGCTCTCTGCTCGCTGTCGCTTTCCATGTGAATGAGGCGTTGCACGAACTCAGTTACCTGCTCGATCAAGCGGAAGATGCAGAAGCGGAGAATCCGCAAAAGGAAATTGGACACTAACATCGTAACGCAGCGTGAATAAGGCAAAAGGTCCCGTCATCCTTTGTGGAATGCTTTTTCGTTACCCGTGTGTGACTACGAGTATCCTGAACGACTATGGAACAACACAATCAGCAACTGACAAAACTGTTGACAGCAAAGAACGGCTTTATTCTCCACGTCACCCCACGGCGGAAGCCAAAAGAAGTAACGTTGGCAAAGACGACTGGCCCTCACGTCATTTATGGGATCTCCTATGGACATCCAGAGCCGATGCCGGTGACGTTGAGCAATTAATGCCGTGTCAGAAGTAGCGCGTGAGACATAAGAGAGAGCGATCGGGGCTATCCTAAGCCGAGTTTTCCTGGGTTCATAATTCCATCGGGATCAAACATCCTCTTCAACGAACGTAACACCTCCATGCCGCTCCCTAGTTCTCTCTCCATCAAATGCCCAAGTCGAACGCCAACGCCATGGACATATTCGATAGAGCCGCCAACGTCCTGGGCTAAACGGTAAATCTCTTCAGTTGTCTGGCGCATCAGCTGAGCGGCGTTGTTGTCGCGCGTCTGACGACAATACAGGACAAACGCATAACACTCCGGCCAAATCCACACGCCTTCCTCGCACAAGAAGACGTCGTGCTTGTGTATGCAGGCAAACGCTCGTTCACGGAAGTCGAGCAAGCGGTTGGCGGGAATAGCCATGTGTAAAAAATCAAATTGCGATTTGCCAAAGGGCGTTTCTAGCCATACGCCCTCGCGCAATTCCGGCTCTTGCGCCCAGCGGTCGGCGATAGCGTGACGATGCTCCCAGTAGTCATGCATTTCTTCCTGGGCAATTGGCGATCCTCCATAGTCTTGGGCAATGCGTGTCGCCTCTGTGCATTGCGCTGAGACTTCACCAGGCAGACCATCGAACACGAGTCGTAAAGACGGTGGTTGTAGTGATGGGAAGCCTCGCCGTTCTTGTAAATCGATATGCCAGTTATCCGCCGCGAGATCCATTGAGGCCGGTTGCACGCCATACCGTTGCATGGCAAGGACAGCGCGAAACCCAGTCGGAAAATCCGAGAATGTAAAACCAAGCAGTGAACGTTGCTGTGGTTGAGGAAAGACTTGAAGAGTGGCTTCTGTGATAATTCCGAGAATTCCTTCTGCTCCGATAAACAAACGGGTGAGATCTGGTCCGGTCGAGCGTTTCCGTACCGGAACGGTGCGAATAACCTCTCCTGTGCCGAGCACGACTTCCAGGCCAAGCACTTGAGCGCCGATAGAACCGTAGCGTCCCGCTAAATACCCAAGTCCATGCGTTCCAATGACTCCACCTACCGTGGCGATGGAGACGGTCCATGGATCATGGCCAAGCAGGAGTCCTTGTTCTGCAAGCTGCTCTCCAAGCGGGCGTAAGCGCATACCGCTTTGGACACGGACCGTCATGCTCTGCTGGTCGATCTCTATGAGGCGATCCAGGCGTTTGACATCGACGACGAGGCCTGGGCGGATGGAGAGCGCTCCGCCCATCAGGCCGCTGCCGCCGCCGTAAGGGATCAACGGCAGTCGGTGTGTTCTAGCGAAGGCAACAAGTTGCACCACTTCAGACGTAGAGATCGGCTGTACGACAGCAATCGGTTTATGTACAAGCGCGGCCATGTCGGCAAAGCCGCGATGAGGACGAAGTGCATCCTTAGAAAACGCGGTTAATTCTGCCGGCTCAGTGCGCACTTGCTCAGGACTGAATTGCTGACGGAGGGCGGAAATAATCGTGTCCATACACAAACTGTGGCGGAAGACAGCGAATTTCGCAAGCCGTCCAAGAGCGCCCTGAGGAATTTTGCCGGCTAAGTTCAGTACTGTACGCCGCCTTCGTAGGGGCACGGCGCGCCGTGCCCCTCCAGCTTTAAACCTGCTGCTGCAAGAGGTCGAGAAAAGTTGTCAAGGGATTTTCCAAAGGAGAGAAACGGTGTGAGATCACGAGTAATAAGATACGCTTTTAATCCTCTTTTTAACTTTTACGGGACAACTGAGAAAGAATGAGCGAATCAAGAAGCTGCTGAGATTCATAGCTTGTTAGAGCGCCGCGCCTGAGTGCTTACTGCATCGTTCCTATCGGAAACAAAAATCCTGTCTGCTTATCTTCAAGTCGAACGCGAGATTTTGGAGCGGGGTAGGGAAGAGGAGAAAGGACTTTCGCAAGATAGGCGTCAGCGGCTTTACGAGAAATACGATACGACCGACCGATACGGAGAGCTGGGAGCTCACCTTTGTGGATCAGGTCGCGGACCATACGCGGAGAAATCGCGAATATAACAGCAAATTCGGCAACAGTGTAAACTTTTGGACGAATTTTACTGGTTTGCATCAGCGTATCCTACGCCAACGGGGCGTCTTATGACGCCCCGCCCGGATTGTTCCGGCCTCGTACCCCCCTCGGAAGGCCCGCCTCTCCTGCGTTCCCACTTCCTCAAGCGCCTTCCCTGCCCACCACGCTGGGGTCCCGCGCGCTTAATTCCTTGTTAGGCAGTCGCTCGCAGAATCACGAACATCCGCTGGTCGCGCCGCAATTCAGGCACTTATAGCAGGAGCCATTGCGGATCATAATCGAACCGCAGTCCGCGCAGCTTGGCGCATCGGCTTGTGCTTGCCATGTCGTCATGCCGTTTTGATAAGCCAAGCCATTGGCGTTAGCCTGTGGCGCTGCCATGTGAGCAACCACTGGCGCTGCGCCGACACTGAGTGAGAATGTTTCTACGCTATGACCTCCGCCGTGCGGAAAGGTCTCTTTCGATCCGTCGGTTTCGATCAACCCCACCGACTGTTTCGATTCAGTAGAGAGAAACCGCGAACCCAAGAAGCGAAAGATATAGTCCGTCAGCGATTTTGCGTAGGGAATGTCAGGATTCTTGGTAAACCCCGACGGCTCGAAGCGTACATGGCTGAACTTACTCACGAGCGCTTCAAGCGGTACGCCGTATTGGAGGGCCAAGGAGGTGAGGGTGGCGATCGTATCCATGAGACCCGAGATTGTGCTGCCTTCCTTGGCCATTTTGATGAAAATTTCACCTGGAGCGCCGTCTTCGTAAAAGCCGACATGGATATAGCCCTCATGTCCCGCCACTTCAAATTTGTGGCAGATCGCTTGTCGCTCCATCGGCAAGTGTCTCCGTCGTGGAGCGAGTTCCGCTACGACTGCCGATTGCAGCGCTGACTGCGTTTCAGCTTTTTTCTCACCCGTCGCCAACGGCTGTATGCGTTTACATCCGTCCCGGTAGATAGCGACCGCCTTGAGACCAAGCTTCCAGGCTTCAACGTATGCTTCAATAATATCTTCTACCGTGGCGTCATTCGGCATGTTAATCGTTTTGGAGATCGCGCCAGAAAGAAACGGCTGTACAGCGCCCATCATCCGTAAGTGCCCAAGATAGTGAATCGAGCGAGCGCCGCGCATGGGCTTAAAAGCGCAGTCGAACACCGGGAGGTGCTCAGGGCGTAACAGCGGCGCGCCTTCAATCGTCTCATGCTCGTCAATATATTCAACAATCGCTTGAATTTCTTTGTCGTCGTAACCAAGCCGTTTGAGCGCGCGCGGCACGGTGTTGTTGACAATCTTTAATAAGCCGCCGCCAACCAAGCGTTTGTATTTGATTAAGGCAATGTCCGGCTCCACGCCGGTGGTGTCGCAGTCCATCATAAACGCGATAGTGCCGGTCGGCGCCAGGACGGTAGCTTGCGAATTGCGATAGCCGTGCTTGCGCCCGTACCCCAGCGCCTCGTCCCATACTTTGCGGGCTTCAGAGAGAAGATCAAGCGGAACAAGCGCGGAATCGAGCCTGTGGGCATAAGAGCGATGCTTCTCGATGACGGCGAGCATGGGTTCACGATTGACCGCATACCCGGAAAATGGCCCCATTTGTTCAGCCATGCGTGCAGAGTGGAGATACGCCTCTCCAGTCATCAGGGCGGTGATCGCGCCGGCATATTGCCGGCCGGCTTCGGAATCGTACGGCAGCCCGAGGGACATCAAGAGCGCGCCAAGGTTGGCGTAGCCAAGCCCAAGTTCACGGAACGCCTTTGCATTAGCAGTGATTTCTGACGTCGGATAACTGGAATTGTCAACAATGATGTCTTGCGCAGTGATGCTAATATCTACCGCATGCTTGAAGGCGGCGATATCAAACCCGCCATCGTCCCGAAGAAATTTCATGAGGTTGAGTGAAGCAAGGTTACATGAAGTGTCATCCAGGTGCATGTATTCGCTGCAGGGATTACTCGCGTTAATGCGCCCCGTATTGGGACAGGTATGCCATAAGTTGATCGTGGTATCGTACTGCATGCCTGGATCGCCGCACTGCCAGGTTGCTTCAGCGATCTTCCGCAGTAGATCGCGGGCCTGCATCATTTCGCACACTTCACCGGAGGTCACAAAACGGGTCGCCCACGGGCCATTTTCTAGGACCGCGCGCATGAACTCGTCGGTGACGCGCACGGAGTTGTTCGCATTTTGAAAAAAGACGGAACTGTACGCCGCGCCGTCAATAGAGCTATCGTAGCCGGCCTCAATCAACGCCCACGCTTTCTTTTCCTCCTCTACTTTACATTGAATAAACTCCAGCACATCCGGATGATCAGCATTAAGCACGACCATCTTAGCCGCCCGCCGGGTTTTGCCCCCGGACTTGATGACTCCAGCCGACGCGTCCGCCGCCCGCATAAACGAGACGGGACCAGAGGCGGTGCCGCCGCCCGCCAGTCGCTCCTTGGAAGAGCGGATCTTCGAGAGGTTCACGCCGGATCCGGACCCGCCTTTGAAAATGATGCCCTCTTTACGGTACCAGTCGAG